>CAIKMX010000043.1 GCA_903828655.1 uncultured archaeon | reverse complement strand
TTATCAAATAACCACTTAGCTTTGAAAATTGCTGATTGATTAAACCAAGAATCAAGTTCATATCTAAAAAAATTGTTGTTTTTAATTAGTTTTGCAGCATCTTTAAGATCTAATCCAAATAGTTGAGGAAAATAAGGAATAACTGGTGCAATTGGTGGCGCTTTAACCATCTGAGTAATTTGAGGGAACTTTATGTAGGTATAAACCACATTAACCATAAGATAAACCATCACCGACATTAAAATATATCCCACAGTAACAACAAGATACTTCAAAACATGCAACGCCCTAGAAAACTTCTCACTTACAGCATTTATCGCTTTAATTCCTACCTTGGTTCTATAAAGATACATTATCCCCTCTCTATCCAACTTCTTTCTTCTTTTGTACAAGAACATAACTATGAATAATGTAAACAATACCAAGAATATAAGATCATATACAATAAAACTATCCATAATCAACTAAGAAAAACTCCGTTTATAAAACTACTTCTTTCTAATAGGTCTAAAGTCAGATTGACCACATTTTCTACATCTTACACTTCCCTGTAAGACTTTTAGAGGTTCAACCTTAAGTTTATGCTTGCATCTCTTGCAAACAAATGTATTCTTAAACATCCTATTCTGTGCTGCCAATATTTTTGTTGCCATGTTATTAATAATCTACCAAGAAAAAATCGGTTTAAAAAGCTTTGTGAAATCTCCTTGTTATGGAGATCCATGACATTTGTCATTCTCTACCCAGAGTGGGGTAATGTCTCATTCGTTCACATCTTTGGCAACTCAAAATATTTGTATGTAAAATGCTCAACAACATAAAAATTGCCCAAACAATACAATTCCTCCACAGATGTTACCTAAAAGAAGCTTAAAGTCCTAAAATAAAATTACAATCCTCTCTTAAGGAACTTTCCGCCTTCAACATCCCAATACTCTGCATTTCCGCCTTCCTTAATCTCTTCCTTTATTTCCTCAGGTATTGGAAGCTCAATGTTTTCAAATGATTCAGAATCCATCAAACTTGCAACTCCATTATTTATAGAAAGAACCTGTGCCTTCTTCTTTTCAATCATTGGGACATCAAATCTCGCGTGTCCAGAGAAAACCATAACTTTCTTTTTTCCAGTTAGAATATCTGTAGCTTCGAAACGTACCTTTGCGTGTCCATGCTTTCCCGACTTAGAAATCCCCATTTTCTTTACTTCACATACAGCACCCTCAAGAAGCAAAAAAGTACCCACACGTATTTCAGTACCCTCAATAATTTTTGTAGCCATACTAAATCATCCAAAATTTAATTTATAAATCTTTGTAAGTTTCAAACAAACCTCTGCTTACCGGTAATCCCTAAAAACCTCCGAATTAACAACATTTATAAACCAAATTCCAAACTAAAAACTATGGAATGCATAAGTTGTGCGAAAGAAACTGCAGAAGTTGTGAAATTTCCATGCCCCAATTGCAGCGAGACGATTCTTAGATGTGGTAAATGCAAAGACCTATCTATAACTTACGAATGCAAATGCGGCTTTAAAGGACCATAAAAATGGGAAACTCAGCAGTTAAGTTCAAAATAATGCCTGAAAGTCTTGACACAGACTTGGAGAGCGTTAAAGAGGAAGTTAAAAATACAATTAAAGAGATGGGCGGAGTATTTGATAGTTTTGAAGAACAGCCAATTGCTTTTGGTTTAAAGGCCCTTATTGTTACTCTTGCATATCCCGAATCCAAAGAAGTTGACGAACTAGGTAATGCTTTCAATGACGTTGAAGGCGTCTCATCTTGCGAGATGACCGACTACAGAAGAGCTATTGGATAAATCTCCATAGGCGTCTAAATTGATTTTTTGGTAATGTTACAATTCGTTCACATTTTGGCAACTCAAAAATATTTTATGTAAAATACTCCACAACATAAAAATTACTCTAACACAACGATTCCTCCACAAATGTTACTAAAGATTATGGGCGCGATCAGAGGTAATATTTATAATCATACAATTCTTAATGTTGGTCATGGAAGAGGGAACACTAAGCTCAGAACAGGCAGATCAGATTAAACAGCATCTTTTAACACAGCTAAATAGTTTTCCTGAAGATAAACAAGAACAGATTAAACAACAGATTCTTTCAATGACTGTTGAAGATGTAGAAGAGTTTGTAAAAGAAAACCAGTTAGATCATTTACAACAGTGTGTTTTCTGTTCAATTGCTGAAGGAAAGCTTCCCTCATACAAAATAGATGAGAATGCAGAAAACATTGCAGTTCTAGAAATAAATCCCCTAACTAAAGGACATACACTCATTATTCCAAAAGAACACGCCCCAAAAAATGCAACTTCTGCAAAAGAACTTGCAAAAAAAGTCTCAGAAAGAATAAAGTTTTTCCTAAAACCGAAAACATTCAAGATAAACTCTCTAAAGATAATGGACCACCCCGTAATCGAGATAATTCCGGTTTATGGAGAAGATTTATCCAAATTGCAAAAAGTCAAAGCTTCAGAAGAAGAACTTTCAAACTTACAGTCAGAACTTATAAAACCCCTGCCAATTCCAGAAGAAAAAAAGGAACATCTGACATCAAAAGAGCAAAAGAAAGAAGTTGAAGTAGAAAAACTTCCCCCTTCAAACGAGATTGTAGAGAAAAAAATTGATTCTATTCCAAAATTTACTAGAATTCCTTAGATAATCCCTCTCAAAATAACAAGTTAAAATAAAAATTGCTACTAACACAACCTTCGTAGTACACATTACCTAACGTTTAGTATCATCACATTTTTTCACATCTTGGGCGAGCAATTCGCTTTTTCAAGAGAACAACATCAAGAGTAATTAACGAAAATGCAAATTGCGAGAAAACTCAACATCGCACCAATAAGTAATCAAATAAAACTTGTAACAAACGCTATTATCTTTCCCCTTAATAATACATAAGCAATAAATGCAATAAAAAAAGCCGGAACAAAAGGAATTCCTTCCTTTATCATTATCTTCTTCTTTGACTTCTTCAAGGCAACTAACTCTTCCTCAGAAATTCCCTCCCATTTTGATTTTATTGTTTTATTTCCTATTTTGACATCCTTAGCTAGCAAATCCCCCAATCTAAGGCTCTTTGGATTGACAAGATGCATCATTGAGTCCTTCTCAATCGATTTAATGAAAGGAAAAGCAACAGACATAAACAAAAGCAAAATCCCCAAAGGCATAAAAAACTCTATAAAAAATCCTCCAACAATAATAATCAAAGAAACAAAAATCCCCAGTTTTACATAACCTCTTCCGAACTCTTCATAAATTCCTTTCTTCATTTTATTAAAATCTCTAAACACTAAGAAACACATATAAAATAATCCATAAACGGCCCCAGAAACCAACAGGAGCACAATAAAGACAGCAACATTCAGCATAGTCAAATAAAATCCTGCCCCAACAAAAGCAGCAAACATAGCGAATAACAATTTAGCATCCCCCCCAGAAAAAACCCTTCCATAATAAAACAAGTTCGCAAGAACAAACATTAAGATAAAGCAAGAAACAGAAACAAAAATCAACTGAACATCTTTTTCAAAAATAGCCCTAAATATCAAAAAGCCCCATCCACAAAAAACCAAAAGAAGATTCAACCAGTTGTCTACCTCTCTTCTCTTCAAATCCTGAAGCATCGCTATGAAAATGCCTACAAACAAGAGCCAAAATATAAATTCCATGTAGTATAAGTATTAGTTTATATTTTATCAGTAGTCTCACTGCTTCTGAATTTTCCGCCACGTTTATAACCGCGAGCGATTCTCTTTCTCTTCTGGTCTTTCTTAGATTTTCTTCTTTCAGGTGATCCGTAGTCCATTTTGTTTTTTTGTTTATTTAGTTAATTTATCCTGTTTTGGGTATTGAATAGGTCTTTGAAAAGCTAACTTCCAGCTTCATTGGAAACTTTATCTTATCATTTCCTTCTTCAGGAGCATCAAGATTAAACTTTTTCTTTAATTCTCCTCTTTCAACATTTATTTTATCTCCAGAAAGTGAAAATTTGTATACTTCATTGCAAAATATTCCTCTTGAGCTAGAAGATTTAAACGAATCATAAACATCATCCTTCTCTTTATAACTCAAATTTCTAAAAATCCAATCTGAAAAATCTCCGCTAGAAAAACTTGCGCAAAAACTATTTTTAATCGCATCAGGGCTACTAGCTAGATTTGATTTAACGGTACTAATCACCAATTCCTTTTCTTGCATCTCAAATATCTCTTTCTCATCCTGAAAGTTCAAAAGAGATACAGGAGAAATAAAAGAATTTTGAACATGATTACCCTGCATCCAATACATTCCTATAATCACTCCGCACATAAACAGAGTCAAAAATGGAAGATATAATGCCATCATCTGCGCTTTCTTTTTTGTGTTAATCATTTTATCAACCCCGTTTGTTTAACTGATTGCCCACCGGCAATTAAATATCTCGCATGAACTAATCTTCCAAAGTTATTATCATACTCGACAAAATTGAAATAGTTCTCTCCGCGATACTCTCCAAACCCCGTCTCTCGAGGATTGTAACCAACATCGCTAACCGAAACTCCCCCAGATGTAGTGAGTTTAACAACCGATGAAACCAGTGCGAATAGTACAAGAATAAAGATAATCACTATCGTTGCAGTAAACATCCCTACAAAATCTCCGATAACTGCTTTTTTATTTACCTTGTTTTTAATCTTCATAGTTTACCAAAACCTTCAAGTTAACCTTGATGCCAATTTTATTTTTATCTTTTAATGTAGATATGTCGTAAATTTGAGAAAAGTATCCTGCTTCGTATTTCTTGAGGTTATCATTCACCTTGCCCTGGTCATAAACTCTCTTAACCCACAGACTTCCAGAATCTCCGTCATATAATGTTTTAACAGACTTCATGTTGTTGTCCATTATATCTACCTGAACAAAAAATCTTCCACTATTTGAAATACCACAATAATCGAGTATCTTCTTTTCTCCAGAAACCGGAATCTTATCTAAATCCAGAACGCCTTCTGGAGCAAGGCAGTTAACAACCTTCTTCCCGAGGATCTGGGCCTCAGCCCACCTTACATTTATAGAATAGTCATAAAATACTGCAGCCAAACCTAGAATTACTAAGGCAATAAATGATATAAGCAAAAGTCGATATATCATTAAGATACTTTCACCAGCAACACCTTTTTTATTGTTTATACAACCGTATTTTCTTTCTTTCATGTGAAAATTACCTCACATCGATATAAAATTTAGTAACGTCATCTCTTACTGAAACCGAACTCTTTGTGAAGTAAGGATAACCTTTAATCGATATAAAATCATTTATGACTACATGGATTGAACCCGCTTCAGCACTAATATCATTAATGAATCCATTATCTCCTATTTTTCTCATTGAAATTGTTGTTCCTGGCTCCGCAGCGTCAATCATCAAAGCAATTTGTTTCTCAATAACTTGTTGTCTAACTTCATTCTTACTAACTCTCCCGGCAGTAGCCATAAAGAACATGATAAAGATTAAACCAATTAAAATTAGATGAATTATAATTTCCCTTAACATCATTGCTTTTTTTTGAAGCAAGGGCTGAAGAAAACATACTTGTTTTTCACTAGAAAAACTTGCTTTTTTAGTTTTAAATTTCATATTAAATATTACGCAGGGATTGTTTCTACTCTATCACATTTTAATTGTTGACTTGTCTGGTGAGGAATAAGGACAATATTAGATTCCTGGCTCCAAAATCCTCCCTTCCAGGCCCCCGTTTTGACTGCAACAGTGATAATTAGATCTCCCTTATTCATGTCATATACATCTTCATACCTAATATTGGACAAAAACTTATCCTCTGGCCATGGCTGATTTTCCAGAATAGAATTTTTATTTTTGAAGTTATAAATATACTGGCCATAAGTTTTTCCATTGCCTACGTCTTCTGTAAGGTAGTCTAGCCATCCCCATCGGACTGCAGAGGAACTATAATATTCCTTAACACTCTCGCTAAAGTGTATCCTTGCACAGTCAAAGCATGCAATATCATTCTCAAGGACGCCCTTGGGATACAGTTGTAGTTTTCCCTCTCCAAAAGTATACCAGCATTGTGCCATTGCCTTTACAATTTCTTGACCCGCATCATAATAACTTTTATAGTCAATATTGATTACTTGAGTTTTGCACTTAAAGGGTAATGCGCCTTCCTGAATCTTTTTTGCAGCATATGATCCCTCCCCGCTTCTAAGAATTATACTCTGTCTGCATGTTTCCCAATTAAGTTCATCTTGTGTGAAATACTCCTGGAAAATAAAATAAAGGCTTATCGCGAGGATCATCACTCCAAGTATTAAAGAAATCATAATGTAATACTTTTCATCTCCCCCCTTCCTCTTTTTTAACATGTTCCCCACGATAAAGAGAGAAAAATAATCTTAATAAATCTATTTATCCTGGAAAAAATATTAATTTCAAGGCATATCCCGCTGCAATACTTACTGCAATTATAAGTATCCAAGAAACCGTTTCTTCAGATATCACTTCAGCTTTTTTGTTTAAGGTAATCATATTATCTTCATCCAAGGAATTTTGGTTCAAAGGTATAAAGTTTAGTTTTATCATCTTTAGATATTATGATCCTAATGGGGACATCCATCTCAGGGACACTATAGCCTTTAACGATTGCAGGATACTTTAATTTTAAACAATAATTACAGACTCCAATAGCTTCATGGTTTTTAGTCACCCTATAGCATACACAAACCTGATTTCTTGAAGGAGTTTTTGGTTTAAACACATAATTATAACTCTCTACGGAAAGATACTCTCCAAAATAAACAATCCTCATGGAGCTATCTTGATATAAATCTAAATTGACTGATTTTGCCCCATCATCGACCTCTCCAATAGCCTTCTTTAAAGACTCAAAATATGCTTCTGCTGTTTTCTCCTGTTTGTTAAAACTAGGAGAAACTAACGCCCAGATGAGGAGTATAAGCACTAAAGTTACTGCCGCGCCCAAGATTAATTCAATTATTTCCTTTGTTTCCAAAACCGCTTTTTTATTATTCATTATCCTTCACCATTTTAGTTTTTCATTTTGCGTTAAAAATTTTGATTATGAATCTTGACATGCCTTAAGAAGGCTCGCTTTTATCTTTCCACGCTCAATCATTGCAGGAACCTCGCCATCTGGAGCGTAGATATAGTAATATTTCCTTACATCCATCTCACTCCACGTCTTTTGATCCGCACTCCATTCATGATAAAATGTATAATCTACCTTAGCAGGATCCCATTCTTGGGGTTTCTTTGAAATAGCATACCAATTATTGCTCCCCGGAACCTTTGCTTGAATGAGGGCGAGAGGATTATAATACCCTCCGCCAGAATCTTTATCAAGAATAAATTTCAGTTGGGCGTTATCTCCCTCTGAAGGGCAATATCGGTCATTATTTACGTTAAAACAATTTCTATTAGTGTATCTCAATGCATTTTTTAATCCTGAGAGGATATACCCTCTTGACGTACCTGTTTTCACTTCATCCTCAAAAACATTATAATCCTTCTCGGATACATCTTCATTGGGTCCTTCCAGCAAAACAGTAATTCTATCCTTTTCATACTCATCATTTCCTTTATACAAAAAGAAGGTTCCACTATCTCCCCAATTAACCCAAGTCATTAACCCATTTTCTACTAACCACAATGGAGCATAGTAATAATCACTAGAATCCCTGTAGTATTTCATCCACGCGCTAGTTTGCTCATCATAATTATCCCCCTCGTTGCTGTGTATCTTATAATTTTTCGGTTTGCTAAACTTTGCAACCATTGCCTGATATAATTTTCTTTCATAAAGATTCCATTCGCTCACAGTTTTATAATCTACATTATTATAACTATTCCCCGTAGATCCCCGCTGATCAAACTTCCAATCTCCGTCTCTGAACTGAACCTGATAAACTCCACTCAAATTTCCCGCACGAGAATCTAAATAAGCAACACACCAATTATCACCAACTCTAAGCCTCTGGTTATCCAATCCATAAATTGTCGCTGTCGTCTCAATTTCAGTCGTACTGCTCTTAGCGTTTTTGATTCCAAGCATAACCAAAATATTATCAAAACTATTTGCAATCTTCGCAAACAGAGGCTTAAGACCTCCTGTAGAAATTCCGTATACAATCAAAACAAGAAAGACCACGACAAGTATCAGGGTCATTAGCTTTCCAATTGTCCAATCTTGCCCTCTTTTATTTTTTATTTTCAGTCTTCTCATTTTTATAAAACTAATCTATCTAGGCATTTGCGCCAAAATGAATTTTACTTTTAAGTCCTGCTAAAATCTCTCCCCCCTTTCCCTTCAATAAAATCATTACTGCTGCGGCCAAAAGCCCCAGAACAACAACAGCAATTATAATACTTGCCAATTCCCACTCAAATCCTTTCTTATTAAACTTGAACATTCTAAATCTTTCAAACCTCTCTTTTAAACCCATAAATAAAACAAATAAATCACATTAATAAATCTAACTGCGAGAGATTAAGCGCAGATTGGGCAAGGACTAATTGAAACACCATATGTTGAATTCTTGGCGAAATCATTACATGTGCCTGTAATGCTCGTAGCATTAACATGGCCACCAGTACTATTCAATGTTTCCCGGTTCTCACCAAACTCTACCGTCCACTTTTTTACACAGAAAGCATCCTTTTGATTTCCTTGGCAAGCTAAATCACAAGATTGTTTTACAACATCAACGTTTGACTTTCCACCGCCGAAGCCAGTTACTTTATTCCACATGTTACTCCATCCGGAAGAAAATCCCCAAATTAATAAAACTATTACAACAACTCCAAGAACCATTAACAAAATAGTCGTTAATGAAATATCCTGTCCTCTTTTTTCCATGTTAACTATATGAATTGTCTATTTATAAATGTTTTCAAGATTAATGTTTAGTAATGTTACAATCCGTTGACATCATGGCAACTCCAGGTTATTTGTGAGTATAATGCCCAACAACCTATTGTAGTTTCTTTTTGAAACACCAATTTTTCTTTTCTAAAGAAAAAGAGTGTCACATGTTACCAAAAAATAATGCCACAAACATCAAACTTAAAAACCCTGTATTTCTAAAACAAGAATGGCAGATACGAATACAGGAAACAAAATAGCAAAGAACGATTTCATTGAAATAGATTTCACCGGAAAGGTCTTGGGCACAAATGAAATATTCGACACAACAGTTTTAGATGTAGCAAAAGAAGCAAAGTTTAATTTAGAAAATTTAAAACCTACAATCTTGTCCGTGGGAAAACAAATGATTCTTCCAGGATTAGACAAAGACTTAGAAGGAAAAGAGATAGGAAAGTCATACACTATTAACATAAAACCAGAACAAGCATTCGGAAAAAGAAACTCACAAATGGTAAGGATGATTCCTTTAAAACATTTTATTGAACAAGAGATTTATCCTCAAAAAGGAATGCAGCTTTCTCTAGATAATCAGGTTGTAAAAGTTCTTTCAAATTCAGGTGGAAGAGTTCTAGTAGATTTTAATAATCCTCTTGCAGGAAAACCCGTAACTTATGAATATAAAATCCTAAGAAGAGTTCCAGACGAGAAAGAACAAATCAACGCAGTTCAAGATTTCTTATTCAGAAAGCAATTTGATTTTTCCATAGAAGATCCAAAAGATAATGAAAAAGACAAAAAGAAATCTGTAAAATTTAAGATTCCAAAATCACAAGAGCCTCTTAAAAAATTCTTAGAAATGTTCGCAAAACCCTTCGAAGATATTCTTGGTATGTCTGTTTCTACAGAAGTATTTGAAGATCTATCTCAAGGGAAAGGTGAACTTCAGGAAAACCGTGGTTTGCCTAAGGAAGAGAAGAAAGAAGACAGCAAAACTCCCTAAAAACAATTCTTGAGTAGCCAAAACATAAAAAATTCCTAAAACAACGACTCCTCCACAGAAGATACCAAACGTTTAGTATCATCACAATTCGTCCACATTAGGGTTCAACTTTTTATTAAATTCTCATCAAATAAGCATTTATATTCTAAACCACATAAATGCTTATATATCCCTGAAACAAAACTAAAACATGGCTCTAATTGAAGGTGATATAGAAGAGGTTGAAAGCTATCATGCTAATAATGAAATCGATCGTGAACTAGAGGAAATTCTTAAAAAACAGTCTGCTCGGATAAAAGTTATAGGAGTTGGTGGCGCGGGAGGAAACACTGTTTCGAGAATGAGAGAGGTAGGAATCAAGGGCGGGGAGATTATGGCTTTGAACACTGATGCCCAAGACCTATTATATTCTAATGCCGATAAAAAAATCCTAATCGGTCGTGAAATCTCTAAAGGTTTAGGTGCAGGTTCAAATCCTAAAATCGGACAGGAAGCTGCAAAAGAGCAATCTCAAGAAATAAAGAAATATCTTGAAGGCACAGATATGGTTTTCATTACCTGTGGCTTGGGCGGAGGAACGGGTACTGGTGCTGCCCCTGTTGTTGCTGAAATAGCAAAGAAAATGGGCGCTTTAGTTATTGGTGTAGTAACGCTTCCATTTACCGTAGAAGGTAAAAAAAGAATTGAAAATGCTATGGATGGTCTAGACAAAATGGAATCTATAGTTGATACTTTAATTGTAATCCCTAATGACAAACTTTTAGAATTAGCTCCTGACTTGCCACTAACAACCGCATTCAAGGTTGCAGATGAAATTCTTACAAACGCAGTAAAAGGGATAACGGAACTAGTAACAAAGTCCGGCCTAGTTAATCTTGACTTCGCAGATGTTAGAGCAGTAATGGCAAATGGAGGAGTAAGTTTAATTGGTATGGGCGAATCAGATTCTGCTTCAAGAGCAAAAGAAGCAGTTGAAAAAGCAATTAATAATCCTTTACTAGATGTGGACATAAGAAATGCCACGGGAGCTCTAGTAAACGTCATCGGAGGGGAAGATCTTTCACTTGACGAGTATAAAGAAATAATCCAAACTATCGGTGAGCAATTATCTCCAGACGCAAAGATAATTTCAGGAGCTCAAATATCCAAGGACATGTCCGGTCCAAAAGGCCAAAGAGGCGCAATTAAAGTTATGGTTATAATCACCGGAGTAAAAAGCCCTCAAATCTCTGGAGAAAGAGTTCCTGCCGAAGAAGCAAGACGACAAGAAATGGAAGAAGAGTTGGGCATAGAATTCTTTGAGGAGTAATTTAAGTTTAATGGCAAAAAGAAAATCTAAGGAAGAACTCACTGCAAAAAGGGATGACGGATACAAGAGAACCGTCAAGATTGGTTACAATTCTGATGATGAAGATTTTGAAATAGAATTAGTGAGACAATTAGATGCAAAAGGCTATCTTCTCTGTGTGTATCCCACTTCAGCCAATATTCATGTAGTACACCAAGGTCGGATTGTCTGGGGTCAAACAGGAATAGAAAAATTTGTTTCTGAATTACCTCCCCTACCTAAAGAAGCAGCATAATTAATCACAACAATCCTTATAAAATCAAAAGATCCTAACAAGTTTTATGACAATAACAGCAGAATATGTTTCAAATCAAGAATATGTTGGAAAACCAGCAAATCTCCTAAGATTAAACACCGACTTAACAAGAGAACAAATGAGACCCCTAATAGAAGGTTTTTCTCCTCTAACATTCACTCCAACAGATTTTGAATCTGCGGGAGAGGTTTCAGATAAAGGACAAATAAATTATTTTGTTGGTTCGAAGGAAGATGCGCTAAGACTTGCGCAAAGAATCTCTCAAAAATCAGGTCTTGAAATAGATGTCTCAAAACTAAAATAAGAAAATTAAACTTTACCCCTTAATCTTCCCCTAATAATCTCTTCAGGGATAATGCACTAGATTCCTTCGCTCTGACATTCATCAAAGCAAATCCATTACAAACACCTTCCGCAACATCTCTAAAATAAAATATCTTTCCAATATCTGACTGAGGCCACATTTTTTCTTTTTGTCTTAATGTACTAACGTACCCTCCAAAACTATCAAAAACTCTTCGGCGTGCATTGTTCATATAACAAGTAATCATTCTAGCAACATCTGCAGTAGGTAACCCTACCGTTTGATTCCCCTCCTCAAGAACATATCTCTGAATTTCTCTCCTTGTTTTTTCGAATACATCAACCATAAAAAATAAAGCACTAACTTCTGTATAAATACTTTTCTTTGAATCAATAAAATATTTCAAATAAACTTAAAAACCCTAATTCTCTAGAACTAACATGTCAAAGATAACGCAATGGACAGGTTCACAATATCAAAAGTATCTTAGAGTTTGGAGATTATTAAAAAAGCCGTCGCTTACAGAAATGAAACTTATCTCTAAAGTTACTGCAATTGGACTTCTAGTAATAGGGGCTCTGGGGTTTGTTATCTCTGTAGTTATAAAGTTGCTTTAATGCTAAAAACATAAGTTTTAAAAACCCCCAAAAATAATAAATACTATCTGGTTCTTAGTTTTTTAAGAGCTAGTTGGGCGCTAAGTTTTCACTAAACTTCGCTAAAACATACAATATGGCATCAGGAATGGAAGACGAATTTGATTATCTTGAAGAACACGAGGGAATTGGTACTAGCAAGTCTCGTGAAGTTTCTGAAGAAGCTCCAATAATCAGAGGAGCAAAAAAGCATTCTATTTTGCCTTCTGAAGAAAGTTCTAAAGAAAATGCAAACGAAATTGAAGAAGATGAAGAAGAGACTGAAGAAGAGGCATTAGGAGAGGTAGTAACTCCCAAAGTTCCAAGAGAACACAAGTCAGTTATATTTGTAGTTAAAGTAACAACAAATAAAGAAGAGAAAGCTCTTGAATTAATTTCTGATAAAATTAAAAAGAAAAACATTAACGTTTATGCTATTGCTCGTCCTCATGGACTGAGAGGATACATCTTCTTAGAAGCTCCAGACAGAGAGAATGCAGAAGAAGCAGTTTTTAATCTACCTTATGTAAAAGGAATAATTCCAAAACTAGTTTCTTATAATGAATTGAAGTCAATGTTAGAACCAATTACTGCAGATATTAAGATTGAGAAGAATGACATTGTAGAGATGATTGCTGAACCTTTCAAGAAGGAAAAAGCAAAAGTTGTTAGAATTGACAGAGCAAAAGGAGAAGTTGTGGTTTCATTACTTGGAGCAGCCGTTCCAATTCCAGTAACAGTTAAATTAGACAATGTTCGTGTTATCAGACGTGAAGATGCAGACGAATCTCCAAATAAGGAAGAATATGTTCACACTGAGCAAAGAAACGACCAGAGTTCAGAAATAGAATAGTTTTTAAATAAACATTCAAAGGAAATAACATGCTAGTAAAATTATTGATTGAAGGCGGGAACATGACACCAGGCCCAGCAGTTGCTCAGCAACTTGGTCCAATGGGAATAAATCTTGGAAAAGTTATCGCTGATGTCAATGCCGCAACAAAAGATTTCAAGGGAATAACTGTTCCGGTTCATCTAGATGTAGACTCAAAAACAAAAACCTTCACAATAAAAGTTTTATCTCCTCCAACTTCTGAATTAATTAAAAAAGAACTTAAGATAGACAAAGGCTCTGGAGACCGATTAAAGTTAAACGTCGGAAATATGGCTATTGAACAGATTATTTCCGTTGCTAAAACAAAACAATCTGGGCTTTTGGCTAAAGATTTTCCTGCAGCAGTTCGTTCTATAATCGGAAGCGCTCTAGCATTAGGAGTTTTAATCGAAAGTAAAGATCCAAAAGAAATCCTTGCAGAAATGAAAGACGGAGCATACGCTAAAGAAATAGCTTCTCAAAAAACAGACGTTTCTCCCGAAAAAAGAAAAGAATTAGATGATCACTTCAAGAAAGTTCAAAAATTACAGGAAGCTGAAATAAAGAAGGCTGAAGAAGAAAAGGCAGCTAAGGAAGAAAAGAAGGAAGGCACAGCAGCATTACCTGGAGCAGTTCCAGCAGCTGGAGCAGAACCTGCAAAGAAGGAAGAAGCAAAGAAAAGCGACTCAAAGAAAAAATAAACACTCTTTTCTTTTTAGAAAAAAGAAAATTGGTGTTTCAAAAGAAAAACTAAAATAGCAAATAAATAAAACAAACTCACTCATAATCAGTTAACTTTATAATACTCCAAAACCCTAATTTTATTGTGGGGTCGTAGTATAGCTTGGTTAGTATTCGAGGTTTGGGACTTCGTGACCCAGGTTCAAATCCTGGCGACCCCATATATTCATCGAGTAAAATAAACAAAAACAAACAAAATGGCAGTTAAAAGAAAAAAAATCGGCGCAGCAGGAAGATTCGGTGCTGGCTATGGAAAGGTAAAAGAAAGGCTTGTAGCAGTAGAATCTATCCAAAGAAAAAAGCAAGTTTGCATATTCTGCGGCGGACGTGCGAAGAGAGAAGCAAAAGGAATATGGAACTGTCTAAAATGTGGAAAGAGATTCGCGGCTGGAACTTTTTACCTAAATGCAAAATCTTAAATACAATAAATCATTACAACAAACACAATGTCACAATACAAATGCTTTCACTGCAGTAAGAAAATAAAGTCTTCAGATTTGGAGAAGAGATTCGTCTGCCCAACTTGCGGCTCTAGAATATTTTTCAAACCTCGAACGAAGATGAAGACAGTTAAGGCAATTTAATATGGCAAAAGAATCCACAAGGGGTCTAGAAGACGAAACAAATTCTAACGAAGATGAATGTGACGAAGAGTGTGATCATGAAGGTCACGAACATTCTCAGCATGTCCATAATCCTTTCGGAAATTTAGATGAAGAAACTCAAAGACAAATTCAAGAACTTCAAATGATTGAACAAGCATTTCAGCAATTGATGATGCAGAAACAAGCATTCCAAATGGAGCTTACAGAGACAGAACAAATCCTAAAAGAGGTTGAAAAAACTTCCGGAGAGATTTCAAGAATCATCGGCGGCCAAGTTATAATAAAAACAACAAAAGAAGAAGTAAAAGAGACAATGAATCATAAGAAACAGCTTATAGATTTGCGTTTAAAAAATATAGAGAAGCAAGAAAAAGATTTTTCTGAGAAAATCAATTCTATAAGGGAAGAGATAATGAAAAAGATACAATAGTCCCTCGACATTACCTCAAATCTTAACACATCTTTTCAACAACATAAATATTTAAATACTCAATCTTTTAGAATACTTCATGGTGTTCGATAAATTTAAGAGGATGTTGGGAGGCGATAGCAATATGGGTCCTGACTTCATTGAAATAGACCTTGAGCATGAAAAGCCCGACGCAAAGATTCTTATAAAAACATTCGTTCTAAAGACATATGAAGATGTCAATGCTATTCTCGCAGTTCTAAGAAGCGGTTATGCAGTAGCGGTAATAGATATTAAGCCTCTAAAGTCAAAAGACGTTGTAGAGCTTAAGAGAGCAATTTCTAAAGTAAAGAAAACTGTTGAGGCATTGGATGGAAAGATAGCAGGTTTCGGGGAAAACACAGTTATAGCTACTCCTTCAAGAGTCTTTGAGATACAAAAGGGCGGAGATGAGCCTACTTCTTCAAGACCAACAGATGAAGTTGAGAGATTCTAAAATGCCTAGTTTAACACATTCTAAGTCTACTAGTTGCCCATATGGCATGAGTGAGACCAGAATGGAGAAACCAGTATGTGCTTGCTATGCGCAGCCGGATGAAGGTGATTTGGAGGGCAGTTTAGGAGTTCAACCAAGATGTTCAAGTCATCCTTCAAGATGCGAATATCTTGCAGTAGCACTGGCAGTGGGCGTTCCAGAGGTTCCAGAGAGAAGAAGAGCACCATTCCAACCAACTGCGTAACCTTAAAAACCGATTTTTCTATCATTTTATATGAAAAATGTATTATTTATAGAAACTAGGAAGAAATTCAGTCAAAAAGATCTAGACTTCTCGCTTTTAGACAAACTTCCAGGAAAAACAATCTCTTTAGCTGCAACAATACAATATATATCGTTAGTTCCAAAAGTAAAAAAATATCTAGAATCAAAAGGAAAGAAAGTAATAATAAAACAGGGAGCTTTTCACGAAGCTCATGTTTTAGGATGCAACTCGAATGCTCTAGACAAAGACGCAGACACAATTTTGTTAGTTACCGATGGGAAATTTCACGCTTTAAACAACGCAGTCCAAATACAAAAAGAAATTTATGTTTTTTCTCCAGGTTCACAAGAACAAAAAGCAAAGAATCTTGAAACGGTCTCAAAAAAAGACATTGAAGAAATAAACAAGAGAACAAAAGCAAAAAAGGCAAAGTTTCTTTTAGCAGATGTTGTCGGAATACTAACCACAACAAAGACTGGTCAAAAATTTTCATCAAAAAACCTAGAAGTAATTAAAACAAAAATAGAAAAAAAGGGAAAGAAAGTTTATATCTTTGAAACAAACAATATCTCAACAAGCGAATTTGAAAACTTCCCGCAAGTTCAAATATGGATTAATACTGCATGCTACGGTTTAGCAATGGATGATCCAAGAATCGTTAATCTCCAGGATATTGCAGAATTCTTATAATTTACTTAACGGAACAAATGGCTCTTACAAGTCCTAAAAAATAAATTAGCCACACCAGTTAAGAATCAAGATATTACCAAAGAAGTTAAGAGAGCGTAGCATCGTGGCGAAGCCCGATGCGGAGCGATAGTAGGTAACATCATAATCCATTGGCATAATTGTTCAACATTGTTTTAAGACTTGGCAACCCCCTCAAAATCCTCTTTTCTGTTTGCTATTGCAGTAGGTTTAAACCTTCGCAATAGCAAAGACAGTCTTCATTGCTACAATTATCGTTGCAGGTATAAACAATACAAGCAAAGCTGAAAGTATGTTACTTAGAGAAGATAATATAGGGCTTATATTAGATATAAATATAATCGTGTTATTTCCAACTCCTGCTACAATAACAAGTGCAAGTGAAGCAAGCAAGAAAGTATTGGAATCATCATCTCCAACATTCAATGCACCAACAACTATGCCCAGTATAACCAGTATGGCATATGGTAAACTCATAGCCGTTCCCATATATTGTTGAAATAGCCCAAGTATAATTGCCAAAATAACTCCTATAAGAAAAGCATATGCCCCGAGGAGATTTTCTCTGGATCTGACCATACAAATAAGACTATCCCCTATTATATAAGCTTTACGAACAAGATTATTGCAAAAAAGTATAGAAATGTTTATAAAGTGTCATAATTATGGAATTACAACAAATTCAATATGAAATACAAAAATTCATTTGGTATCGTCGGTATGCTAGCTGTATTATTTCTAACACTTAGTTTAGCAAGCGCTGCTTCACTTTCTGTATCAAACGTAAATGCTCCTTCAAGTGTTCTATCTACTGCAGGATCATTCGCAATAACATTCAATTTAACAAACTCTGGAGAAGCTACAAACGTAGGCTTCGCAGATTCTGTGCTTACAAGCGCAACAGGAAGCATATCTATTCCCACAACAGAACTTCTTGCAAACCAATCAAAAATAATCACTTCAACAATAACATTCTCTGCAGGCCAATCCGGAATTATTGCTGGAAATATAATCGCAGACCCAAGCGGACTAGGAGCTAGTCAAACTATCCCATTCTCAGTATCCATAACACAACAGAGCTTAACAAACTTCTGTAAGAGCGGAGTTAAAAACGCTTCAGATTTAGACTTATCCGTAGACGTAAAAAACAACGGCGAAGGTGCGGATGATGAGTGGTTGCCTTTTGATGATGTTACAGTAAAAATAACTCTTGATAATAACAAAGATGTAAAGGTTAGCAATATGGTATTTGAAATAGGAGTATTCAAAGATGGTTCAACAAAGAACTATGCTAGTAGCATGATATGGGTCAGTGATGATGAAGTTAAAACAGATATAGGAACTATCCAAGATGGAGATTCAGCAGATTACACTTTCGAATTTAAGGTAGACCCAAGCTTAACAGATGGAGACTACAGATTATTCGTTAAAGCTTATCAAAGAAGCAAAGAAGATTTACTATGCCAGGATAAATCCTCAGATTTTAGTGATTCTGATTCATATTCAACAATATCTCTACAAAGAGAAGATGCAACTGGCGACAGAGCAGTTGTAGTTGATGTTGATGCACTAGACCAACCAATAAATGCAGGATGTGGAGATCAAGTTATACTTTCTCCAACAATCTACAATATCGGAGATGAAGACCAAGATCAAGTTAAAGTATCTCTATACAATAAAGAACTTGGAATAAACATTGAAAAAACAATAGATAGTTTCAATCAAGGCGATGATACAACTGAAGATTTCACCTTTGCAGTACCATCAACTGCTTCAGAAAAGCTATACAAATTGTCATTTACGACATCATATGACTACAGAAGTAGCACAGATACTTACCGAAAAACATCAAGAACATTTGATGCACAATTGAAAGTAGCTGGAAATTGTATTGCTCCAACACCTGTAGTTCCTGTAATCAGCGCGAATCTTTTATCCGCTGCAAAGATTGGAGAACAGTTAGTAGTTCAAGTTAACATAAAGAATACTGGAAACAAAACTGAGAATTACGTAGTAAGTTCAGAGAATCATGATTCCTGGGCACAACTTGTAAAGGTAGAACCTCAGATTGTTAACATCGCTGCAGGATCTTCCGGAACAGCAACAATAACATTCAACCCCACAGTTGCAGGTCAAAAATCATTCAATCTAAAAGTATTGTACTCTGGACAAACAGCAACTCAACCAGTATCCGTTACAATAGCTGAAAAAGCAGGCTTATTTGCAGGCGGATTCGGCGGACTTGGAAACACTGGACTTTATGTTGTTTCAGGAATAGTATTGCTTTTAATAATCATAGTAATAGTACTAATTGTTAAGCTTGCAAGTTCTGGTTCAAAAGAAGAATTCTAAGGATTATTAAAATGGAACCAACACCGACTAGAAAATCTAGGGCCGAGTTAACGGTTATTATTAACGGACATGAAGTGTATTCTGTTGACGGTTTTTTTGACACGCCTCTTGCACCAGGAATGGATCGTTCCGTAGTGCCTGTGTGGGATATAGGAACCGATAGAGATCCAGGAAGACCCCTTGAGATTTATGCAAAAGACAAGGGTTTTACGGTGCAGGCAGCAAAAGATGAACTAACTAGTCATGCGCTAAGACAGTATTCAGGAAGAGGAAATAGCATTGATATACGGGTCCGATATGCAGATATCAGTTAATAATTCAAAGATATATAAACCACTCTTCCTAGATTATTTCATGAAAAATAGGTTAAACCAAGAAAAATTGATATCTATAATCCTAAGATACTCAATTCTAATCCTCTTTGGGCTCGGAGACCTCTTTATTTTTTATAAGTTATTTACAATTCCTACAATCAAGATAGTAGCATACTTTCTATCCATGTTTTATCCACTAACTACTCTAAACAACACAATAATGTTTAACTCAATAATCATAGAGTTAATACCTGCATGCATAGCCGGATCTGCTTATTATCTCCTGTTGATACTCAATTTATCGACGCCAAATATAAAAATTGCAAGAAGATTGATCTCTATTGCACTTTCTTTTGTAATACTCCTGTTATTCAATTCATTTAGAATAGTTCTTCTTTCAATGATCTCGAATTCCTACTACTTTAATGAAATTCATCTGGTCTTTTGGTATTTTATAACCACCCTATTTGTTATTTTAACATGGATACTCACAATAAGAATTTTCAAAATAGAATCAATTCCTTTTTATACAGATATTAAAACAATTTACAGCCTTGGGAGATAAGAATATTTCAAGTATAAATTACTTTATCTTTTTGAAACCCATTTGGCCCACAATGCCCGCCATAAACTTTTCTACTGCAAGAGTATTCTCACAATTTCCTATGCTAATAACGTAGCATGCAGGGTCAACAAGTCTATCTTGGATGACGCTTATAGAGGGATTATTAGATCTTTGAATAATTATAACCGTATTCTCTTCTGTGGCAGAAGAACAGTTTGCAAAGACGAGATCTAACTCCTTTGAGAGGTTTTTGTCGGTTACAGCACCATTAATATTCTTAATCCATGGGAAAGCTCTCAGGAACATGCCCAAATCTCCAGTAACTCTCGCAGCATCTCTGCATTTGGCAGCATCAGGAGTATTAGAGATGGTTACATTTTGCGCAAATTGTAAGTTAATATCCTCCATACTTACATTGTTCTTTCGAGGGTCATTTCTAAGATAAAGATTATAAAAAGCGTTTGTTACCCCCTGGTAAGTGATAGGAAATCTCGAATGATACAGCGTTAACCCTGTATATTCTTCTTTAACCCAATCAACTCCGAGGTATTCAAATTTTTTTAAACTCTGAACATAAAAATAAGTTCCCAAAAAAGCTAAAAATACTATTGCAATAATTGAAAAAAACCAAACTAATTGAATTTTTTGTTTTTTAGTTAGGTCTTTAGGAGACTCTGCAACCTTTTCATTAAGAACCTTAGTAACTTCTTTATTCTCTCTTTTCTTATTCTTAATCGCCATAAAATCTTTTAATCTTTAGTATTTTTAAACCTATCCCAAACTTATTTCACACCAAGTAATTTATACAAGAAAGCGTCAGCACCAAGTGTATAATCTCCAGTTATATAGACACAATTACCATTGGTATAAACTTTTGTTTGATTTAAATTACTACTTTGTTGAACCTCAGAAAATATAATAATATTTTCACTGCAAGTCTTAACTGGGAGTTCGGAATCCGCACATAATGTACCATTTAAACAGGCATCCTGATATCTCAAAACAGAATTCCCCAGATTAGTAATTAATTCTCTTGTAGCTTCATAACTTTTATCAAAACCTACAAAATAAATGGGCTTAGCAGAATAACTATTGAGATTAATGGAACCTAAACTAACTGACGCGTTAGAGGTGTCCTGTGGAAGATTTTTAAAATAAAAGTTCTGCCCGGATATAGATACTCCCCATAACTCCCCACTTTTCAAAAATGAGAACCCATTATATGATGCTTTAGTAGTAGATCCAATTCCGTTATCTTCATGAACAAACGCATATCCGACGCTAGATAATATCATCAATCCCACTAAGATTATACCCACAATAAGCTGGTTCCTTTTACTTTTTTTGTCTGCTTCTTCTTTTGTTTGTATTTTTCTTATATTCTTCATCAATATTCCAGTAAAAGTTGGTTTAAAAAAGTTGTTACGAAAATTGCCTACTTAGTAGTTCTAAATATATCCGAGTAAAGTGTTCATAAAATAAACTCCACCATAACGAAACATAAAACTACCCTACAACCACGACACACCGACGAGAGTTATCAAAAAGAGATTAAGTTCAAATCCAAAAAACGATAAAGCTCTCGCAAGCAGAAAAAATGAGAAGAATAAAAAAAAGAAAAAAAGAAAGGAAAATTCCTTTCTGTTTTGTTTACTTATGCAGCAGCAGCAATAGCAGTAGCTTCAGTAGCTGAAGTTACCTTTAATGCCTTACCAACTGTAGTGTCAACAACCTTGTTTGTCAAGTATGTAACCGCCTTTGTAGTATCAGCAGCATTGTAACCAGCAACCAATAGAGCAGTCTTACCAGATCTATCAAAAGACTTGATAATAGCTTCTCCAGCAGCTATGCCAGTAGCAGATGTGAAATCCGCATTACATGCAGCTTTTCCTAACAATTGAGCAGCAACACTATTGATACAGCTTCCACCAATTACAATTAAATTCTTACCAGCAACAGACGCAACTTCTGCATCTGAAACAGTAACAGAACCTAATTCTGTGGCAGAGCCTCCACTAGCTATTCCACCAGTTATGACGGCAGCATTAGCACCAACAAAGAGATTTGCATATACTTGTTCACTTGGATAGTTAATTGTAACTACCTTCTGTGAAGCAGTATTGGAATCTTGGGTTACTTCCGTTCCCCAGTAATCAACATTTAATGTCAGATCAGAGTCGCTCTGAAGTGTAGACGAATATTGTGTTGGAGATGTCATACTAACTGAGTTCACTCCAAGAGGATCTGAACTCGACGCAGCAGATGCAGTCTCAACATCAACAACGATAGCTTCATAGTTAGACGAAACATCTTTGCCTTCCATTAATATTACCGCCGGGGATCTTACCCTTGCGCCTGTTGAAGGATTAAATACTGTCCATGTGGTTTGATTTATAGCTGTCAAATTGACGTTATATACTAATCTACCCACAGTAACATTTGCAGTGCTATAATCACCAGTAGCATTAAGGGTCACAGTTCCAAACGTCCAATTACCGCTAGCAGCAGTATTAGTTGTAGCGACAGTTGTATAACCATCACCATCCGGAATCATAATTCCTGTAGTACCTGTACTCAAGTTGACATTCTGTGGCTCATACAAAGCAATCAGAGCGCCGTTCTTTGTCTTAATAGTTGGAAACATGACTTTCTGTGTAGCAGAAGAATCCGATGTAGGATACTTAATGTTAACAGTTCCAGTTTCTCCATTACCCGAATAAGTTACGGAATATTGTCTTCCGTCTATGGTTAATCTACCATTAGCTTCAGAAGTAGGATCCATGGAGTATGTTTCTCCACTCATTACATCCTTGAATGTAACTGCATCCTTTGAGTAATCTGTTCCAGTATTGTTATAGATTCTCGTAAGTTGGACTAAATGACCATAGTCTTCATTACCAATCATGGTAAAATTATTTTGACCTAAAGGCACATTTTCTCTAACTGTTATTCCATAACCATTTTGATCAGATAAATAAACTCTTGTAGCGTTATATACGAAATCAAATGTTTTTGCATTTGAATCCGAATCAGTAAATCCCAAAGACATTGCTTTATCTCCAGATTTATCTATTTTAATAGTATCTCTAGCAGAACTATCTGCTGGAACACTTAAGCCAGTGAAGTCAACTTTGAAACTACCAAAAACAGGGTCAGTAAAAGACGCACCCGGTAGGATCGCATCATTACTTGAATCTGGGGCATATACTCCAATAGTCAAACTAGTCATAGCTCCTGTGCCTCCAACGAAAGTACATAAAGTACCATCAACGGGGTCATCATCAGAACCAGACGTAACTTGAGTACCAGTAGCAAAAGTTAATTTTTGAGAACCAACTAATACTTCTGCAGTAATCGTATTGATAGCAGTAGATTCAGTTACGGACTTAACAGCAATGTCAACTCCATTAACTTTCTTAGAAGCACCAGATGTTATCTGTTTGCTTTCTCCATCAACTGCAATTGTAGCACTAGTAGTTCCACTACCAGTAATCAATTCAATTGTATGTTCTACGCCTCCAATAGTTACTGTTGTCTTTGGATTAGGATTACTCCCTCCAACTACAAGACTAACACTCTCCGCAGATGAAAACAAGACTAAACTTGTAGTATCTGTAGCCGTACTTACAACAAAATCTCTTCCAAATAAACGAATTACTTCGCCTTCGGAATCAGAACTTGTGAAGTTGATTGCAGGCATAGTAACTGTTGCATTATATAACACTGCATTTGAATTAGTGTTCAAGGTAACCCCTATAACAGGATCAGAACTTGATGTAGGTTGTTTTGCTGAGGTAACTTTGTTTGTACCAATTGTTATTGATGAAGTCATCTTTGAATCAACATTTCCCGAGAAAGTATTTTCTCCAAGGATAGTTGGCAAATCAGACTTTGTCAAAGTCGTTCTAGCATTACTTAAAGAGGTATTTAACCAGATTTTTGTTGAACCTGAAGCTAAGGATACCGCTTCTCCACTAACTGTAGCAGCAGTAACAGTACTTCCGCTTGCAGTTTGAGCAGCAAGAGCTGTTGCTAAATTGCTTCCAATATTAGCAGCACCTACAACATCACTTAATGCAGCGTTAGCACCATAGACTACAGCAACATTAGCAGCACCACTCTGTACGAATGGAGCAGGATAGTTAGCAGCAAGTGCGAAACCTGCGGTACTTCCTATCATTAATGCGCTTGCAGCGATTGTTGCAATTTTTCTAAATATTTGTTTCATTATTATAAACCTCCTTTCAGAACCATCAGATTAGCCGCCTTTATCAAGGCCTCGCGTAAGCGAGTTCGCTTCTAATAGCCTGGCCGGATTCTCATGACTAGGGAACGTCATAAGTGAGTCATCACCGATATCACTTTAGAGAATAACTGTCTAGTCACGCACATTATACAAGATAATGTACTTCTATGCTAATTTCTGTCCCTATATAAAGCTTGCTGATTAAAACCCTCTAAAACAAGAGATTTTCAGTGTTTCATTTATAAACCTTTCGTTACCCTGAGACAATGTAACACTTTTAAGAGCTACCAAACAACTACAAAAATCGGAATTCCTATATCTGGGGCAATAAATAACCCCTATGCCTCAAAATCACAAAAACATAAGATTTATATATAAGGGTAACTCTAAACCCTATATACCAATTATCGTCGATAAAAACAATGGCAGACAAAAAAAGAGAAAAAACAAGATATGCTGATCTTGATGTCAGCGAAGAGGGGTTTGTATCAAGGCTAATCGGTAGCAAGAAATCCCATGATTTCTCAGATGTTCAGCTTTTAAGGAACATTTTAAGTAAGGAAAAGTCAAGAATCCTCCATCTTCTAAAAACAAAAAAGCCAAAATCCATATATGAACTCGCAAAGATGCTAAAAAGAGACCTTAAATCCGTTCGTAACGACATAAAGGCTCTTGAAAGATTTGGATTTATAGAGTTTCACTCAATCAAAACCGGAAAACGCAAGGCACTAATGCCGGTTCTTATAGTGGATAAGTTGCAGATAATAATCAATGTTTAGGCCACTGTTAAACCTTTTAGTATCTCAATTTCATCAATGCAATGTTGAAGTATTCTACATATAAACATTCAGGCTCCAACAATAACCTTCGCATACACATTACCTAACAGCCTTCGCTCCGCATCCGCGTTCCGCAGGATGCTCCGCTCCCGCCTATTTTTGTTAATGCCCTGGTCTTTTTACACACTTGGCTAAGTTTTTTATTTAAACCATTAAAAGTTGCCACCACAATTCCTCCACAGATGTTACCAAAAAGGTTTTAGCCAGTTATTCTAAAGTTCATTCGCTTTTACATACTCTTAACCTAACAACAAGGTTCCCAGAATCACTAACTATTATCTTTTGAGCTCCGATCATAGAGGTAGTGCAGTTTCCAGCCCTGATGTAAGCAAGTCTTGAGCTTGAAGCACCATCATTTTCGTTCAAAACACTCAATTCATATGCTCCAATAGAGTTATCTGTCTGCTTCAAATCTCCGATAATTCCAGAAAGGGTCTCATTGAGATAATCACAACTAGGTTTGTTTAAATTCTCACAATTCTTGTTAAAATAGCAGCTCTTAATCAGAGCTTCAACATTATCATACTCCGGTTCAAAAACAATCGCACATCCAGTAGTTTGTTTCATCATAACCGAAAGCATATTTCCCGTCTCCAAGCTTTGTCTGTCTTCAGGAGTCTTCCTTACTGAAATAACTATGAAAATCATTATTGCAATCATTACAAGTACAACTATCAGAACAAATCCGACCATCTCTTGCTGTCCTTTGTTTTTCTTGTTTAAATTTAACTTTTCAATCTTCATTTAGCTACCTCCGGCAATTTAACTCCCACAGACAACTTTCCAATATCACAATTGTCATAAACATACCCAGCGCCCTTTAGTTTTTTGCATATAGAAACAAACGTAGAATACTCTTCAACATTGCTTTGTCCAGAATCAAAGACCACTATCTGCTCAAACTGCTCTTTTGGGTATACTTTATACACTTTAACTGATGCAACCGGCCAGAATTCGGAATATCTCTGGCTGTAGTTTGAAGCCATAACTCTAATCTTGTCTTCATCCAAGCATAAACTAGTCTTAGAATCACAATTAAGTTCAGGCATATCGCTTATAACGCTCAATGAAGAGATTGCTTGTTCCTTTTGTGCAGCGCCAAAGTCACTTTTTAGAGACTTAGTCTGCCAGCTTAAGAAAAACATTGCAACGAGAGCAAAAAATATGAAAACTGCGATTATCATAAACGCCATCTGTTGGATTTTCATCTGTGCCTTGTTTCTATTTTGTATCATTTTGTTTGACTATTTTAAAGGAAGGTTGAACCGGTGATTTTGACCGAGGTCTTGCTTTCTAAAACCTTGGTTCCCTTAGGTCACCACAAACCGCAAATTTCCTCCTCATTTTTAGCTTCAATCTGTTTTATAGCAGGATTTAAAGAAAATAAGTCATCAACAGTATCATTCTTACTGATTTCACTCAAGATAGCAAGATCAACGTTAAGATTTGTACTGCAGTCTCTTGAATCCATCAAACCGGCTTTAGTCGCGAAAACGCCCGCAATTTCCCCAGTTCTATAAAGAAGTCTTTTAACATTGCAATCATATATCCCTTTATCCGAAAAGATCGCTCCATAAATAAGATTTCCGACATAATTCATCTTTACAGAACGATCAAACTTTTCAACATAACCCTCACTATAACTTCCAAGGTCACCGCAACTAGACGTACAAGAACCATAAACACTAATCCCGCAATCACTTCCACTAGTCCCGAAACAAACCCTTATAGTATTTCCGCTAACCGAACAGTTATTCACCTTTACATGAGGCATGTTCAATCCAGAAAGCATGTTCTCTATCTCTCTTGGCGGGGAAATAAAACAATACTCTGTTGAGTCTGAGCTTAAAAAAATCAAATCTGCAACCTTATATGGAAAATAGAAAGGTGTAGAAAAAACATAATAGTCTTTTCCGACACTCGCCCCGTCAGAGAATATATACTTATTATGTATTGACGTGGCTCCCCCAGCCTGTTGCCATTCACTTCCCACCCCGGATTTGGTTGAGACAGACATGTCATTCTTCCCAAACTCATCAGAATAACATATATTGTTTATCCTCGTATCCTGTCTAAAAGATATTTTACTATAAACCCCTTCGGCAAATCCCGCCTGCAGGGGGTCAGTTATAATCGCAAGTTGCTTAGCAATTTCGGTGTCTGTTTGGTATCTTTGAGTATTTCCAATTCTTGAAACTCCATAAACTGCAAGAATTAATATCGTAGCCCCGGCAATAATTGCAAATAGCCATTCAAAGTTAAATTCAATCGCCCGTGTGTTAATCCTTCTCATTTTATCCAACTCTCACTTTTTCTCTATTACTCCACTGTAACAAATTTATCATAAAACCCTTTTTTGATTCTCAAAACATCTCTTTGTGTCAAATCAACACAATAAGGATTCTTTGATTTTGTAATATTGGCTATATCCATATGTTTAATCAGTTTGTAGGGCATGCTGCATGCTTTTCCGGGGGGCAGCAAAAAGGTGTTGGCATCATAAACATCATAATTCTTAATCTCGTCATAATCTCCTTGCGATCCGGTATTCGCCTTAGAAAGATTTGCAAAACATATCTTTGTTATTCCAGAAGGAACACTCACTTTGAAATCAAAACTCATTTCCTGTCCTTCCCAAGCGCTGTCAACTTTCTTTTGAAACTCATCATAAAACAAACCTACGCTCGAGCAACTTCCGATATTAAGAAAATGATTCACTGCAATAAAGGCCACGACGAGAAAAATAACAATAAGTATAATCGCAAATATAATTCCAAAAGGCATTTCCATTGTACTCTGGGCCCTTTTGCTATTTCGATTAAACCCAAAATTCATCACACTCTTCATAAATTAAACAGGCTATTCCCATTTATAAAATTATATATTCGTTTAGTAATTAAAATAAATGCTCCTAATAAGAATGTCAACGGATGAAGACGTTACTAAATATCGCTCGGGCTCCGTTCACAAAGGTTCACTCTCGCCCTCGCTCCCGAGGATTTCGCTTTTGAAAGAAAATTAATCCTAAGGTAGTTTTCAAATGCAAAATCCGAGCTCAACATTTTTGTGAACACCTTAAAATTCACATAATTGTTCAACTTTTTT
>CAIKMX010000042.1 GCA_903828655.1 uncultured archaeon | reverse complement strand
ATAAATTGGTTGTTAAGAGAAAACCAGGACATCTTTATTATGTAGACGGAAAGGGAAACGTTTGCGAAGCTAAGATGGCTCGTGGTGGTAAGAGAAAGAAGAAAACAGCTAAGAAGAAGAAATAAATCTTCTTCAACATACAATCATATTCAATGGACCTGTTCAAAGGGAAGAACAGGTTCATTACATTTTATTTTTTTTAACACAATTTCTATTCATTTCCAACATCTTTTAGTAATGTCACATGCGTTCACATCTTTGGCAATACAAAATTTTAAGTCTTGGCAACAAAAACATACAACTACTCAAACAGTGCAATTCCTCTACACATGTTACCAAACAAGCGTTATCCTTAAATTTTTATAGTCAGATTATTTGTTTCTTTCATGAAACATAATTATCAAATGATAGTCAATGATATCGTTAAGAAAAGCTTTCCTGAACTGAAAAGAGATAAAATCTTAATTAAAGAGTCAAAAAACAAAAAGTTTGATGAATACTTCGCAGATGTGACTTATCTATTTTTTATTAAAATAATCAGGATAGGTAAAAAAATGAGTGAACTTTCTAAAGAAAATGGTGAGGGAGTTCTTGCTCATGAACTAAGTCATATTGTTTTGTTTAATAAAAGAAACTTTATTCAAAAAATGATATTTGGGATAAAATACTATTTGTCTGAAAGACTTAAGGGTCTAGAAGAAAGACGGACAGACGAACTTGCGATATCTAAAGGATACGCCAAATCATTATATAAATCAAGGATAATCAGAATGAAAGATAAAACAAGTAAATCAAATAAGTATTATATGAAACCACAAGAAATAAAATCCTACGCAAAGAAGATAAAAAAATGGTAACCCTCCAACAGCAATACATCCTCGGCATCGAATGCACAGCACACACGTTTGGAATTGCAATTCTAACTTATGAAAAAGATTCAAAAAAATCAAAGATTCTTGTAAACATAAAAGATTCTTTTTCAACTGAAAGCGGAGGGATGATTCCAAACGAGGTTGCAAAGCATCATAAGGCAATTGCAGATTCATTATACCAAAAAGCGCTTGATGAATCCAAAATAGAAAATATTCAGGATAAAATAAAGGCAATTGCCGTCTCAAACGCCCCCGGCCTCGCTCCATGCTTGCTTGAAGGAATGAGGTTTGCAAAAAAAATTGCAACAAAACTAAAAGTTCCCCTAGTTCCAGTAAATCATTGTATTGCCCATCTTGAGATAGGAGACATTGGTTGTTCATCTGAATCCGAAGGACCAAAAGATCCAGTCTTACTT
Organism: uncultured archaeon; assembly: GCA_903828655.1. Classification (GTDB taxonomy): domain Archaea; phylum Nanobdellota; class Nanobdellia; order Pacearchaeales; family GW2011-AR1; genus CAIKMX01. The sequence continues at coordinate 16,323 of CAIKMX010000042.1, read as the reverse complement.
TATGCAAGCGGAGCAAATACACAGATAATTGCTTATGAAGCAGGCAAATACAGAATATTTGGTGAGACGTTAGACATAGGTGTTGGAAATTTTATTGATACTTTTGCAAGATACGCAGGCATTGGCTTTCCTGGAGGGCCAAAGATACAAAAGTTAGCTTCAGAATGCAAAAACAAGGACGAGCTAATTGATTTGCCCTATTCAATAAAAGGAATGGACGTTGCATTCTCAGGAATCTTAACAAAACTAAAAAACTTTATTGAAAATAAAAATATCCCCTTGAAGATTTATCTTACTCTATGCAAGAAACAGTCTTTGCGATGCTAGTTGAAGCTGCCGAAAGGGCAATCGCACACACAGGAAAAAAAGAACTTTTGCTCGGCGGAGGTGTTGCCTGTAATTCAAGATTGCAAGAAATGTGTAGAATTATGTGTGATGAAAGAGAACAAAAAGTAAAATACTTTTGCCCACCAATGTCTTTGCTTGTAGATAACGCCGCAATGATAGGTTATTTAGGATTAAAGATGTTCAACGCAGGGATATTTTACACCCCAGACAAACTTGATGAAGTTGACATTGCTCCTCGAGAAAGAACTGATGACGTTGAAGTAACTTGGAGATGATTTTAGTTTTATAAATAAAAAATCTAACGTTTGCATATAAAAATTAAGCTGCCACAACCTTCGCAGTGCAGTTACCTAAAATCTATCAAGGGGAGGTAATGTTACAATCCGTTGACAACATTGGCAACTTAAAATGTTTTAAATAAAAAAAGCATTTTACATATAAACAAAAAACTCTGCCAAGTCTATTAAAAGTTTAGCACATTACCAAAGTATTCGGAGCGAGGGCGGGAGCCTATTTTAACAGGGAGGTTGAACTTTAAGGAAACCTTGGTGTCCTTAAGGAGCGGAGCCCGAGCGGTAATCATCAAACGTTCAAGGATGCGCGAACCAGAACTCATAAATTTCCTTGTCTTTGGCTTTCTTCTTGCCTTTTGCCTTGCTCTTAGATTCTTCTTCAGATTTAATCTTCTTGTTTAATCTAACAAATCCAATTCTTTCAAACTGCACAGTATCATTAACTTTTATCTTGGATACTGCTTTCTCCCCAAGTCCTTTTATCGTAGAGCCATCAGGCATTATTATCTCAACAAAAACATTATCATTTATTGAATCCTCATCTGCAGGAAGCCATTGTATATATTTTGCATTTAGGTTCTTATCCGGATTTTTTGAAACAAAACTAAAATCTCTTGGTTTTATACTTGAAATTTGTGTAGATTTAAAATTCAAAAGATGTATAAGTCTGTAGTTTACATTTTCCATCATCTCCGAATCTTGTTGTGGAATAAAAAAATCCTGTTTTGTCTTTACTTCTCTATCTCCTAAATTCTCAGAAGGATGAAGTGGAATCAAAGTCTTAAAGTCAGGGCACCCATTTATATGTATTAACTTCGGATTTTCAACAAAAAACAATCGTGGGGAGTTTTCAAGGTATCTTCTATTTAATGCATACAAAACATCAACGGCAACAACGGAGTTTGTTCTAGTAATCCCCATACCCAATATGAATTCTCTTATCGCTTCCGGTCTAAATCCTCTAGCTTCTAAAGATTGTAAACTCCAGAGTCTTGGGTCATTCCATCCAATATACTCTCCAGAACGAACCTCGCTTGATCCTTTACTCTTACTAAGCTTAACTCCTTCAATCTGGAAAAGACCCGTATGTATTGTCTGAGGATGGGGCCACTTGAATATGTCCCATATAAATTTTTCAGTTTGAGTTTCCATCATGAGTTCGATACCACGAATTATGTGAGTAATGCCTAATAGATGGTCATCTATTGCCCAAGAAAATTCTAGAAGAGGCCAAACTCTATATTTATTTTTCACTTTTGCATGCTCTCTATCAGATATTCTAAACATTGGTCTATCTCTAAAAGCAGGATCTGGATCTTGCATGCTAGTCTTAAGTCTTACGGCAAAAGTTCCTGGAGGAGTTTTTTTGTCAAACATCTTCTTCCATCTTATCATTTGTTCTTTTTCCGGAAGATGTCTGCAAGGGCAGTCTATTCCCTTTATTTTCAACTCATGAAAACTATCTTGAGAACAAGAACAAACATACATGTATCCCTTACTAATCATTTCTTCAGCATATTTATAATAAATTTCTAGTCTATCCGACTTGTAAATTATTTTCTTATCATACTTAACGCCTAACCAATCTACTGATTCAGGAATCATTTTGTACATCTCCGGTTCAATAGGTTTTGCCTCACTTCCAATTGTATCATCCATCACGAGAATAAGTTTTCCTTTGTACATTTTAGTATACTCATCATTCAAGATAAGCTGTCTTGTATTTCCAATGTGCAACGGTCCTGAAGGGAATGGAGCAATTCTCATGACTACCTTTCCTTCCTCTGCTTCGGGCAGTTCAGGCAAGCCAATTCTAACTTCACGCTTACTCATCTTTTCTTTTATCTTTTCAAACTCTACCTTCTGTTTCTCAATATCTAACGCATTGACATGCTCAACAACCTCATTAAGAATTGGCATAACTTCCTTTATCTGACACTTTTGAAGTCCTTCAGCAAACAACGCATTCAAAACAGATCCATTAGCGGCCATCCCCTTATGGTTTATCGCATTCTCCAAAGCATGCGCACGAATCACATCTTTGTTAATAATCTCTTTTTCTGCCATGTTTTTAATAAGGAGAGGGAGGTTTTAAATTTGTCTGTTTTTAAAAGAAATCACTATTCCCCGCATCACCGACACCGACTTTTCTTTCTATAAGTTCTATTCTTTGTTCTAACTTGTATAACTTATTATCTAAATTAGAAAGTTGAGTTGACAATCTGCTCAAACTTTCAGATGAAGCTCCTGAACTAGATGAACCTGAACTAGAGGATAAACCCCCAAAAATTGAACCAGAACCTGGACTCGATGAACTTGAACTAGAGGATAACGGCTTTGACGGCGAGTCTAAAAAAGAGAAAAAATCCCCGGAAGATTTTGATGGAGAAGAAGGTGAACTCAAACCCGCGCCAATCCTCAAGGTTCTTCTTGGAGTTGAAGGTGCTGAAATAAGTGAAGACGCGGTAATCCCTGATGAAATAGAATGTGCATCAGAGTCATTACTTATTCTTATAAATCCGTCCTTATCCGTTGGAACACTGACATTTCCTCTAGGAATTTTCATCACGCCACGACTTTGCAAATCTCTAACGTCTATCATCCCCTTTTTCTTGAAAAACATAATTGTGTTAGGGATTGTTGATTTATAAATATTCTTAATAAAAAATAAAGTATACAAAAACATAAAAAATAAGTTGCCAATACCTTTAGCATTGGAGATACCTAAGAGCGAGTTTAGTAATGTAATCCTCTGGGACCTCTTTTGTAGGAGCAGTTGTTTTATGGTTAAGTATTCTACATATAAACTTTTGAGTTGCCACCACAAATCCTCCACACATGTTACCAAAGATAAAAAATGTTTCCAAGTCAAACAAACAAATTTAAATATACTCTAATCCTAATAAAAACATGGGTGACGTGAAAGAGGCGATAAAGAAAGTTTTAACTAAAGTTTATTCTAAAAGTGATCTTAAGAAGATTGGAATGGATGATGGAGGTCCTGAGTCTTCTTTCAAACTAATTTATGATTCTCAAGTAAATCAACTCGAACCAATATACTACTGGCTCCTTGATTTCATGCAGGACATGGGCATAAATCCCATTGAAAAGATTACTGATAATTTTATGGCTTCTCCTGGAAGTGGGCAGTTTGCAGAGATGGGACAGAGAGTAACAAGGATGCAGGAAGAAGGAATGAAAATGCTTGGAGCCTTGAACCAAGTTATAAAATCTGTTTTGAATTTACTTTATGACTTGAAAGAGTTTGAACTAAGACTGCATCAGTACGATGACGCCAAATCAAAAGACCCTAAACTCAGAGAAGCAGGAAATCTAGCACTGAAACAAATATGGCTTGATAATGTAGATTTGAAAAGAGGAAAAGGAAGCATCCATCAGATGTCTTCAATGGAAATGGGTTTCACGGTTTTAAGAGAGGCCTTCTTAATTGCAAATACTGTTGATGATGTTAAAAAGATGGCTAAAGAAGATGGCTTATTGAATGAACAAGTTATGAGAGTTTTGATCCCAAGAGTAGACGAGTTTGTTAAATGGAAAGACTATTCTGAAAAAGAATTAAGAAAAAGATTCAGGATAGAAAAAGCCTATCTTAATTCACAGGTTGAAACAATAAAACTTTATTCATCATGGGTAGGCCCATATCTAAAAGCAGCAGAACAGCTAAGACAAAAAGGATTTGAAAAAAGCCCTGCCCTAGTAAATGCCTTCTCAACAACAATGTTTGATTTAGTTTTACTTGGAAAGAGAAAAATAAATTTTGAAAAAGCAGTGAAATCAAATAAACTTCCTGGAAGTTGGGAAAACTATAAACTTAAGAGAGATTACTATTCGTGTTTTATAATAAGCTTTATTTTCCGTGGGCATGTGTCTCAAAGGATCACACAAAAGGGCGATCAAGGGTTTGGAATGGGTGGAAGAGTTGATATAAAATTTGACAGCTATATCCTAAACGAGCAAGAGTTACAGCTTGTACAAAAAGAGCTCTCAGTTCAGGACATTGAAGATGGGCTCAAGTTTGTTGGACAGGGCGCGGAAGAAAGTTTAGAAAGTCTAAAGGAAGACATCTCCCATTTCTTAGATGAAGATACGGAAGAAAAGAAAAAAGAAGAAAAAAACGAAGACAACACTAATCCTTTTTCAGCATTATGGGATTTATTCAAGAAATCAGATGAGAAGAAAAAAGATAAAGTTAAGATAGAATCTGCGAAGGACGTGAAAAAAGATAATTTTGTTGAAAAAGCAGTTAGAGAATTAGGTGCCGCAGATGCTAAAGGAACCCTATATGCAATTTATGATGTGTACAAGAAAGCTCACGGAATGGCCTCCTCTCCCGATAAATTTGATAATGGAGAAGATTTATCCCATAAATAAATATTTAAAAACCCCCTCATCCTATTACAATTATGAAAAAGGGTGTCATTTTCGCTTTAGTTCTTGTTACACTATTTTGCATTTCGGAAGTTTATGCGGCATCAAATGTTGAATCCTTAGTACTAAACGTTGAGGGATATTCTGCCCCAGTCACTAAAGCCATAACTCCTTCTCATTATGGGGATTCTGTTGAGAGATTTAGCGTGGCCTACGGAAGAAATGTTATGTTCCTTTATGAGTTCAATACTGCTCCAAACGCGCAGAGTTTTATAGACAGTATCCGTTTTGAAGTACCTAGTGAGGAGAACGAAGGGTTCAATGGGTCACAGATGGTAGACATCGGAGGAAATCTAATCACTCTAAAGACCTATAGTTCTGGAGAGGGAGAGTGGCTTTGGAGGGGCGGTAAGTACGTTATCGCAGCCATTAAAGATCCTGGCGTTCGTACTAATCCTGCAAATTTAGTTTCTGCTTATGTGAATAAATATCCTCCCAAAGAAACTGATTGGATAGTTGCCTCAGATAATAGCACTCAAAATGATTCAAGCGATAATACTCAGACAAACGACGATTCAACTAATGTAGGCAGTAGTGGCGGCGACGGATCAACAACATCGAGGAATAACACAGACACAACCAATACAAATCACGATTCAGGCGACAATACCTCTAACGGATTAGAAGGTACTTCAAATGGAGTAAGTGGAAATGATTCTTCGGATGTTCAAACTCTATTTAATAACCTTCCTCCGATAGAAAAACCCTCCATCTGGAAGTCAATAGCAAGTCTTTTAAAAAAGATTTTTACCTTCGGACTTCTTAAATAGACATTTTACAAGAAAGCGTCTTTAATCGTGTCCTTCCAGTAGATATATGTCGTAAGCAAACCTAAAATTATTTCTACTTAACTTTTTATGTTAACCCCCACGTAAGTAATGACTACTAAACTAAAAACTACATCAAATCAGTGCCTACGGCACCTATATGTCACGTAGTGACTTATTTTATCCAGAGGATTCATTAGGTAACTTGTCAAGGATGTTTCAGTCTTGGCAAATTAAAGGGGGTGTGGCATATGTCGTAAGGAAACGCGAAAATATTTTTAATCGTTAACTAATTAAACTTTAAATTCTTTTATTTATTATGAAAAAAGAGAAAGATATCCGGAAGTCTTTGACAAAAGATAAAGAGAAACCTCTAAAGAACAAACCTCTCAAGAAGAAAGATGAAGAAGAAAGTTGGGGGATTACTGATAAAGATTTAGAAGAATGGGGAGAAGAAGGACAAGAGAAAGATAGTAGTGAAAGTCTTGCAGACATGGGAGAAGAGTTTATTGATAACTCTGCTAGAGTTTTAGAGATTGAGAATAACATAGACCTTCGAGGAGATTCAGTAGCTTCGATGATTGATAGTGTAGATATCTTGCATACTGGAGACATAAGTTTAGAATCTGGACAGGGCTCTAACTTTAGCGTTTCAGAAAGTTTAGAAAGTGTTGCTGGAGGAATGATGTCTGGTGCGACATCTTCAGGAACAGGCCCAGACGAATCTTCATTGAATAAGTCAAACAAATACCAGAACGCTGTAAGACTCTATAATGAACAAGCGGATAGCGAAGAAAGAAGGACAGAAATGGCTTCAGGAAGAGCCGTTCATATGAATTTAATCTCTCCGACAGAAATTGCGAGTGAAGGAGTAGGACAAAGAGTATTTGGAATGCAAGAAACTACTGACGATTTTAGAAGAGAAAACTTTAGAATGATGAGACATAATCCCGGAGCAGGAGGGGGAGAAGACATGGAGGAAGGGAAATTATATGATTTAAAAGAAAGAAGAGATGAAGACATAAGAAATCCTTTCGCTGAGCGCGGCGGAGATGAAAGAGTTCGTGCCGTTAAGAAAAATTACGAAGGAAGAAGATAAATTAAGTTGCCGAGACCACAAACGTTTAGTATCTTAATTTCATCTTGGTGAAGTTAAATGTTATACTTAAGTTGCAAGTACATTAAAAACAAGTTGCCAATACAATTCCTCCGAGCAATTCGCTTTTTCAAGAGGATAATATTAATACTAATTAGCGAAAATGCAAATTGCGAGTAACACATGTTACCAAAAAGCAAGTTTGGATTATGCTACCTAAAACAATTATTTAATAAATGCATAAAGATAACTTTAAATAATTGTTTTAGTTTAGATATATAATTAGAAACTAAGGTGATACATCATGGCTTACTATGGGTTAAAAAATTATGATACGTTCTATAAAGGAGGATATTCCTCTCTTAATCCGGATTATGGAAACTTTACTGGATATCGGATGCCCGCAACAAACATAAGCTCACCAACATCAATACAAACCGCAAATCAACTAAGTGAAGTTATTTCTAGAATAAAAGAGGGAGTAAAAAATGTTGAGCTTCAGTTTATACAGCCAGATATCTTTGAGCAGGTTCCAAAACAACATTTCGCAGAAATTAGAGCCTTAATGAAACTTTCAGGAGTTAGGCCAAGCATCCATGCACCTTTAATAGACCCAGCAGGATTTGGACAAAAAGGATACGAAGGAGATGATGCAAGAGAAGACTCCGAAAGAAGATTGTTCTCTGTAATAGAAAAGGCAAGAGAACTAGACACAAAAGGAAACATTCCAGTTGTAATCCACTCTTCTGCAGGAATTCCAGGAGCATCATATCGTCCAGGAGATGAGAAGAAAGGTGAAGAAAGATTTCATGAAAAAGCTCTTGTTCTTATAAATAAAGAAAATCCATCGCAGATGGTCCCGGTAGAAGAAGAAAGAAAGTATTACCTCGGTTCAACAACTCCAGAAGAATTTGCACTTGGCAACAAGGATATTGAAAAAGGCGGAACCCTTATGACTGCCCAAGAGGGGATTGAATCAATAAACTCAAATGAGTGGAGAGCAAAACTTTCAGGGGTTCTTATGAGTAAAAAGGAGGCAGATAAAATTTTATATCATGTTTCCTCAACACCATTAGCACAAGATATGATGTCCAGGAAACCTATAGCCCCAGATCAATACCCGGATGCACAAAAACAGGAGCTGGAGCAGAATTTGCAAAAAACTAAATTATTTTTAGACCAGTCAAGAACTCAATTCAGCGGATTATTTGATAAAGCTTATAGATACGGGACTGATGAGCAAAAGACTAAACTAAGGGAGCTAGCAAAACAATACCAAAAAGAACAGGATGCAAGACAAGAGAATTATAAAAATAAGGGTACTGATCAAATTTCGGTGATACTAAATGAATCGCAAACTATGGATGTTTATCTTGATCAAATGGAAAAATTAACTGCGAATAGGGATCCTATTACTGGAAAAATTGACGAAAGATTCGGTGCTCCAAAAATCTATGTGTCTGCAGAAGAATTCGCAATGGAAAAAGCAGCACAAACGTTTGGGAATCTAGCTTCCAAAAGTTACGAGAAGTGGAAAGGCGATGCCCCTGTAATCGCCGTTGAAAATATGTATCAAGGTTTTGCATTCTCTAAAGCAGATGATATGAAAAAGTTAGTAGAAGAATCAAAAAAAGTTTTTGTAAAAAACATGGTTAAGAAAGGATTCAGCGAGGGTGTTGCTAAAACCCAAGCAGACAAGCTTTTAGGTGTCACATGGGACGTTGGGCATCTTAATATGATGAGGAAAGCCGGCTTTAATGAAAAAGATGTTGTATCAGAAACAAAGAAAATTGCAAAACTTGTAAAACACGTTCATCTTACAGATAATTTCGGTTATTCAGACTCACACTTGCCTCCAGGAATGGGAAACGTTCCAACAAAAGAAATTCTTGAGCAGTTAGAAAAAGCAGGCTCATTGAAAAACGCGCGTACTGTAGTTGAAGCGGGTGGTTTCTTCCAGCATTTCAAGAGAAGCCCATTTCCATGGGTTTTAGGTGCTTTCGGAGCAGGAGTTTACGGAGCAAATTCTGCGCCTTACTTTAATCAAGCCCAAGACATGATGGGTAATTATATGGGTTCTCCAATGGCATATCTCCCAGAAAAACATTTCTCAATGTACGGCACAGGTTTAGGAATGCTGCCTACTGAACTAGGCGGTCAAATACCTGGTGGAGCCTCGAGATTTAGCGGGACGCCGAATGCTTAAGGAAAATGCTTAAAATGAAAAGATGGTAAAAATAAGAAAAGCAACCCACAAAGATTTCAAGGAGATTGCTGAAATTATTAAAGAGGAATATGGAAAGCAGCCATATAAGGAAAATTGGACTCGAGCAAATGCTTTCAAAACCTTAAATTATTATCTTAAATTTGGAAGGGAGATTTACGTCGCAGAAATTTATGGAGAGGTTGCAGGTGTCATAATAATACAAAATGAGTATTATAACAAAGGACCCCAATCATACATTGAGGAATTTGCGGTTCTTTCAAAGTTTCAAGGAAATGGTATTGGTACTGCGCTGCTTAAGAAAGCTGAATCGCGTGCAAAGGAAAGAAAAGCTACAAAGATTTATCTTTCTGCGGATGTAAAAGCTCCTGCTCGCGGATTTTATGAAAAAATGGGATACAAGTCTAACAACAGGACTTTGTTCTTTGGGAAGATGCTGAGAGCTTACGGAAGTGAGCTTACAAGAAGACTCAGGGCTGAAGATTTTAGCATTGAAGATTTGAGAAGAGGATTTAGGTGATCATTTCGTTCTTGATTCTGCTATACTTTCAATCACTTGGTCTAATTTTCCTAAAACGTCATGGAAATCTGGACTGACTACCTCAAACTCGGGGTCAGCATATAGAACTGCGTATAATTCTTGGGATAAATCTGCATTAGGATTTACTCGTAGTAATTTTTCTGAAGCAAATCCTTCCTGATCAATATATCTTGCAGGATTTGGGAAATAATATACCGTTAAACAATCTGAGCTTTTGCTTACTCCTAATTCATAGGCTGCACCCCACCTATAGTTCTTTGTTTCAAAATCATCACCATGCTGAGGTGCTTCCCAAGGACCTTCCCATAATGGATGTCTTCCTATTGGAACCTCTCGGTATGGACTTTTTAGTCTAGGGTCGCTATTAGCTTTGTCAATTTTATCATTTAACAATACTGTAATCTCTCTTGCCCTTGCGTTTGCTTGATCGCGAGTTATCATGTTATTCTTTAAGTGACCTCAACCACGCTCTCACTTGTTTAATTCCATCTAGGGCTTTTTCAAATTCTCCTGGGAAAAAGTTTTCTTCAAATTCTCTTATCCGTGTTTTAAGTTGGTCTATTGTTGTTATCCCTATAGTCCCGATGTACTCTTTAAATCTTAACCAACTCTTGCTCTGTCCAAAAAGAACATCTGCTTGGGCCATATCTTTTAATCTAAAGAAATCATCATTACGTCTGGATCTTTCATATTCATTTAATTCAGTTGTTTGCGGTCCAAGTTTAAAATCATAGAAATCAGCAAATTGTCTAAATTCCTCGTAAGGGTTTACTCCCCCCGAATATGCAGGACCTGCTGTAGAGACGACTTCTCCGAATGAGGTTACAGAAGCTCCTGTGGGACAAAAGAATCTTCCGTTAGTATATACTCCGTGAGCAAGGGCTAATAAAAAGTTGTTAGTTATTCCAAAAGCATATTTGCTATTAATTTGTGGGTCGTCACCTTGCGAGACTGTATCCTTAGTTAGTTCTCTTTTATCGAACTTTTTCCCCCTACCGCCCTCCAAGGCTATTTCAATTCCTGTTTGTCCATCCCTTACTAAAAGCTCTAGCGCATCATTTGCAGAAGTGCACGCGGACGCTTCTTGAACTTGTCCTTCGTCTTCAGTAAAGTATCTTACTGCTATAAGGGGTCTTTTACTTTTTTTCCCAAGATAGCGTCTTCTTAAAGTTTCTAATTCTTCAGGAGTTGAGCCAATATAGCCATTGTGGCCACTAAGAACAATACCCACATATCTATTCTTGTAAAGTTTATCATCTGTCATGTTGGTTTTATTTGTTTTTTTATTATTTATTTAACAGCTTCTGCCTCAGCAGTTAGATATTGTAAGATTGCTTCTTGCCATCTGGATCTTTCTGCAGGTGAATCTCTGCAAGGATGAATAACTCTTCCTTCGAATCCTTTTGGTTTCTCTGTTAAAATCATACTTCTTGGAAGATCTCCGTACTGTTTGAAACCTTCATTTGTGAATAGATATGTTGCTCTGTCTAGTCCGTTAGCTTCAACAACAACTCTGCCTGTGTTATCTACCTGAAAATGATAAGCTTGATATGAATTTCCACTTCCAAGTATTTGTCCTTCTGTAACTTCTCGTGGAGCTAATTCAGTTAAGAATTGCTGTCCCCATGTTCTAAATTGAGGTTCAAATGGCAGTTCTATTTTTGCCTTAGGAGTTCCCAACCTTTCTTGAAGATCTTCTGATGGGAGGATTCTCTCTCCTCTTTGAACTCTTTCATAAACTTCAGAGGCTACTCTTTCTTGTTCTCCATCTAATACATATAAATCTCCAGTACACAAACTTCCTTCTCCAAGTCCAAGTAATTCTTCTGCATGAGTAACTCTTTTAGCGTCGTGGGTATTTGTAGTTCTAATTTCAAGAGGCTTATCTTTTCTAGTTGTAGCAAGGTGAGCCATAGTATTGTTACTTTCAACTCTAAAAATTGGAGAGGCTCTGAGCCATAAACTGTAGAATCTGTTTCCTAGTCCTTGATATCCCCTTACATCAAATCTTGGTGAGGCGGCGTCATAAGGTGTTACTGAATCAAGAAATGCAATTTTCTCTGTCATGTCAGGAATTACTCTTCTTCCCATTTCTGCTTTTTCCTGAACTTTTTCTGCTTTACCAACATTTTCAGAAAGATCGAAAATTTCATCCTCTTCTGCCCCGGTTAGAATTAACTTTCTCATTCCATCATCAAGTCCGCTAACGACAAGGCAACTGCCCTTTTCAGGATCTTCATGGCTTACGTGATCCAAATATACAGATAAGCCTTTTCTCCATTCACGGCCTAATCTCCTTTGTAAATGTTCCTCAATAGTTCTTTCATATACTAAATTAGCTTGTTTCAACTGTTCTTCAGATTTTTGTATATCTGCTTCTATACGTGCTTGAAGTCTCTCTCTATTTCTAGCAATTCTTTCTCTTATCTTTGATATTCTTCCTGCCATTATATTCTGGATTATTTGTTATTTTTAAATCTTTCCTTTTGTTGTAACTACATAGTAACACATATACAGAAAGGTTTATAAACTACTATTACGGAGTAACAACATGGTATTTCAAGATATTTCATTAGGGAAAGACCTGGAAAACCAGGAAAACCCTTGGGAAAATGTAACTAGTTCTACAGTTACAAATAGCGACAGCTTCGTCATGCCTGAAGTAGGAAAGGAAAGAGTTGAAGCTTTGATTAAGTCAATTGATGAAATTAAAGAACTGATTGATGGAAGAGAGAAGCTTTCAAAGAGAATCTTTTCTGAAGGCGAAAAGATGAAGATGGAGATAACAAACTTCCTTAATGAAAACAGAGTAAGAGATGTTAATGACCCGATTGAAACTCAAGAAAGAAGCGCTCTTAGACAGAAGAAAATTGACATTGCACAAATGCAACTGAACGAGAAAGTAGCTTGCTGGAAGGACGTTGCTTTGTTAAAGAAAGAACTTAGAGACAAAGAACAAGACTTAAGCGAAAAGCTTGCAAGAATGAATATCTTGGAAGGTATACTTGAGAGCACTAGCTCAGACGATAATTCTAATGATTATGAAAAAGTTGGAGGTAAAATATGATAGCATTACTACAAGATTATAGTCCTGCAGAATACTTTCCAGGGCATATTAAACTATTAGTTGAACCCCTAGCCAGAGAAGTTTACGAAGGAAGGAGAGATTTACTTAATCAAGATAACCCTATGAGTGATACTATAGGTGTTACCGCTATAAGTCTTGCTCTAAGAGATATTCAGACTGAAAAAAGAAAACCAAATCCGAATCAAGAAAGGATTAATCTTAATCTTGAGGCGGCCGTAAAAATTGGAACCGCACTTGGCATTTTCAAAAAACCTGATCAAATTAAATTTCAAGAGGGAGGAAACTAACATGACACAGGTATTTGCATCAAGTGCGAGTAAGAATGCCGCATATGGCGGAGTTGATCCTGATGAGAATTGGAATGCAGGAGTGCCTCTTGTAGTTGATGAAGCTTCAACTGGAAATCATGTTGGTAGACGTCCTGAAGGAATATCAGATAATACTTGGGAGCTAATGCAACAGCATGGTTGTGAAGAATATGACCCAAGACAAAAACAACCTTATGATCCAAACAAGCCCCTATGGAATTATAATCCAAATAAATCAATTAGAAGAGCAAGGAGATAACATGGTAGCAATGAATGATTACAAAACAATTTTGAGAAATTACAGAGCAAAAGAAGCAAGCGCTATTGTAACCGGAGCTTTGAGGTTAAGAGATAATCGTGTTCAGATTTCTCATACACTTGAAATGATTGAAGCAAGAGATGCTGAAAGAGCGCCATATGTTTTGAATGAAATTTTTGGAGATATAAAATGAGCGACGGAGAAACAAAAGAAGCAGTATATGAAAGAAACCTAGCTGTGCGAATTTCAATTTACGCAGATACTATGAGAGAACATTTCTCAGGAGTTAGAAAGAACGGAGGAAATTATTCCCCCGAAGATGTTGCTAATAGTAGAAAGCTTCTTCTTTCAGACACTGAAGGTGTGAAAAGATTAAATTCTTCTTATGAAGATCTTGTTGGAGAGTCTCACCCCGATTTTGAGGAGTTTAAAACACTAGCTACTCTTACTTATAAGTTACTTTCTGAAAGAGAATTTCTTGAAGGAGAATCCGGAGGCGAAACATGAGCGACGAAGATGTATTTGACCCATTTGGCCCTAATGATGAGGGCGTTTCTTATTTAATCGGGAGAAATGGTAAATTGAGGGACACAGATAGCCACGTTCCTCATCCCGGAGAGCATGCTGCAGATGAGGTAATGGACTCTGAACTATGTACTCTAATGGCAAATCTTGCTCTTGCAAAATCTGTAGAAACAAAAAGAACTCCGGAGTTGTTAGCTGAACACATGGGGTTGTATAATTCATATGCCCAAAAAATGTATGGCCGATTAGAAGTTGTAGACCTAACTAAAATGCCGACAAGACAATTGCAAGACAACTATAAGATTGCAAATCAGGCAGACAATGATGCAACACGGACAAATAAAGCATACTCTGATATGGTTGGAAGAAGTCATGAAAAAGCCGAAGAAACAAAGAAGACCTTAAAAGAATTCATGGACAAACTTTTTGCAGAAGTTAAATGGAGAAGAGACAATCGTGGTCTTGTAGACAGATCTGGATTAAGAATTGACTTTGATAACCTTGAATCTTATCGTCCAGGGGGGGAAGTAAAATGAAAGTTGAAAAAACTGCAAAAGGCACAAGAGAACAGCAAAGAGATTACTTGCTTAAAAAAATGTATCAGGGAGCTGAAGCTTTGTATGACTTCTTTGAAACATTGAGAGAAAGAAGAGATGTAAATGTAAGAGATGTTGCAGCTAGAGTTAAAACAGAATATGGATTAACTGATAATCAGCAAAGATATTTAGATAAAGTTGTTGTAAGAGCTGTAAAAGCAAGAACAATTGTTCAGTACTTAGAAAAAAGATTTGGATTAAATGAAAATGGAACTTTTAAGGACTCAAAGGGTTTGTCTAGTCTTTTATTTGGAGCAAAAGCACCAGAAACCGCCGAAGTAAGAAGTTATGGTTTTGGAATTGGAGTCACTAATAATCATTGGGATGATGACGAAACTTATGGACTAAGGCATCCTTGTGAGAATCCTCGAGAGGACCCGCTTAAAGTAGATGCTAATTCAACCATCTCAAGACTTGCTAGAGGAAACAGTTCTGGCTGTCAGGGGTTAGTATTTTGTATACCTCTTGATTCTGGATTGCAGAAAATTATAGATGGGGAAGAAGGTAAATTAACAGACTCCTTTAAAGCTGTAAGAAATAGGATAGAAGGAGTTCCAACTGTAGAGAAAGTTAAAAAGGAGACCGTAGACCATGAATTAAGACATGTTATTGACGCGATAATGGGAACAGAGTATAATTTCTTTGGTGAAACTGCATGCTATTTATTTGATGGTTCCGGTCCAGTACATGGACTAGAACTGGATTTTGATTCAGAAATTGGGCGAAAAGAAAATCTAGCTCAATCCTCTAGAGATAGGTTAGAATATCTTACGAGAAATGATTCTCCAAAGATGTTGAGGGATATGGCAAGGGGTGCTATTGAAAAATATACAAGAAAAGTTGAAGAGCTAAAAAAATATAAAAGGGAACACTTTGTCTTGTTTACAAGTCTTTCAAGTCCAAAATTTTCTACCAGCGAAGGTTATAGCCGGTCAAAAGATGAAGGGGTAACTTCATATTTATTCTCAACCATTCCTAAAGAAAAACTGTTTAGGAGACTCATGTCTTTCGCTATTAGGTGGAGAAATCAAGAACTTCAAGAATTTTATATGGATATGGGGGGTAAAAAATGATCCAAAATTATTCACAAAGACCTTTGACGGTTGAAGATATCTGTAGAAAGTTAAAACCTATCTTTGGAAAGAAAATAGATGAGATTTATCTTAGATACGCAACTGCTGATAGCCCTGAAGCTAGAAGTGACATTATGAACATACTAAACATGCTTTACACTAAATACTTGAACAAGTTACTTGAACAAAAAGTCTTGCTTGAGCCTCCGGCAAGAGAAGTTATGAACGGCGATTATGAAATTGCAACAGTTTCATATGCTGGAAAGAAATTATTTCCTTTCACTTTAAGAGAACAAGACTGGCCAAGACATATATGTATCTCTGGTATGAGTGGTTCTGGTAAAACAACTTTAGCATTTAAGTTAATTGAAAGTTTGCTTAAACACAATAAGAACTTCTTAGTTTTTGACTGGAAGAAATCCTTTAGGCCGTTACTTTTAGCAGATAAAGATATGATGCTATTCACAGTTGGAAATGATGCAGTTTCAAACTTACTTAAAATGAACATTAACGAGCCACCAAAAGGAGTAGCGGCAAAAGAATGGATTAATGTTCTTTGTGACTTGCTTGTAGAAAGTTTCTTTGTTTCATTTGGTGTACATAAAATATTACTTGAAACTCTAGATGAAGCATTCAGAGAGTGGGGAGTTTATGCTGGCAGTAAGAACTATCCAACATGGAATCACATTAAATGGAGACTTGAACAAAAGATAGACAAGACAAGAGGAAGAGAAGCTCAATGGCTTGAGTCAGCTT
>CAIKMX010000041.1 GCA_903828655.1 uncultured archaeon | reverse complement strand
TTATTATTTTTCTTAGAGACCCATATTTTTTAAGAAGTTGTTTTGCAATAGTCGGTCCAATTCCTGGAAAACCTTCAAGTATAAACTGCTTTCTTTCTTTTAGAGAAAGATTTGACTTTGAAGGACGGATAGAAATTTCTCTTGAGGGCTTTTCCTGTCTTTTTGCAAGCAAGAGAATAAATTTTGCAGTATCTTCTTCATCTTCTGTGAAGATTATAGGAACCTGAAATTCAGTTATTATTGAAAGTATCATCCCCCTTGAAGCGTTTTCAAAGTTTTTGTTCTCTATTTCTCTTCTGCCCTCTATAAGCAGAATATATTTTGGATATTTTTTTATCTCATTTAGTTGCATAAAAAGTCTTTTGTTTATCATACTTGATAAAAAATCTGAAAAAGATTTTCTCTCTATTGCAATTGTGTCTTTTCCTTTTTTTCCACTTTCTATAAGATAATCAGCAATTTCAAGAGTTTCAAATTTTATGTGTGCCCCCTTCTGAACAAGATAAGACGCAACAAGAGATTGCTTTTCTCTTGTATCAATTACTATTGGCGTTTTAATCTGGGGAGAACTTGGTTTTTGTGCTTCTTTCCTTACAAAGATGTTTTCGATCGGCTTGAAGATCATTTTGTTTCTATTACAGATACAATTTGAGCAATTAGTGAAGACAACAATCCAAATGCACTAACAAATAGCCCAAATATGCCCAGCCCATTAATTTTAATTAAAGAGATTGTAAAATAAATAAAGATTACAAAGTTTATTATCTGAGAAAATAATGAGAGTGAATCACCAGTTTTCATTTTAGATGCCTTAATTTACATTATTGTTTTTATAATGGCATAAATTAAGAGTCCCAAAGCAATGAATCCAACAATCCATGCAATTACCTGTAATGTTTTAAGATTTCTCTTTTTCATGTTGTTGCTAGGAGATTGTTATTTAAATTGTTTTGGGTTTTTCAAAACAACTTCTTCTGCTCTTTCTTTGCTTCTGCAAAGTCAGGATTATCCATTTCATATTTGATATCCCCAATTGCCTTATGCATTCTTTTCTCTTTTGCTTTAGAAGAATAATGATACACCTCGTCCCGAGTATTCTTTGTTACTAAGATTTTAAGAGAGCCAGGCATTAGCCTTGCTGTTCGTCCTCTTCTTTGAATGGATCTTATTGCACTTGGAACAGGCTCATAAAAAATAACCTCATTCACTTCAGGAATGTCCAAACCCTCTTCAGCAATAGATGTTGCTGCAATCACATTTATCTCTCCAGATGAAAACTTCTCAATCATCTTCTTCTGCTCCTTCTGATTCAATCCAGTAGTTTTTGTTTCCTTTCCAATACCGGTAGCATGATGCTTTATCGCTTGCCCCACAAAATTTTCAGCTTTTATTCCAGGAATTTTGTTTAGAATATTTGTTATTGTTCTAACTGTTTCTCTAAACTGCGCAAAAACAATTATTTTTGCCTTTGGATTTTGTTTTATCTGTTCTGAAATTATCTCTTTTAATTTTTCAAGCTTCGGATGTTCAAAACTTAATGTCGTTGCAAGTGTGTATGCCTTAGCAAATCCAGGGTCATGAACAAGTTTCTGAACGCCTTTTGATTTTCCCTCTTCAGACTGCTTAAACAAGTCTTTCATATAAGCAATAACTGAGGAGATAGTCTGCGTCTCTAAAAGTTCTATTGCATGAGAAACCTTTATTGCCTGCGCACAAACAGATGCCGCAAGCATATTATTCATTGATTTTCCACCATTTCCAGAGAATAATTTTTTTTGAAGCAGAAGAAGATTTGTTTTTGTAGGATAACTAAACAAAACCTTTCTATTTTTCAACTCGTTTACTTTCTTATCATATATTGCCTTAAGCAATTGCCGTATCTCCTCAAACTCTGGAGGAAAATCAATATCCACTCTTTCAAACTCTAACTCCTGCAAATAAGGTTTAACGTCAGAACTATCACGAGTTCTAATTTCAACAAGATTTATCCCCAGATTTTCGCAAACCGCAGTTATTGTTGCTCTATCTCCACCAGGACTTGCTGTTAAACCTAAAACCCTTGGATTTGTCGCTTGCATTTTATACTTTTCTGCAACCTTATTATATGCATAATTTTTCAAGCACCGATGGCACTCATCAACAACCAAAAGAGAAACCTCATCAAGTTTGTATAGATACTTTTCTAAATCATTAGCAATACACTGAGGCGTTGAAAAAATAAACTCTGCTGTCTGCCATATCTTCTTTCTTTGGTCTGCAGGAGTTTTTCCAGTAAAAAGTTGCATATCAGCCCACCCTTCTGGAAGATTTTTTTTAAATGAGTCAAAATGTTGTTCTGCCAAAGGGCGGGTCGGAGCAAGAATAAGAACCTTTTCAAGAGGAAATTGTTTAAATCTATCAATCGCAAGCATAAGCGCTATCAAAGTCTTCCCAGTTCCAGTAGGCAACACAACAAGACAACTGTCTTTTTTACAAGTTTCAAATATTGCTTTCTGATAATCTCGAGGTTTAATATTCAACTCCTTCTGGACTTTATCACTTTCTTTTTCCATTTTTATATTCCTCCATTTTTGTATTCTCTTGGTCGTTTTGAAAGAATCAAAGAGTTTATAAACTTTAAACGGATAAGCTAATTATGGTGATAACAGACCCGATGAACGCTTCTGCTCTTTTAGAATTAATCGGCATTCCTGCGACATGGCTATGGCTTTTTGTTCTTATTGCTATTTGGGATTTGGTTTGGAGAGGAATTGCATTATGGAAATGCGGCAGATACAACCAACCAGTTTGGTTTATTTTTGTTCTTATAATAAACAGTATGGGCATCTTGCCTATAGTCTATTTATTATTCTTCCAGAAAAAGACTTCAAAAGTTATCAAAAGTATAAAAAAGAGATAGTGTAACTAAGCATTTTACATATAAACCTTAAAAATTTGAACCCCACGATTCCTCCACAAAGATTACCAAATATCCACCCAAGTCATTCCTCTTCAATAACTTCAACTTTCTTATCATTAACTAAAATATCCACAACATCTCTTTCAAGATTTGCAATCTCCCCCATCTCGAAGGGCCCAATAGTTTCTCCATCAAAATTCAAAAATTCTGGAACATCACTCAAAAACCTTACGATTCTATACTTGCTCTCTTCTTTCTTCGCTCCGCTCATGTCCGCATGAAGATTCTTCTCCGCCTTCTCAAGCCCCTTAACAATTTCTTCAAAAAGCTCTTTTTCATATCCAAGCAAGTTTTCAAAATCCTTTTTAGAAATTCCTACTTCAGATGCAACAAAAGCAAGCGTAAGTATCTTTTTCTTTCGAAGTCTAAGTAATCCTCTAAAACTAGAGAGAGCGTTCTCAAGCTTTTTCTTGTTCTTTATAGCCATCTCCGAGAACATATCATCCTCTTTAGAGATAAAATTCTTTTTCTCGTTAAAATACTCCATAGCCTCATCTATAAACTTCTTTTGCAAGGGCTGCAGCTGCTCAGAATATTTTTCCTTCCTAAAGGCCTCATACAAATCATCATAAGTTATCATTTTTCATTCCAGCATTATAATCTCTCCATAAGCATAATATAAAAGTGCCAAATCTATTTAAAAGAATTGTTATACTCTAGTTAAAGCAACCAGCAAAAAACAAAAAACATTGCCAAAACGTAAAAAACAAGTTGCCCCAACGACTCAAAGCACACAAGATACCAAACAGACGTCCGCTCGCTTCACCTCGTTCGCTCGCTTTTAGGTAACTGCATTTCATCCTCCTTAAGGGTTACATTGTTTATAGGTAAAATGCTAACAAAATCATAAAACCAAAAATTCAATCAAAACCACCCCTTCAAATCAACCTGTTTCTCCATATCTTTTCCGAAGATACTCTCAATATATAGCTTAGCAAGATTAAGAGATTGCCTAGTGTATTCAGAAATTGCAAACGTCTCCGCAAGATTAATCGCGGGCTCAAGATACTTCTTTATTGAACCTTCCGAGATAGTAAATATAATCTTTCCCCCACACTTTGAACAAACACCAATCATTGGCGGTCTCCTGAATTTCTCATTACACTTAACACACCTAAACTGCTGTTGTGAAAACTTTCTCAAGTTTCCACGAATATCTCGGATAAAATGCCTTTCAATAATCAATCTTGCAACATCATCCGTATCGACGGCACGGATCTTTCCAACCAACTCCATCTGCTTTTCAACTTTGTCCTTCATTGTCGGCAAAGACTTATAAGACCCGTTCAAAACGCCGACATTGAAGTCAACACAATCATGAGTAAATCCGATATCTACAAACGGGTCTTTTCCTTCCTTCAATCTTCTCTTAACTGTTTCAATTTTAACTTCAGAGGAATGCTTTCCCAATTCAGCCATCTCATAAATTTCTAAAGGATAAACTCCCGTAGTAATAACATCCAATATCTGATCGTCCACCTCCCCCGCCCTAATCCTCGCATTCAAAACTAACGGAGCATCCTGCCTCCCTCCCCTATGCGAAGGTAAAAACTTCCTAGAGAAATTTAATAAAACATCCATCAACATCATCACTGCAGCTTCGTCTCCGTCGCAATCACGGCGCATCGCCGCATGCATATAAGGACTAGCGGTTAAACCCTGCATTTTTCCAAAACCAATAATTCTCCCAATAACCCCTGCACAATTATGTGGGGCCATACAAACAACCAACTGTCCAACCAAATCTTCCCTAGACTTTAGATTATAATATCTCGGCAGTTTGTAAAATCTTTCTAGCTCATCATCTATAAAATTAGAAATATTAAAGAAAACATCGTCAGCCCTCTCGTCTGGACTAATCGGGCATGAAGGAAGGATAATATCATGAGGCATTAAAGTTAAAATTTGTTCATTCCCCGTAAGTTCATCCCCCTTGTAATCTTTTTCATATCCTATCTCTCTTAATTTTTTAAAATCAACGCCGACCTCATTTGGTTTAAAGTGTGTAACCGGAATTTCAGTAGCATCATATCTAACCGTTCCATCCTTATTAACACAAAGACTATGTTTCGCCCTTAAAATCCCCTTGGCCAAATGTTCAAAATCATGGTCCTCTGAACTAGTCCCCCTAACTCCCTTAATTAATTCTGGAATTTGAAAAGACTCAAATCCTAGCATTTTAACAGCACTATCAAAAAAATGCTTGGTCTCAATTTTTCTAAATGAATAGGTTCTAGAAAACTCATGAACCTTGCACAGAGATTCTGAAGATTTTCCGCAATCATTGCAATAATACATCTTCTTAGTTAATTTTCCGCAGTTTTCACAAACAGGATAAATAGTCTCATTCCCGCACTCACAATTATAAATAGGCCACTGAGATTTAACGAATCCAACCTTCACCGCCTCCTGAACACTTCTCAATCTCCCTCCCTGTTCACCGATAGGGAAAAGCCCATTTGGACTTCCAGTAAGCTTTCTCAATTTTGCCTTTTCGGGCCTCCCCATTCTTGTCCCTATCCAAGTCCCAGATTTATCCTTTATCTGGAATCTTGAAAGAGAATTAACAATCTCGAGGACATTCTTTCCATCCTTCTTTTCACGAATGATTTTTTCAAATAGCTCTTTCAATATTCCTCCATCAATTTTAGAAGGATTCTCAATTCCTAAATTCAATAAAAATGCCTCCCCAGCAACAGCATCCAAAACAACATTATCCAGAACAACCTCATGTTCAACTCCCAACAATTCTAACGCCCTCTTACCCTCCTTAAATTTATCCATAACAAACTTGCTGTATGGTAAAACCACTTTTCCCCTCCAGATAGCATTCTGCATCCAATCCATAAGCCAAAAGAAATCTTCAATACTAATTTCCTTCCAATAGAATATCAGAGAAGGATGCAAGGGAATAGAATACTTATCGGAGATATTTTTAGCATCTTCCAAAGAAACTTTAAGTTTATTAGCACAAATAATTTCTATCTTTTCTCCAGTAATCTCTAACTTCTTCTTTAACTGCAACTCCCACCACTCCTCAACATATCCCGGTTTCAATAATTCAAAATTTCTATTCATAACATCGCTTAAAGGAAATAAAATATCTCCTAAATAAATAATCTCCTCAACATCCTTATACAATTTCCTCGCCTCATCAAAATCCTGAACCTTCCTCACAGAACCATTTTTGAGTTTAACAATGGGCCCATCAATCTCATCACAAGGAGTAATTATACATCCCTTTGTTGGCTTCTCAATTTTAAGCTGAGTTCCAGAAGATAAAAACCCATTCGTTATAGCCATCGTTGCGGGATGTATTGAAGTTGCCGAAAAACCTGCAACCCTCGAATGCCCATATCTAAATCTAAATCCTCCAGAACGTGAAGGATGCCCGTAAACCGGACGACCAGCAACTAAATCCTTAATGTATGTCGCCTCAACATCCTTGCTTCCTGCCTGTCTCTTCTTATGCAAATCAATATAGTCTGGTAAAAAATCCCATCCCGTGCAAACAAACCCTCTATCCTTGAAACTCTTCAAAAGTCTCCACCCCTTCTGAGCTTTCTGAGCAAGTCCCTCCGAAAAAATCAGACACATTCCCCCCCGTATAAAATTAGTCTCAACCCTGGGCAAATCCTTAAAATTAGAGACCTCTCTTTTCTCAGTAGGATCCCCGTCAATCTGTATTGGCAAATTTTTAGCCAAAAAAGTCATCTCCTCTTCAGTAGGAAAGTACTGCAAATTTGCGACTCGTTCGTGATAGTCTATATTTTCGGTCACATACCTTTTTATTTCATCATCAGAGGGATCATATTTTGCATATCCAAACAACTCCCTGAGATAATCAATTATCATTAGCACCAAACAACTTGCAGTCGTTCCCGCAGATCTTATTGGTCCAGAAAAAGAAGCCACAAAATAATCCTCTCCTTTTTTTGTTTTTCCTAACTTCAACCCCGTAAATCCTTCAATAGGTGACGCAACTACCCCCAGAGTATTATATGCAAAACCAATTCTTATTCCGGCCTCAATAGCCTGTATTAAACTTTCGAACTTACAAAACCTTTCTTTCGCGACCTCCTCAGCAATTTTAAAACTTACCGCAGGATCAAGCTGTCCATATTCCTTCTCCAATTCTAAGATTCTTTTAGAAACCTTATCATCTAATTGAGGATAAACTGTTGAAATTAATCCAACACTCTTTTCAGCCAGAGACATCGCAATAGGAACTTCAACCTTATTTACCGGGTCAAGTCCCTTGGCACGAGCCTCATTTGCAACAACATACTCTTTCTTTACATCTTCGACAAGCTTAGTGAAATACTCTTCCGTCTTAACATTATAATTTTGTTCAACCATTTTTCACCTCTCCTCTTTCAGTTTTTTCACCTTGTTCGAATTCTTCTATTTTTTCTAAGATTTCATTCCAATCTTTAACCCTCGTCAATTTCTCGTGTTCTTCACAATTTTTATTCCAAGGCATACTCAGCAAAAGTACTTGAATTCCTCTTTTAGCATAATCCAACCCTTTCTCATTATGATCTTCAATAATTAATTTAATTCCCCGATTATTACAAATTTCATCCTTTGACATTGCTCCACCATAAACTTCTCCAGAAAAGATAATATTAAAATGATCCTCAGGAAAATGTTTTGAAAAGAAGCGCCTTGTCTTTTCTTCCCACCCCGGATGCCTCGCTGTTATGAAAAATAACTTATGGTTTAATTTCAAAAGATTAATTACCTCTTTTGCATTTCCAACAAAGCCAATATCATCAAAATTATCTGAATCGTGGTATTCGTGCCAAAGAGAATGCTCTTCTTCTCTTGTAATCGGCAGCGAATCACACAGGTAATACCCCTTAAGATTTTCAAAATCTAATTTTTCGAGATTTTTAAGATTATAATAATTACAAAAACCCTCAGTTAGTTTGACAACTACATTATCAATATCAATTCCGATTTTCATTTCTTCACCTCCGCAGGATTATTTTGTTGTAGCACAACTCCATTGCTAGACCCCGCGGGTAACACAGATACAGACGATAAAACAGGAACAACGGAGCAAACAACACTATTTTCAGTTTCCTTACATTCTTCACTCGCGATTTTTACTATCTCCTCTTCATTTTCAGAAAAGTCTAGTATTTTTATCTCTCTAGTCTTCATATTAAACAAAGGAACCTTACAAGGATCAGGATTATTTCCTACTTTTTCTTCAAAAGGAGTTATGGATTGCCAACAAGAACTAGAAACAAGAAGAATATTATTATAACTAGATACTTCTGCCCTATGCAAATCCCCTGTAGTAAGAATATCCGGAACAATCTCAATTGCCATAGGGTCTATTCCCTCACAAGGAATATAATCTGAAGCCCCATGCATCGGAGCAAGATGTCTCCTTTTGAGCATTTCTTTTACAATTCTAGTAGGAGAATTATGTTTAAAGTTTAATCTTAAATCTGCAATCTCCTCAACAATTCCATGCATACTCGCCCCATGATACATCAAAACCTTAAATCCATCATTTAATTCAATCATCGCAGGATTTGAAACCAATGTCATGTTTTCCATTTTATACAACGCTCCAGCCCAATCCTCCCCAATTACAGGCTGTGGTTCTCCAACCCAAACCGCATCGTGCTGCCCCGGACATAATATTATTTGTATATCGCTCCGAATAAGTTTAAGCATCTCTGCAAGTCTTTTATATTGCAAAGCCATATCCTTTATTTCAAGAATTTTATCCTGCCCAGGGAAAACCCCCACCCCATCAACAGTATCTCCTGTAATAAAAAGATACTTAACATTTCTAGCCAAACTTCTCTGCTTCTCATCACCCTCCTCCCCATTTATCCATTTAATAAATCTCAGAAAGTTTTTTGCTAAAAAGAGACTGCTTCCAATATGTATATCCGAGATAAAAACAATAGAACCATCCTCCCGGGCATATCTTTTCTCAGATAGATGTGCATCAGGAAAAATAACATTATTAGCAAATAACATCTCGCGATTACCCGAAACATCTAAGGCAACAATCTCATCAACAAGCAAATCTTTAGCCAATTCAAACACTTCCTTCTTATTATGGTTTATTAATACGCCAATATTGCCAGTCATATCTTCAATATCAAGGATAATATTCTTATTCTTTGTAATCCTCTTATTCAAAACAGAAGCAATTATAGTATAACTCCCCCGGTCATTCCCGATTTTCCTTATCGCAGTCAAACCCTCAAGATTTTTTGCTTCAATTATTTTTTTTAATATTCCATATCTCGTCCTAAAATGATTTACAAAATCCTTAACTCCTATCTTCTTGGGTGGAAAATGGGTTGAAGATAAAATTTTAACAAGATGTCCCTTCTTTTTTTTATCTTGCTCGCCACCATACTCCTCGACCCCCACATTTGTACCCCCTCCTCGAGGATAAGCCTCAGATACCGAATATCCCATACTAAAAAAGAACTTCTCAATTATCGTTCGCGATTTTCCATTAATAAGAATACTTCTCATCTTTTCAAAATTCTTTCCAAAAAGAGCGCGGGTTATAACCCTCTCATTTATATCTAAACTCCGGAACTTGTCAATTATCTCCTCAGCACTATCCTTATCAAGTCCAGAAAAAAATCCAAGCATCTCTTTATCTAGAAGAAATCCCTTCGACATACATATCTTTAATATCTCTTTCGCAGTTTCCTTTTCCATATTCATTCCTCTGGCAGAATTTTGCTTTGAGCAATTAAGTCTCCGCCACAGTGATTATGATGTTTTTATATTTTAGTTTTTATATTTGCTATCCTAGTTTTTTTGTTTTTTATTTCTACTATCTTAGTTTTTCTTTTGAAACACCAATTTTCTTTTTTCTAAAAAGAAAAGAGTG
>CAIKMX010000040.1 GCA_903828655.1 uncultured archaeon | reverse complement strand
GGCTGAGGAAAACGGAAAGTTATATGTTAGATGTCTTGCTTGTGGAAAAAAGACGGAAGTACAGAGGGTTTGATTCTTAGAATTATTTTTGAGTTGCCTTTGCTGATGATTTGAATTGCCAAGTATGTGAACGGATTGCATTGTTACTAAACTGTCGCTCTGTGCTGGACTTCGTCACAGCACTTCGCTCTAAACGTATTTTGCTAATGTGTCTATTTCTTAATTGACTTGTTCTACTTTTTACTCATCTTTCTCTGAAATACTTGTTTTTTCATCTCAGATATCTATTTAAAGGGGATTTTCTATAAATTTTTGTTGGAGGTAAAAAAATGGAAGCAAGATGCATGAAATGCAAGGAACAGCGTGAAATGAAAGATATGCAGATTGTGATAACCGCTAGAGGGGGCTATATGGCAAAAGGCAAATGCGTTAAGTGTGGATGCGGTATGTGCAAGATTCTTTCTAAAGACCAGGCTGAAGCATTAAAGAAGAAGAAATAAGGTTATTTTGTTTTATTTTATATTTTTAGTTAGTTTGACTAGTTTGGTTTTTGAGGGTTTTAAATTGAAAGAGTGAGAGTAATAAGGGAAGTAATAAAATGCCAATAATCAAGGTTCATAAGTCTTATAGGAATGTTGTTGCTGTCTGTGACTCCGATTTATTGGGAAAGAGGATTGAAGAGGATATTAATGGAAAAACTGCTCAGCTTGATTTAACTGGGCCTTTCTTTAAGGGAGAAGAGATTAGTGCTCTGGAGTTGAAGGAATTGTTAATAGATTATAATAAAGAGGATGCTACATTCAATATTGTGGGAAAGGAAAGTGTTAGAATTGCACGAGAGGCAGGCATTGTAAAGAAAGACGGTATTATTGTTATTGGTGGTGTGCCATTTGGACTTGTTCTAATGTGATGTTTTGTTGTTTTAATAAGTTGGAAAATACTTAAATTTTGAATGGACTGTGATGTGAACGGATTGTGATGATACCAAACGTTTGGTAATGTATCTTGCGAAGGGGGTGTTGGGGGAGTTTTATGTTTTTGAGCATTTTATATCTAAACAATTTGATTTGCCAAAACCTTCGTCTAGGACACCAAGGTTTTTAGACTGCAAGACTTTGGTCACATGACAGACTTCACCTTCCTGTTAGAATAGGATACTAAAAAGCGAGCCTTAACTTGCAAGCTCTCTGGAGCAATATGACGGCGAGCGGTAATCCCACAGCTTTATAAATCGATTATCATTATTTTTAAAATGGCATTTAGCAAATTTAAAGATCATTCAAAGAAGAATAAACCTGTAGTTAGAGCTCCAGGGGGAGCTAGTGGTCCGGGTCTTGGTGGTCCGAGTTCTGATGCGCCTGTTAGAGTTAAAATGCCACGTGGAAGAGAGGTAATCGGAGTTATAGCTCAAAGGCTTGGAGGAAGTAGAATGTTTATTTCTTGTATGGATGGAAAGACTAGAAATTGTAAGGTTCCTGGAAGATTAAGAAGAGATATGTGGCTTCGTGAGGGGGATGTTGTGATTGTTGAGCCTTGGGAGTTTGATGATGAAAAAGGAGAGATTTTATTCAAATATTCTTTTGCTGCAATTGAAAGATTGAAGAATATGGGATTATTAAAAACGAGCGCGAGCGAGTTTTAAGATGACAGTGCTTAATGTACAAAATTTAAGAAGGGTGAAAAGGGCTGTTCCTTTTATTGAGAGTAGGATAAAGGTTAAGGTTGAGGCGGTTAAACCTTTAGGAAAATTGGTTATAAACGGAAATCAGGTTGATGAGTATCTTGTTGAGAAGATTTTGAGGGCCGTTGATTTTGGTTTTGATGTTGAGGATGCAATGCTTTTAAGAAATGATAGGTTCAGTTTTGAGTTTATTGATGTTAAGGAGCATACCCATAGAAAAAACTTAAAGGAAGTTCGTGCGAGAGTTATTGGTCGAGAGGGAAAGGCTAAAAATACTATCGAGGAGTTGACTGGGGCGGTTATTGTTATTAACGCCAATAGTATAGGAGTTATTGTTGATTCTGATCATGTTGATGCTTGTTTGCAGGCATTGATTTCTTTAATTCAGGGAGCGAAACATGGGAATGTTTTTGCTTATCTAGAAAAACAGAATGCTAAACGCAGAGATATTGATGAGGATGATTTGGGGTTGAAAGGAAAGTTTTTAGGGAAAGATATTGAATAAATTTGATTATTGTCCTTTTAGCTCATTGGGAAGGGAAAAATTTATATATTTGTTATTGTTTTATTTATTATGTATTTTAAATTGATTAATCAGGCTCAAATTATCCGGAAAGCGATTGATAAGGCTGGCGCTTACAGACAATTGAGTAAAATTTTGGGCATTCCTCGTTCTAGTCTTTGTAATTATGTTAGAAGAGATTCTGTTATTCCGGAGAAAAACGCTATTTTGATTTTGAATTACTTAGGAATTGTTGATAAAGAGAAAGTCATTCGTGAACGTCTTGAAGATAATTTTAAACAGAAAATTGGTGGTGCGAATTGTGTTGCTTCAAAGAGAGAAAAAGGAACTCTTGATAATAATCTAAATAAGATGAGAGATGTTCAGTCTATTAGACTCAAAAATTGGCATAAATCTATGAAAAGTAACAATCCCGTAGAGTATTATAAGATTCAGTATTCTCGGTTTAAGAAAATTGGGGGATATAAATATCTTACAACTAAGGGAGAGAAGGTTAGAAATAAGTTTGAAAAAGAAGTTGCAGATTTGTTGTACAAG
>CAIKMX010000039.1 GCA_903828655.1 uncultured archaeon | reverse complement strand
TTTCTTTTTTCTAAAAAGAAAAGAGTGAATCAGAGTCCCAAGGCCTCTACAAGTATCGCCTCCACTTTATCAACTAAATTTTGAGGTATTGAAAGTTTAATCTCTCTCGTTCTCCCGTGTCTTCCCTTAGAAATAACCTTCGCATTAATCAAACCAAGCATATCAATCTCCGCTATAATATCACTAACTCTTCTCTGAGTCAAAACGTCCGTCTTAACCCTCTTACAATAGTCCTGATACAAGTCATAAACATCTCCAGTAAAAAACTTTTGACTTCTATCACCACTTAAGCTCTTTTGCTTATTGCTTCTGGTTAACTGAAGAACTGAATACAAAACAACCTGAAACTGTCTAGGTTCAGATTCAACAATATCTAAAATCTTATCCCTCTCTATCTTATCATTAGCCATATCAATAAACTCCTCAGTCACCTTATCTCGCCCCTCTCTTTCACTCAACTCTCCCGCTATCCTCAATAAATCAAGCGCCCTACGTGCATCCCCGTGCTCCCTGGCGGCATAAGCGGCACATTTAGCTATAACTCCATCCTCCACAGAATTAAGCTTAAACGCAAGCTTACATCTCTGTCCCAATATCTCCTGCAATTGAACAGCATTATACGGGGGAAAAACGAACTCTTCCTCTCCCAAAGAAGAACGAACTCTAGGATCAATGTTCTCTAAAAAAGTAACATCGTTTGAAATTCCTATCAAAGAAATTTGTGCCTTGCTTAACTCAGAGTTTAATCTTGTTAGAGTATAAAGAAAACTATCAGACATTTTTTTAACTGCATGATCTATTTCGTCAAATATCAGCACAATCAATTGCTTTTTCCTATCAATTATCTCTATAAACTTAGAATAAACCTGATCTGTAGGAAGCCCCGTAGCAGGAACAGTCCCCCCAAGTTGCTGTATCAAGGCAGCTAAAATTCGATATTCCGTATCTGCAACTTTCTTAAGCTTACAGTTAAGATACTCTATTCTAACATCAACACCTAATTTTTCAGCCTTCTTTGTTAATTCATCTTTTATGTATTGCACAGATAATGTCTTTCCAGTGCCAGTCTTTCCATAAACAAAAAGATTACTCACTCTCTCACCCCTCAATATGGGAGCAAGTATTGAAGCAAGTTGTTTTATCTGCTCATCTCTATGAGGGATAGAATCGGGAGTATAACGAACTTGTAAAACAGATTTATCATTAAATATGCTATTCTTAACTGCAGAATCAAATATATTGCCCAATTCAACACCCATTTTTTCATATCCCTCTTTTTAACTAAAGTATGAAGATCTTAACAACCTTACATAAACAAAACTAAATTTTGTACTATTTAAATTCTCATATACACGAAAGTATACATCCCACACCTCCATTTCCTATGAAGCAGCGAATTTCCTTCGAAAATTAAGATACCCTCCAACGAAGCCTCAAAATTTAGTAATGACACAAAAATAAATACACCCTCAAGATCATTCTTTTAGAGCTACGCCGTCGTAAAATCTAACAAATATTTCTTTTAATATTCATATTTCAAAAAAATATTCAAAATATCTTAATAAAAGCAGATCTTTTAACAAAAATAACCCACACCCCCTTGTTTCCTCTCCAGAGGAAATGAACTTTACAATTATAAAAAATACTGAAAACCGCCCAAGTTACACACAAAAATAAGAAAAATCAACCTATATACTCTAAT
>CAIKMX010000038.1 GCA_903828655.1 uncultured archaeon | reverse complement strand
TTGATGTTTCTGACCTTGAAGATATGAAATGTCGTGCCGTTATATCTAATACCTTTATACTTCATTTGAAACCTGGAGAGGAGATGATAAAGAAACTTGGGGGAATTGGAAAGATGATGAACTATTCTGGAATAAATGTTACCGATTCTGGAGGGTTTCAGATGTACTCTCCAAGTTTATATTTGCGTTCTAGTGACTCGGGGGTTTGGTTTAAGAATCCCATGAATGGACAAAAAATATTTATTTCTCCTGAGAAAGATATGCAAATACAGCTTGATTTAAATTCTGATATTGCAATGTGCTTGGATACAATGCCTTTGTTGCACCATTCTAAAAAAGATATTGAGAAGGCGGTTGAAAGAACCACACTTTGGGCTAAAAAATGCAAGAAAGAACATGATAAACTTCAAAAGAAAATTTCAAAAGGAAAAAGACAGCTTCTTTGGGGAATTTGTCAGGGTGGTGTCTATGATGATTTAAGGGAGAAATCTGCTCGGGAAATGGCTGCAATTGACTTTGATGGGTATTCTATTGGAGGGCTCGCCCTAGGAGAGGAGATTGAACAGGAGATGCAGGCGGTTAAAATACAAAAGGCAATTCTTCCTGAGAATAAACCGGTTTATTTGATGGGGGAGGGGAATCCCGTTCTTCTTTTGGAAGCGATTGCTCTTGGAGTTGATATGTTTGATTCGAGATTTCCAACACAGAATGCAAGAAGAGGAACGCTCTTTACATCTAAGGGAAAACTGAGACTTTTTAATTCAAAACATCGTTCGAGCAAATTGCCCATCGACAGCGAATGTGATTGTTTTGTTTGTAAGAAATATGCACTTGCTTATATTAGACACTTGATTGATAATGAGCCCACAACAGGTTTTAGACTTGTTAGTTATCATAATATATATTATCTGCAAAGATTAATGGAAAAAGCTCGTGCTGCGATTAAGAAAGGAAAGTTTTTGGGGTTTAAGAATAAAGTTAAGAAGATTTATGAGAAGGCGGATAAGAAATAACTTTTTTTATTTTTTAGGGGTTGTTTCTTGTGATTTAACCCGGTATATTATAAACACTACTAAAGCAGTCAACAATAGAATCATTCCTAAACTAGTGAACATTATTGAAGTTCCTAACCATCTCCAACCATTTCCTTCTCCCATTGCATGACCGTGCTTGAATATTTCGAAGTAAGATAGATATCCAAACGAAACTGAATTTAATAGAATTCCTAAGGATAGAAGTATCTTTATTGATTTTGTTTTAACATATTTCAATATTACTACTGTTGCAATAATCAAAATAATAAACAAGTAAGTAGCGATGTACCCCGTGGTTAGGGTAAAAAAGAAATTAATTCCTAGTAAAATTACTATCAAAACAGCCTTTAACCAACCCCTCATAATTAATATAGAATTCTTGTATTTATATAACTAACTTTTTCAAAATTATCTCAGTCTTATCGTTTCCAAATTCTTTGGAACTGATGTTTCTATCTTCTGCATCTTATAGATGCTTGAAGCTAGATCTAAAGAACGGGATTGTTCGCCGTGATTGATTATGATTTTTTTTGGTCTAGGTCTGACATTGTTTACAAAAGCAATTAGTTCGTTTCTTGAGGAGTGTGCAGAGAAACCTTCTACTGTTTTAACTTCTATTTTTACTTCGAACTTTTCTTCCTTTCCGTTATTTTGAAATGAAACTTCTTTAAGACCTTCTTGAATTTGACGTCCAAGACTGCCGACTCCTTGATAACAAACAAAACACATTCCGTTTACGGGGCTATCTCCAAGCTCTCTGAAATATTCTACTGATGCTCCGCCCTGAAGCATACCTGAAGTTGCTAGAATAACACAAGGACCCCCTTCAATAACTTTCTTTCTTTCTAACGGCGAGCCGACTTGATTGAAAACATCTGAAACAAAAGGATTTTTATCTGCGAAAATGTTTGAACGAACAGAATTTGATAAGAAGTCTGGATATGCGGTATGGATTGCATTAATATCCCAGATCATACCATCGATGTATATTGGTACCTTTGGAAGTAGTTGTCTTTGCATTGCATCTTCTAGAACAAGCATTGTTTCTTGTGCACGACCTAGGCCTAATTCTGGAATCAGAACTTTTCCGCCTCTTTGCAATATTTTGTTAATATATTCTAATAACTCTTCTTCTGCTTCTTTCTTTGCAGGATAGGTATTTTCTTTTCCACCATATGTAGATTCTATTTGTAAAGTTTCTAATCTTGGAAAGTATGAGGCTGCAGGTTCTAATAGTCTTGACTTTCCAAACTTTGTATCTCCGGTGTATAAATAATTGTGTAGACCATTTCCTATGTTGAAATGAATCATTGCGCTTCCTAAAGTATGGCCTGCATTGTATAATGTTATTCTTACGTCTGGAGTAATGTCTGAAACTTCATTATAGTCTAGACAAATAGAATGTTTTACCATATTCTTTATGTCTACTGAATTGAATAAAGGTGCAGATGCTTGTTTGTATGCAACACCAATAAAGTCTAGAGCTAGTAAAGCTGCGATGTCTCTTGTTGGTTTAGTCATATAAACTGGACCTTTGTAGCCCATTTTGTATAAATAGGGAACTAAACCGCTATGATCGAGATGTGCGTGAGAAATTACAACTGCATCAATAGAGTTTATATCAAACTCTGAAACGTCTAGATATGGAAATCTATCCTTTCCTTGTGAGGATGGATCTATCCCGCAGTCTATGATTATCTTTGATAGAGGTGTTTGAAGTAGAAAGCAAGAACGACCTACTTGTCTTCCTCCGCCTAAGGCAGTAATTCTAATCCACTCTTCTATTTTTTCTGGATTCCATTCTTTGTATATCTTTTCTCCAATTGCGTTAAGAAATCTTTTTCTGTAGTTATTATTTTGGTATAAAACTGAACGGATATTTTCTGTAATCTGAGACTTTATTGCGGGGCTTCTCTGAACTTGTGGGGTCCAGAATGTTTCTTTTTTAATATCTTTTAATAAAGAGCCTGACTTACCAATTGCAATTCCGGGCCTTTTTGCTTCGATTACTACTATACTTCTTTGGACATCAAATAAAACTTGAGTTACTTCTGCTTCTTCGGGAATTGTTTTTCTTATGATTGCTTCTGTTTCTTCTTGATTCTGAAGAATTTTTTCATCTGCTCTTAGCTCTACTCTTTTTTTAATTAAAGGATCTTGACAAGCTAACACTTCTTTAAACCCGACCCAAATAGGTTTAGACATACTTTCTAATCCGGTGCCGTCACCTTTAATTTCTTCTGGTGTCAAATCAG
>CAIKMX010000037.1 GCA_903828655.1 uncultured archaeon | reverse complement strand
TAACAAATTCTTTTTTCATAATAAAACAAATAAGGTTTTATATTTAAATATTTGCAAAAAACTTAGCCAAGTGTGTCAACGGATTGTGACATTACCAAAACAGTTTTATATTCTCTTCTCAATCTTCTCTTTCAGCTCTTCAACAAACTTATCAAGTTTAACATCAAACTTTAACTTCTTATCTCCACGATTACGGATAGCAAGGGTTTTCTTTTCTTCCTCTTTATCTCCAATTGTAACCATTATTGGTATTTTAAGCATTTCAGCATCTCTAACTTTATCATTAACAGTTGTAGAACCAAAATCTCCATCGGCACGGATTCCAGCCTCTTTTAACGTAGCAAGAACTTTTTCAGCAGCTTTTATGTTTCTATCAGTAAAAGATAAAACACGAACCTGTGTTGGAGATAACCACAAAGGCAAATTTCCATTTAAATGCTCAAGCAAAACTCCAATAAATCTCTCGAAACTTCCAAGCACGACTCTATGTAGCATTACAGGCCTCTCTTTTTTATTGTCAGCAGTTGTATACTCAAGTTCAAATCTTTCAGGCATTGCAAAATCTAATTGTATCGTTGCACACTGCCATGTTCTTCCTAAGGAATCTTTTATATGAAAATCAATTTTTGGACCATAAAATGCCCCGTCGCCCTTGTTAATCTTAAACTTAAGCTTCCTCTTCTTCAAAACACTCTCAAGTATTCCCTCAGCCTTATCCCACAAAGCTTCATTTCCAATTCTTTTCTCAGGACGAGTAGATAATTCCATAGCATATTCAAAACCAAACTTGCTATACATAACATCAATAAGATTCATTATTTTTCCAATCTCTCCCTCAAGTTGTTCTTCAGTACAAAATATATGCGCATCATCCTGTGTAAACTTGATTACTCTAAACAATCCAGCAAGCACTCCAGAAAGCTCCTGTCTATGAACGGTTCCAAGTTCAGCGCTTCTTAACGGCAAATCCTTATATGATTTTGGAGAATTCTTAAACACAAGCATTCCTCCAGGACAGTTCATCGGCTTAACCGCGAATTCACGTCCTTCATAATTAGTCAAAAAAATATTATCTTTATACTTCTCCCAGTGTCCAGAAATTTGCCATAACTTTTTATCCAAAATTTGAGGTGTAGCAATCTCTTGATATCCTGCCTTTCTATGCTCATCTCTCCAGAAGTTAATCAACTCATTGTAAATTATCCACCCATTATTATGCCAAAATACCATCCCCGGAGCAACCTCAGAAAAGCTAAACAAATCTAATCTCTGCCCCAAAATTCTATGGTCATTATCTTTAAGTTTTGAGCTATCAAGTTTAGACTTTGAAATACTTCTTAATAAAGTCTTATAATCATAAACCTCTCCATCTTCGGTAATCCTAGTAGAATTAGTTTTACCAGAAACATTTGAAGAAATCTTTATCTCTTTATCTGCCCCATAAGAAATCTCCCTAGAAAGCTCGGCTAAAGGATGCCCCTTGCATTTTAACGAAAACTCTTTGTAATATCCAAATGGCGCTCTAAAAACATTTATCTTTTTACTCTTCAACACGCCTTCAGCGCCTTGCAAAACATCAAGAGCAAACTGTGGACCAGATAAATTAGAAGATAAATGTGCATACGGATAAAGCACAACATTATCCGCCTTAACTTTAGAACGTAAATCAATAACATTATCAACAAGTTCATCTATAGCTTTCTTCAAACCGCCAGCGTTCTGTTCATCAGTCTTCTCAACGGCAATAAATATTCCCAAAGGATCCTCAACTTCAACTTCCTCTTTCTGTTTATCCGAAAGTTCTTCAGGCTCTTTTATCGCCTTTTTTATAGGCTTATACTTCAAAAAATCGCAGTGTAAACTTAGTATTTTCATACAATCACCAAAACAGAGATATTTATAAAATCTTGCATATCTCAAAATATACGATAAAAATGGCAAAAGATTTCACCCAAATACTCCAAGACGCAAAGGGATACCTAACTCGTAAACCTACAAGTGATGACCCGGACAACAATAGGATAATGCTCCTCATGGCATACCGAAAGCTACAGATTCTTTTAGAAGACCCCGAAAGCCCCTTTTGCCAAAGCAGCCCAAGAAGAGAAGCCATCGAAAAAGAAGCGTCAAGGATTATAGAACGAATAGACCATCGATATGGAAGATGTATTGCTCTAGACTGGGTGGGAGAAACAGACAAAGAAAAATTTGAAGCAGCTGCAGAACAAGATTTAGCAGAAGCAAATAGATTTTTAGAAAGAGGAAAAACAGCAACGCAAGAGACTGGAAGAATAGGAAGAGAACAATGGATGACAAAAGCAGGATGGTACTTCATGTCAGCAGCTACAGGATATAGATTAGCAGGAGACGATGTAAAATTTAAATGGGTCTGGAGAGGACAGAATGATCTAATAGGAAAATCAGCCCAGAAGGTATAAAACATGAAACTACTGCCAAAAATCTCACTTTACGTCGCAGGAATAGCCCTCATAGGACTTGGATACATAGGTCTCTATTACGCCACTGGTGCCAATAAGCACTCAGAAACAAGACCCTCTTCATATCCCTCAACACAATCAAGAGATGATGAAGAATATCCAACGACAAAACCAGCAAACCAAAGGCTAACAACACAACAAAATACAGAAACAAGACCAACTCAAAAAAACAAAGGCATCGAAGATAGAGTTGATTCAATAGAAAAATAAAAGACAAATTAAGGCAACTCAATAAGGAAGTAAAACTGCCCGCCTTTAAACCTTATCAAGATACATTACCAAACATTTAGTATCATCACAATCCGTTGACAACATTGGCAACTCAAAAGTTAAAGTATTGGCAAATCAACAACATAAAAAATTGCTCCCACCAAAACCTTCGCAGTACACATTACCTACTACCGCTTTTTGGTATCTGCATTTCATCTTGGCAAATTAAAGTGGGGTAGGACATATGTCAGTATGAGGCCAATAAGAAAATAATAAATAAACGTTATCAGTGCGTAGTGAAAAATACCATACATCTTTATATATTTCAAACGCCTAATAAACAGATGGTAAATAAGCTATTAACTCCAATATTAATGACTGCTCTAGCTGCGGCAGTTCTCCCAGGATGCGACGAAGATGATGGAATTTACCAAGACAGAAGTTATGGGTTCAGATCAAACGGAGTATATGTAGGAAACGGAACCTCATTTTACTCGGGCTCAAACTGCACAACAACTAATAGAAGAGAACATAATGGTCATCAAGTACGCTATGAACCTAGCAGACACAGCACAATAACAAACAGACAATCACAATTTCAAAGAAAATCTTCAACTCCAATGGTTGTAAGACCATTCGTAGTTAATAATCGTCAGATACAAAGTGTAAGAAGAAGATAATTAAAAGATTTAAAGCATATATTACATCTCAATAAAGCTTATATAATCAAAGTCCTGAAAACAAATATGAGCAAAATTATCAAAGGGGGTCTAGCGGCACTTATTCTATCAGCTTTACCAGCTATTAACTGCACAACCGATCAAAATAGACACACAGGTTCATTTGCAACGCCAGCACAACAAACACATTCAAGAATGACTTCTGATTCTTATGATAATTATAGAGACCAAAAAAAGAGCGTATCATTCGGACTAATAAAAGAAACAATTTCTGGAAAAGATACAAACGAAACATCCATTACAAGATATTATGGCGGCTCTGGAGAAGATTTCACCGTAAGAGAAATTGAAGGCTTGGATTATGTGAGTCCGCTATTCAGATACCTATCCGGAAAACAAAGAATAGCAATGCCCCAAGACAAAGATTGGAAAAATATAACCGGAACAGACACTCTTGACGAAAATAAAAATCTTGTAAAAAGAGATTACTCTTTCAATTCAGGAGAGCTCAATAATTTAACTCAGACAGAATATTATGACCCAAAAACAAAAATGATGACAAAAATGGAGATAAGAGACGATAAAAACAAACCCGGACAAGTATTATACGAAGCTCAATACGACGCTAAAACAAAGTCATACAAAGTTACAAAAGATAATCTCCAACTCTAATATCAAAAAATGACAAGCAAAACACTTTCATACCTCGCGGGGACAATACTAACTGCAGCCTCGGTTGTAGGTTTATACACCTCTCCCGGTTGTAACAATTCTCAACCAAGAATAAATACGCCTTCGCCTCAAAACGTTAGAGAAACACCAAAACAATACAGAGAGAAGACCAAAGAAGAAACTGATAAAGAAATACTAGAGTTCTATAAAGGATGGGGAAGACATATCCCCCTAGATATGAGAATGGGGTTTTGAACGAGGTCTTTTAACTAAAACATCAGCAACAGCCCCAGCAATGATTCTAGCACCATCAATATTGGGATGCAACCCATCAACAAAATGTGCGGGTCCAAGCTTAGAACAAATATCTACAAGCTTTACTCTCTTAATGCAAGAATAAGATTTAAGACTTCTATTGAAGAAATCCCTTCTCTCTCGATGTCTCTCAGCAACGTACGGAGTTATCCCCGCATTACCCAAATGAGGAACGTTTAGAAGAATAGGTTTTCTTCTAGCCTTCAAAACAACATCTACAGCCTCATCCAAATTCCCAACGATCTCCTTGCTTAGTTTATCAATCTCAGAATAAGCATCCCCGAGATCATTAGCTCCGAAACCAATTACAAAATATCTTGAATGAGGAAACAACTCCAAAAATGTTCTAGCAAATGGAGCAGCATAATAACTTTTTTCTCCAGCCATCCCACAATCAACAACAGTCAAATCCCTTTTTCTTGAAGCCAATTCATGTGCAAGAAGTTCAGGATAAGTTGGAGAAATCCAAACACTTCGGTCATCACAATTATTCCATCCAGTAATGCTATCACCAACGCAAACGACATCAACTATATCTCTAAAAGCCCTAGAAGGAACAGAATCATCGCTACAATCCGCAAGATGCATAAATTTTTCTACCATCTCAACTAGACTATCTGACACCCATCATTGAAAGTCTTTCCAAAATTATCTTTCAAAGCTCCAAAGTCTTGTAAATCAACATTACCATCGCTGACAAAGTCTCCCATCGCCCAAACAGCCCCCCCAGTTATTCCAAAATTATCTTTCAAAGCTCCAAAGTCTTGTAAATCAACTACACCGTCAGAATTAGAATCTCCAAGGCATAAATTTCTTGCAACGCTAAGAGATTTAGAAAGAACATTATTTGAAACATCGAACTCTTCGTTGTACGCATCAGAAACAACTACATAGATATTATGATTTCCCCCAGTAGCATCCCAAGAAGCATCAAAATATCTAAAGCTATTAGCCCCAATAAATTCAACACTGCTAAATATCCTAATTCCCCCACTATTTGGATTACCATCATAAAAGCTCACATTAAATAGATTATCTTTCATTACATTATGAATTTTAGCTTCAATAAATACTTCAAAACCTGCAGATAAGTCTTCAGATTCAAAATAAATTTCTTCAACAGAAACATCAGACCGGAAATCACTTGAAACAGAAATATTCACACTACTGCTAGAAACAGTTTCGCCATCATCAGCATACAAACTAATTAAATGACTCCCCTCAGAAAGATTAGCACTAACTAATCCTCCATCTCCTAATACACCATCAATGCTAGATTCCCACCTGAGGTCTACAGAGTCTCCATCGATATCATAAGCACCCCCAGACAGAACCAACTCGGTGCCATTTAAAATTACAGAACCAGAAACAGGAGAATCAATGAAAACACTGGGAGCATTATTCCCTGAGACAAAAGAACCAGAAACTGCTTCTTGGGTATCAAATCCATTAGAAGCCACAACTTTCACTCTGAAGTTACCGCGAGGAGCAGAAAATAAAAAATTGTTGTCTTGTGTTTCTCCAATTAAATTCCAATCCGCCCCATCCGAAGAATAATAAAAAGAATAATCGACATCAGAAGAACCAACATCCACCCAGCTTGCATTATACGCCCCGCTAGCTAAACGATTAACAACAACCGGCCCGATAGAAGGAATATCTCCAGGAATAATATAACTATACAGAACATTCGCATTCTTTCTAAATTCAATTCTATCGCTTCCTTCTGGAATAATTGCATAGAAGGTAAAAATAGAAACATTCTCAAGAATTTCATCATCATGAACATCAAAATAAAACTGTCCAATAACATTGCCCCAGGAGAAAAAAACCGCAGAATAAACTCCAGACTGACTGTCCTCACTAAATTCAAAAGAATCTCCAAGCAATTCAATAGAACTTAAGTTCAAATTTCCATCGCTAAATATTATTCCGGAGAAATAATAAACATTGTTAACAGAAGAAGCAGAAACTTGCGAACTATCGCTATGTTTTATGAAAGAAAGTGTTGTTACAATAGCAAAAAACAAAATTACTAAAATAGCAAGTCTGTAAATGATTTTCATTTTCTATCTCCAGAATTTATTTTATTTTCGCTATCAGATTCTGCTCTCCTCAACCATATCCCATAGTCAACCACTCGCGGTCCACCCTCTCCCTCCCTCATTCTCCTAAAACCAAAATAATATTTTCCTTCCCCCCCAAAAATATCTGAAGAATCTATTCTCCCATAATAACCCTCAGGTTTAGATGCCTCAAGCACCTTCTGAAGCTGCCTGCCATAAGTTCCCTCAAAATTCAATTTTTGTATAAGCTCAGAAGGAAGACCATCAACCTTTTTGCTTACACCTCCAAAAAGGTCAGCCTTAAAAGTTCCTCCATTGTGAGCCAAATTGCGGACGTATGCTCCCCAGCTGCTAGAATTTTTCGTGTCTCCCCTATCCAGAATTCCTGCCAAACTAAAATACGCAACATCATTATATCCGCTAGGTGTATCTTCCACAGAATATTCAAATATATCTTTCCTTCCATCAAAAACAGGTACAGAGCGCACAATAGGTTTCCCATCTACGCCCAAAAGTTTCATCTCGCGACTTGATGCATTAAAAGAAGAAACTTTGTATGCAACTTTTCTTTGAGTCTTGCCATCCTTGTCTAAAGGTCTTGACTCTTCTATTCCCCCAACAACTAAAGTTTTTCCATCAGATGTACTAAAAATTCCGTGCTGGCTAATTTTAAAGAGTCTTCCATTATTCTTATCCTCCCCGCTAAAAACCACTAAAGGCTCTGCAACACCCGGCACTTGATAAACAATCTTAGTCGGATCTCTTGCAGGAGTATAAACAATCCGAGGATTGCAAGAATTTTTTCCAATACAGCTAAAGGCATAAACTCCACTAGGAGCATCAACAATTTTTTCAAGCACGCTTCCATCACCTAGCCTAATTAATCTGCTATCAGGACGGCTAGTAGCATTTTCGCGAGCAGGCATTGTAGCTGCACTTGGAGTTCCAGAATGCTGCCTCGTGCAAACAACCGGTGAAACACGATTATCTAGATTAGTCTCAGAATTATTTTTGCAAGCGACAGGAGCAAAAGCTAAAGTTAAACCCGCAAGATAATAAAGAAAATCATCAAATCCCATTTTAAGAAATGATACCTCTTAAAATTAATTTAGCTAGTATCCTATTAGAGGATTCAGTGCTAATCCATACACCAGAATACTCTGAAACCCCCATTATATTGTAATACCTCGGACCAAGCCTTAAAGTTGTATCATACTGACTATCTAAACTGGATTCTAAAACATCAAAAGTTTGAGTCTGTCCAGATTTAGTTAAATAGTTGGGTTCATTCCATATATTTATTCTTGCTTTTCCAACATTAGCTATAGGCAAAGAATCATCAATAAGCCATCCATCGCCCTCAGATGCAAAACCTATCTTATCAATAGAATTATTATATTC
Source organism: uncultured archaeon (assembly GCA_903828655.1). Classification (GTDB taxonomy): domain Archaea; phylum Nanobdellota; class Nanobdellia; order Pacearchaeales; family GW2011-AR1; genus CAIKMX01. The sequence continues at coordinate 86,351 of CAIKMX010000037.1, read as the reverse complement.
ATTCGGAAGGTCTGCAATATTATGCCCCATCTCGTGGGCCAAAGCAGTCCTATCTTTCGTAGCAGTATCATAGTTAATATAAACATAGGAAAGTTTATCATTAGGCAACTCAAGAGGATTATAGTATCTAGAATAACCTTTCATTTCACGGTTATGCATAAATTCTTTATCAACACTAAAAACTACCGCAACATCTGCCTTCTCTTCTATTCTTAATTTGTTTATCTCATTTGTTATTTTTTTTTGCGTAGCCAACCCATATTCTGACTTTCTTTTCTTTTCTGCATAAGAAAGACCTGCAACAAACTCTTTATCAGAGTAATACCTCATTAAATTTCCGTCATACTTAACTTTCTTATATACTATATTGCTAACATCAAAATTTGTTGTCCTCTGTTTTGAAAAAGGATAAGTCTGCATAAAGAATTCATAACTTTGGTTAACGAAATCCTCCACATCATTACGGAGTTGCGACTTCGGATCCTCAATCTGGGCAGTGTATTCAGTTCCAGAATTATAAAGAACAACAAACAAAACCTTAAAATTCCTAACCTGTTTCTTAGAAGGCACAGAACTAGAGACCTCGTTATTTGACAAATCATCCTCCTTAACACCCGTGGAGTTTATGTAAAAATTAAAGTGATAATTCAAAATAGAAATACTATTGCCTCGAATATTAACACTCTCATTTCCTTCCTTAATTCCCCTGAGTATATCAATATTATTAGTTCCCAAAGGAGTTACCGCATTCTTGGGTAGTTTGCCGGCTACATGACTCTTAAGCCAATCAATCGAAGGATAATTATAAATATCCGTAACCTCCTTATCCGATGAAAAAGAAGTTTGATCCACATAACCTACCTTAATAGGAACATCAAGAATATCAATCAAATTTGATGTAAACCTTGGCCAAATTCTTACGATATAATCTTTTCCATTCACAAGAGGTGTTCCATTAACTGCATTAAAAACATCATTCCGGTCGATATATAAATCAAATGTAGGCATAGTGACATTATTTGACACAGCACTTGCAAAACTCCCATCAACACTATTAATAGTAACATTACAGCTAAATGTATCACTCGGATAAACATATTTTTGAGGTACGGTTAACTCTACTCTATCCCCGCTTTTATGATGGCTTATATTATAAATCCCTCCAGGCCACACCCGGCCGTTGTACACATCGGAAGTTGTAGCCGCCATAAAAGTGGTAACAATTAAATCTTCATCAGGATCAGAATTATAAACACTAAAAGAACAAGTTATATCTTTATTAAAAACATCAGAATATTTTACCCAATCCTTAGAAGGATTATAAATTTTAAATGGGTCCGGACCCAGAACCAGATTATCTATTCTCGTTTGTGATATGGGTTTTGTTATAACTTTTATCTTTGTAGGAGTATTAGTAACGACACGAACTCCTTCACCACCTCTTACCAAATTCTGGGCATAGGTAGTATTAACTACCGCCTCCGTCCCATTGCAATATCCAGCAGGGATATTAGCATAATCCCCAGAGTCTCTATTGGGTCCAAAACCCCCATTTTCAGGAACAATTGCAACATCAATATTCCACTTACCTAAACTGCAAAGATATTGAACCATAACATAAGAATAATCTGGAAAACTCAGCATCCAGCTAGTAGCTGAATCTGCATAATGTGAAGTGTAATTCAAAGTTATATTCTTGCCTTCAATGTTGTTTCTTACAAATTCAACATAACCAGGGCTAAAACCTTCTGCCTCCAATTCATCTGCAGTTATACCAAAGCTAATTTCAACTTGAGACTCATTGCTATACACACAAGAAGAACAATTAAAGCATCCATTATCATCGTCAGCACTTGCAAAAGTAGTATTAAGAAAACTAACAACTAAGAAAACAGCAGCCAAAATAAAAACAATATACCCTAAAAAGTTATGATGCACATTTACCTTTAAGACCTCTTTTGAAAAGCGTTCACCTCGCTCCTCAACCTGCATTAGTTACACACACAAAAAAGAGTTTTTAACCCCTTCGCAAGATTTAAGTAACTACGTAGTGACAACAAAAAGAAAGATTTATAAACTTCAAAAACATAGAATAATCATGGTAAACAGATTAAATAAAACACTTACATATATAGCCGGAACGGCAATAGCAGTTGCAACTATGACAGGATGTATAGCTGATAGAGACAGAATAACTCCTTACACTCCAAAAACAAGTCCTACAACACAACCAACAACAAATCCTTCAACTCAACCAGCATCAGGAGATATGTTTAGAGGACTAAAATATGGCGACCACAGCGATTATATGGACCATATGTTCAAAGAAGGTCTCGGACTACCGTCTAAATAAAACAGCTCTAAAGCCCAATCTTTATGTCGTGTCCGCCAACATTCCATCCTATTCCATTAGGAAATATGTTCCCTAACTGATCCATATTTACCTCAATTCTAGTATTCCCATCAGTCTTAAAATTAATCTTAATAGGCCCACCGCCAAAATGGCAGTTAGATAAACTAAGATATTTTTTGAATACCTCCGTCTTTAACAAAGTACTATTAATGCTCTTTTTATAGAACATAGCATCATACTTTGACGGGATAGTTCCTTTTGCAACATTAATATCCTGCAAGTCAAACCACTCATCATAAATTTTATATGCTTTTTCATCAGGATGTGAAACACCTTCCTCCTTTGTTCCTCTTCTATCCATCTCTTTTGCAAGCTCATCTATAAATTTCTCTCTTATTGCAGTAGACGAAACCGGTCTACCGTCTGACGAAGTTATCATACTAATGATATCTAAGACTGTAACCTTTGCAGTTAAACCCTTTACTTCTAACTCTCCTTTTATCCTCGGAATCTCCTCAACATCAGATATATACTCTTTAGATTTCCAAAGTTCTTTTTTATTTTTAGAGTTATAAGGATCTTTAATATAGACTATTTCCTGTGCACTCAGTCTCCCGCTAAGATAAATAGTTAGATTAAACACATCCTCCAACCATACCCCCGAATTGGGCAAGCCAAGTCCCGGAGAAAGAATATTTATCCCACCAGTCTTTATGTTGCTATAAGTTATAAGCCTCTCAAAATCTTCATCCCTTAAAGGGATTCCATAAGCTTCCAACTCAAGAGGACAAACCGGCGTTGCAGGACCAGATTCAGATATTCTAAACTCAATCTCCTTTCCTTTATCTGTTATCGCCTTATACTTCCCCTCACGCAACAGTCCATCAACAGTAAGAAGATAATCTTCACCACCTCTTTTTATTCTGACAATAGTATTCTTAACTGTCTGCCTTAACTCTTTACTATCATAAGTATAAAATATATCCACCCAAGTCTTTTGAAAAATATTACCCCATTTTTTATAATCCACCGCTACAGTACTCTTAACATTCCCAAAAACCGGAAGATCTATCATCCCCTCTATAAGTTTTTTATCTAGTTTTATTTTATCTTCATCACCTTTTATTTGGAATGCAATAAATGGCGCAAAATTATCCTCTCCACAAACGCCCTTTCTGGCCAACTCAAACTCCCCTTCCAGAGGAGTGTTTCTAAAGACATTGAATATCTCTCTACTTTCATTATTACTTGCATTTCTCGCGGCAAAAATCGGAGAGTGATACTTTAAAGCTTCAAGTTTATAAAAGTCGCCACCAACACTTGCTGAGAGAACTGCATAATTGTCGTCAATAGATTTAGAATAATACTTAGGGGAGGTAGTTAAACTTACTTTTACAATAGTATTGGATTCACGAGGGAAAAGATCAACATTCTTTATCTTAGAAGTAAACGCGGCCAAATCAACATCTTTTGTTACATTTATGCTAAAATTAACTTCTGCAGGACAAACCATTAAATCTCTTTGTATATTCAAATCTTTAGATTTAGAAAGCGGATCAGACAGACAAATTCCATCTTCAGTCACTCTTCCATCATCGCTAACATAAACATTTCCTTTAAGATAAACAGGCAGTTCTGTTTTAAGATCATACTGTTTAGGAAACTTAAATAAATTATTACATACAAAGGATGTAGACAGAGGATTAACAAGATTAGCTTCTTGTTGAGAGTTATCCAACAAAGTATTTGTTTGATTATATATAGTATAATTACATTTTAAATAACTTAAGGGGGTTTCATTTCTCCAACCTTTTGGAGGAGTATGTTTATCTTCAGGAGGATTCAAAAATACCAACCCTTCATTATATCCCTGATAAAATATATTCTTTGAATTCGCTTCAAAATTACTATTTGGCAAGGCGACACTAAGTTTTACAGAAGGGAAGATATAACCATTATTATTATCCACAGGATACTTATTATTGGCACATAAATAATCATCAACAACATTTCCCATAGGATTCTTATCCAAATCCCCTTTCAAACAATCCTCTTTATACCTAAAAACATACCCCCTAAAGTCATTACAGCACACAATTTCGTTTACTACCGGAGGAGCACTAGGAACACAGATTCCATCATAAACCCCTTCCTTTTGGGTTTTATTAACGCAAACGCCGCACTGCTTAAAATCAGAGTCAGTTGGTTTCTTGAAAACAACAGAACCATAATTTGTCTCTCTTGAACAGAAAGAGTTATCAACAACTATCCTCTTATAGTGAGTAGGAGTATCAACACAAAGATTTTTCATAGTGATAGAGTAAGTTATCATTTCACTAAAACCCCTTGCAAGAAGATTATCGCTTCTGCTCTCCCTACAACATACCGCAAAATTCGCATCATTTTCACATTTTTTCCTATCAGATACAGAAGAAAAAATAGCATTAGTGCAGCTGTATTTATCAGTTATATAATAGTATTTGTCATTGCTACTACGAAGGCAACATACCCCCGCCTCCGCATCGCATATCTTATTGTTGCAATCATCATCAGCACAGTCTATTTTTCCGTCCTTGTCATTATCAATACCATCTCTGCAATTTTCCTCTCCAGAAGAACTTTTAAATATAGAATATGTTGGAGAAAAGGTCTGTGTTGGAGTTTGAGTATAAGTAGGTGTCTGTGTTAGAGTTTGAGTATAGGTCGGAGTTTGTGTCTTAACATTCACAGAAGAAGATGATAAATATGTCGAATATCCAATCGTCTCTCCTCCATCGCACTTTCTTACAGTCCACCCACGCGGAGCTTTTTCCTCCCCCGCAACATCACTTCTATAACCAGAAATAACATCCCCAGTTTTAATCGCCCCGACAGGCAACAGTTTGTTCAGCTCTACATACTCACTGCTCCCAGTATAGGCCACAACATAAATTGGCCCGATGATTTTTCCATCGCTATCCTCTGACTGAAGAACAAAACATTCCTCAGCAATATTTACAACCCCCCCATTAGCAACAACATTTCCGGTCATAAAACCAAATAAACTATTTCCATAAACAGAATAAACAATTCCAAATATCGCCAGAACAACAACTATCAAAATAAGCGACCCCAATAAACCTCCTTTTCTCATAAATAGCCTAAGAAAAACACATTTATAAAACATGTTCAATATTCATAGTAACTATATAGTGATAACAAATAGAAAGACTTATAAACAATATATCTTGAAGAATAATATGGCAAACGGATTTTATGACTTAGAAAAATCAAGAACAAGAAAAACATCAAGGATAGCAACGGCTCTGGGCACAGCAGTAGTTATTGCAGCCAGCATATTCTGCAGCAGCATTAGATGTTCTTGCGAAGACATAAATGCCTACAATCAAAGCACCCAAAATACCTATCAAAACATACAGTATTCAAGACCTGCAAATGCAAATCAAAGCGGACTTGAAAAATAATTTTTTATAAAAAATCAAAATCAAAAATCGCCAACGGCCAATAATAATTCTAAGAATTGCTAATAGTAACATAACTAAGTTTAGGCTTACTAGGTGGACCAACCAATCCTACCCTAAGCACAACAAGATGAGAAAGCCCATTAGACCCGCTGACAGATTTCTTAATAATAAAACCTGCTAAAACATCTCCCTTGACAAAAGAGTTTTCAATCACATCTAACGTTTCAACTTTCACATCCAAAGCAAAAACCTTAGGCTTCTTAGGATCAGTTGAAATAAAAAACCCATCTTTACCAAGAGCAATATAATCATCCGAAGGCAATAATCCAGGAATCATCGCACCAAGTACAAGCTTTGCTTTTTCCTTATCCTCCTCACACTTACTTGCCACACAAAGAACATAATCCTTATGGAAAGGAGGTTTAATCTCGCAATCCTTCTTTTTTGTACACTCCGGTATAATCTCACACTTTGGAATCTGTTTTTCAGGACATGCAATCGTCTTTTCAGCAACTGGCGTACGCGCAATCTCATTCTTTACATATTCAGCCTCTATTCCCTTAACCCTTACCAAAGCCATAAGCCAATCTCCGTCTAGTTTATCATTACTATAATAATACTTTGAAACATAAATACTAAGGGGACAATCTCCCTTTTCAGGATCGCCAGAACTAATTCCCTTACCCATTGCAAGCATTGCATAGTCAAAAGCTCCAAGAACGCCCGGAGACTTTCCATTCATTTCACTCTCCAAATCCCTTCGAGTACCAAAATAGAAATCTTTTCTTAACAAGTCACGAACAGTATTCTCCTCGGCATAAGGCAAAGCCTCAAATGAATCCTTGAGATTATCCAAGGCTTTCATATTAGTCTGAATGCTATATCCCCCTGTACCGACTGATGAACTAACTAATTTTATATCCTTCATTTTACCCCAATTTAGTTTCTGTATTGCCCCATCATCATTCACAACATAATATGCCTCCCTCCCACTAAGAGAAATATATATTCCTCTTTTTAGAACCGCATTCTGGGCGTCGCTGGAAACACTATATCCTGTTATCGCAGCCCCAGTAATTGAAGGAGAAATAATATCCGAACTACTTAAAGAACTTGACGAAGATGATTCACCAGTACAACTGCATGCATAAACACTAGAATCATAAATAAAAGATTCCCAATCAATATCAAGACATGATGCCTGCCCTTCACCAGACGTTAGACTAGAAGTCGAGCTAGAACTCGAATCATCAGAACTCGTCATCTTCAACAAAGAAGAATGGCTTACAGTTTCAGAATCACATAATCCTATAACATTCCATGAACGTGAAGTCTCCCCAGGTTCATTAGTCCTATACGCATCAATCGTCACCTTAGACAAAAAAGCATTGCTCAAAACATTATTCTCAACACTTCCAGGATAAGCAGAAACATAAACAGTAATAAGGCTATCGCTCTTTCCTACAATTGCACTAACAATATAACAATTCTCCCTCATTTGTTTAGCACCTTCAGAAGCAACGGCGTTTCCAGTTAGAAAAGAAAAAAGACTGCTTCCATATTCTAAATATAAAGAAAAACCAATAATAGCGAGAATAATTAAAATTCCAACAATCCACCCAAATTTACTTCTTTTATTTTTCACAGGAGAATATCTTATCTTCTTTCTCATAAAGGATTTTATAACCTCACGACAGTATCACGTTTGATATTATAAATTTTTCCAGTGCCGAGGTCTTTAGAAAGTTTATTCAGCACACCATTAATAAAAGCAACATCACTATCAGTAAGATACTCTCTAGTATGGCTTCTATCTAGCGTAGCAACTTCTGACAGATACATCTTCATCGCATTCTTCATACCGGAGCAATCTGCCTTACCCGTAGACACATCAACCTTAACAAGATTCTTATTCTTCAGATTATCATTGAAGAAAGCGATAGCTCCAGTAACGACCGGGCTTCTAACTCCCCAGTGTCCACCAACATCAATATTATATGGAACATCCTGGACCTGGAATAACAACTCTCTATTTTTATCATTTGTAACTCCCCCAAATCCCGTATCCATTCTAAAATTAAGGAAGCAAGGAACAGTCGGAGGCAGCTTATCAAGTGAAAATCCATCAACTTCCCCATTACGTGAGCCTGTACCATCAAGAAGTATAAATGATTGAGTATAATATTTATTCAATGTATTCTTTGTATAAACTTTGTTCATTATATTATATGCCTCGACCATACTCTCTGCAACCCACTTTCCTCCAGAGCTCCATCCAATTCCAGTATCAACATCACAAAGACCAACCTTGTCAGGATAATATGAAGCATCAAGTTTATGCCCGCCTCTCGCACTTTGATACTCTGTAAAACCCTCACTACCTGCAGCAAGATGCACTTTCATTAAATCATAAGTAAATCTGCTTCTGTCAACATCTGCAACCGCCATTCCAGGATAATGATTGTAATTTATCTTTCCAGTTTGTTTTTCACAATTTGCACTGGTACACAAATCAGTTGCAATCATGAACTTCATATCCCCCATGTCTCCACTAATCTTCTTAAACATCTCTTGCCAAACATTAGCCTTGAAATATCCTCCATTAGGAAGGGTCATCGCAGAATAACTCCATCCATAAAGAGGAACTGCTTTCTTTTCAAACCATACTTGTTTGTATTCCACCTTTCTTATTGCAACATAGATATTAGACGAAGGCTTAACACTCGCCCCACTTGTATACTCAAGAATATTTCCGTTCGCAACATGACTTAACTTAACCTCAACAAGCCAATCAACGTTACCTTTTTTTATAGCCATCCCTTTTTCATCCACATCCGGAAGGGAAACAATCTTCTCTCCGCTATAAACCGGTATAACCCCTGCGAACGAACTATCAGAAGCCGTCTTATCTTTCACCAAACTCAGGCTGATAGTTTCATCAATTCTCTTATCAAGAGTCCACTGCGCACTCAGCTTAAAATCAACACTCTTCGCCAATTTTAAAATCTCGCACGAATCTGCAACATTATTAGTCGGCTCCCCATCACCCTTAGTTATCTCGTTTATCGTCGCAGGAACAGCGGGAAGTTTCTTAGGAGCTTCTTTAGTAACCTCCGCAGGAGTCAAAACATAAAAGCAAACCCCATTAAGCATACAGCCCCCCTGGTCTTTGCTTAAAACAAATTTCCCTCCCTCAAGTTGTATTTCAAATTCAGCTTTCTTATCTTTCTCGGTTGAATCAGGAAGACTAACAACTATCTTTATGTTCTTATTAGAAAGGAGACGAGGGTCTAGGGGAGTTTTAAATTTCGTAACAAAATCATCAACACTAATAGTATATACCTTCTTACTACTAGAAGAACCAGAGCTAGAACTCTTTGAATCTTTAGGAGGACAAACAACAGGGGGAACTTTGTTAGATACTCCAGTAACCTCTCCCCGTTCATTAACAATAGGGGTCTGTATAATCGTCATTCCTGGACAAGTAACTTCAGAATTATCTGCAAGTCTTATATTAAAAGAAGGCATTTGAATCATAGCCTGAGAACCTGGAATAAAACTAGCCGCATCTATCTGAGATGGAAGCACAACCTTTATAGTACTACCCACCCTCTCTTTAGAAGGACCATTCACCTTAAGCAGTATACTCTTTATACTTGAAAAAAGATTATTATCATCAGGATTGGATAAACTAAAGAAATATTTATTTCCCTTGCTCCCAGCACTAGAATAAACAGGATTCCACTCTGCAGAAAACTTTTTACTATCAATCTTAACAAAAGTATCAAATCCAACTCTCACATTCTTAGATTGAAGAAACCCGGTACTAACAGACTCATAAATTTCTGGAAAAATATTTTTTCCTGCACAATTTTTTGCGTTGGCAACAAGAGTTACTTTTTTACTATCTCCTGCAATCACTGAACTTACAGGACCTATAGACTTTCCATCTATCTCCCAATGTAAATTAGTTAGCTCACAAACCCCGCAAGGCTCATCAAGAATATCAACAACAAGTCTGCTATTATCTCCCAGATAAGATTGTTTTTCTTGCATATATTTACCCTGAAGTGGAGCCTTGCCATTAGGATCCCAATCAAAACAGTTGGTATAATCCATAAGCACAAAAGACCCTTTCCTTAAATGACCAGGAACAGTAGCTGTGCAGTATCTATTTTCTCTATTACCTCCAAGACCCGCATAGCCATGTATCATAACTCCAACATATGTCATGCAATCCTCACTTCCCTCAGCCCCCAGATACTTAACATAAACATCTACAGAACCATCTTCTCTTCCTTTCCTTCCACTCGTCTTATCGGCTGTCCCAAATATTCCTTCAGGATCAAGACCATGAGAATCCTCAATCCCTCCGAATGTTCCATCGCCATGAGAAGTTAAGGTATGTCCTGTCTTTGTCTTATCAAGATCCCCTGTAAAAGAAGTTGAGTCAATCTTTGACGTATCTATAAATCTTATCTTATCCATCTTTCCATTAATTGGAAGATATAACTGAACTCCGACACTAATAGATTTTCCCTTAGCTGCATAAGAATTAGGGTCACAACACGAAGTAACATCATTTGATACAACACTCGCACTAACATCAATACTCGGAAGCAAATCAGGAGCAACAATATTGTCACATGCCCTCAATATCTTGCCATCCGGGCCCTCAAAATAATTTTTCTTACACCCTGAAGTAGAAGGAATGATTATGGGCATCACAAATTCTGCTCTGCACTTGCATTCATTATTTTTATTGTTCGTGGCCTGCAAACCCCCCTGGCCCTCAAATGCATACGCTACCGGAGGAATGCATGCTGGCTTAGTCGAAAGATCTCCAAATGGGGTAACGCTCTTGCCACAATTAGAATCGGTTGTCATTAAAGGTTTCTTAAAATCAGGAGCAGCAAACAATAACTTTCCTGGATTCACAGGATCTGAAACAAAATCACACTCTTCATTTCCGCTAACTTTTCCATCTCCGCAAACAGAAGGAGACTTATAATACCCCTCATTCTCAACACACTTGCAGGTAGGATAATCCTGAAATGTTTGTCCAGTCTTACAATCACTGGCAAGCTGCTGTCCAAACATAGAGTTATCACAAACACCCTTGGCACATCTGCATCCCCCATTACTTGAAGGGGGTCCAACACACACGGGATTTGCAGGATCTGTGCACTTATTATCTTTAAGCTGAACTCCAGGACCATTATTACAAATATCCCCCCAAGGATTAACTTGGCATTTTGTTCTGTCAACACATCTCTCATTAACACATTCCTGTTTGAACAACCCAAGAGTAGTCATAGCAGGACAATCTTTATTTTGCGTTGCAACAGTGCACTGTTTATCTACACACTGGCAATGCGAGCATATTTTATTAGAACCAAATGTAGCGCACATCACATCATTTTCACACTGGTCTCCATTTGTGAGCTCACACTTCTTGCATATTCCCAAATCATCCCCATCAACAACACCCTTAACTCCAGAATCAAAACCACCACCAATAGGCTTGCACGCACTAAAAACATCAGAACAATCACCAGAAACACGACATCCGCATCCATCAAGCCGTTCATTTTGAAAGAGATCGCCAAAACATTTAGGACGAGACCCATCTGGATACCTTCCAGTCTTGGCACTGCACAACTCGTCCGCCCTTGCCTTATCTCCCCCAACATCATCTATCAGACCATTACAGTCATTATCTTTTCCATCACACTTTACCTCTTTAATCCCTCCCCCCATATCAGTATTGTAATAGTCCTCTATTTTCTTGTAATCCTCTTCGGTACATTTTGCAGGCCATTTCCCGTCAGCAGTGCAAGTCGCATAAGAACCCGCACAAACTCCCCTCGTCGCCTTCAAATCTTTTGGAACAAACTCAGAACAAAGCTTTATATCACCTTCTTTACATGTAGCAGACGATTCAATGCACGAACTTTTATCAAACCTACAGTCTGCAGGATTACATTTTAAAACCCCTCCGGTATAAATCTTTCCCTCCGGATTAAATAAACTATATCCATTAAAATTCTCACACTTTTCAAAACCAGATATAAATACGGGCTTGTTAAGATTTACAATACCATTAGTTACCTCAAAATCACACTGCTCACCATCAGCAATATCAACAACTCCATTTTTACATTTAGTCGTGGGAGAAATCACCTCAGGGGTAATCTTTAAACCACTGCAAGGTCCTCCTGCAGCAAATGCACTTTCCAATTCAGATTTCTTTATAGCAACTTTCATTTTCCAATCGTTGCATATAGAATCACTAACACCAGAAACAAACTTTTTGGATGCACCAGAAATCTTCTTGTTCAAAGCATAATTTGGTTCAAGAGCAAATACCACAGTCTTAGTATTTGGATCCTTATACTGTGAAGAAATATCAATCGAACTTCTTAGTTCGGAAATGTAGTTCTTAGCAGAATATTCTAACTGCGGATTGCCATATAAAGCACTAATCGGTGCATCGAGTGAACCTGCATCAAGCATCTTAAGATCTAAACCAAAACCAACATCCACCGCCTGAGCAAGGTCACATTTCTCTTTTGAACTAAATGAGCTATCAGAGAAGGGATTATACACTCCATTAAAATAAATCCCTCCAGTCCACTCATCAGACGTCCCTGCCTTAGCAAGATTGTACTCCAAATACATCACAGGACCCTTCAAACCCTCTTTAGTACACAAAGTCGGAGAAACAGCCCCCGGACGATATGACCCATAAACAAATCGGCATATAGATTTTTCCGGATTAGAAGAAGCTCCCTGAAATAAATATTCTCCTAAAAACACGTCACAGTAATCTCTCTTATAATAGGGGAGAGGAAGATAGGTCATCATGTCTGTACTTGGCTTAGATCCAATTATTTTATTATCAAAATCCTTCTTCGACATTCCAGCCAAATTAAAAGCACTAGCAGGAACATCCCACCCACTACCATAAACAAATTTATTGCTTCCTTCCCAATATTCAGTATGTGTATTTGGCTCCCCATAACTACACTTAAGAGTTGAAAGTTCTTTAGCAGAAATAGAAACGGGATTATTGTTGCTTACACTACAACCCCCCTCTTGTTTTACCTGATATGGTCCCCTCTCAAAGGAAGTCCATCCAAGACCATTAACCAGATTCCAACTGTTAGAACTATACTGTTTTCTATCATCCCCTGCAACAAATTCTCCCTCATTTGCAACACTAACAGAACTATAATAAAAAAAGCCCCTACCCCAACTCGAAATACACGCAGGGACAGGAATCCCCAAAGGACGAAAATAAGATTCTTGAAAAGAACATGGTTCTTCCCACGTATTCTGCAACCTCAAAATCCATGCTTTGTTATCCGCCCACATAAGATTTGAAAATGTACGCACAACGCCCTGAACTCTCGGCTCGCCAGCGGGAGGAGCACCCGCTCTAAAGTAATAATTCGTATCATAAGAAGCAACATATCCGCAATCTCTCTGATCACCATAATAATCAGAAGTTGTAAAGGAATCAGCGGGAGCGCTTGTAGTATACGGAACCCCCTCGGTTATCAAAAAACCATCGGCAGGATCAAGCGCCTTGACAGAAGAGAAATCATACGCTTTGTTAAACTGCTCGCATCTTACATTTGTACTCCCAGAACTGTCTGTAAATGTCCAATCATTGTTAGTTATCCCCGATACAGAAAACTTTGGAAAAGACGTGGCTATGGTCTCAGCATAAACAAAATTAGGTAAAAACAAAACAAAAAAGACAAACGCAACTATCAACAAGCACAAAAAGTATCTCAAATCACCCCTCTCTTTCATTAGATATTAAGAAAAAAGGTATTTATAAATTCTATTATCCTGGAATGAAACATACAGAACAGACTAATTAGTTGCTTCAAGCTTAGATCTATAAAATTCAACAAGATTATTACGACCAAAAAACTTTCTGAAAGCCCATAAAACAGCAAGAACAACAAGAATTAAAATAAAAATAACCAAATAGTTATAATTACTAGACTTTTTCTGCTCACATCTAAAACTGTTTACATCAACATTAATAACACTCTCGCTTCCGTTATTATCAATTCTAACTGAAGAGATTTTTGAATCATAAGGAATATAAGTAGTTATAATCCCATAATCCGATTCACTAATCCCCCCAATAGATTTATTATTTTCATTAGTGCCATCAATATAGCTAAATCGTGCAGAAGAAATAGAAAATTGATTTAGCAAATTATTAGAATCATAAGTTTTCAAAATATAATCAGAACTAATATTAGAATCATAAAAAGAAACAGAACCTTCATAACTCTCATTTAAATTTTCCTGGCTATTCAAACTAAATACAATTTTATCATCAGAGGTTTTATTCTCATTTATATCAAGCCTTACATAACAATTTTTACTAGATGAATCCGAAGCAATAACCCTCGCTGTAGCTTGCATAGCCACCCTAGCAACATCATCTGAAATAGGACAGACTCTTGGTTTAGTTACTCCCCCCATTCCACAAGCCTCTTGAAAACTTTGTGGAACACTCTTCCCAGTAATCTTAGTTATACAATAACCTGCACTAATTACATTAAAATATAAATCATTATAATTATTCATTATGCTGTCTTTTGAAGACTTATAGTGCGAAGTATCGGTACAGTCTATAATCCCCACATCCCCATAAGGCAAAAAGGCATTCTTGTTTTTTCTGCAGTTTTTATCAGAACTCACAGGCATAGATCTAGAACCAAACCCATCTTTTCCATAAAGATACTCATCAGACAAACCACAAAAAGTATGTCCATACTCATGTATCCCCGCTCCAATGGAAATCTTTGCCGGATTAAGAAGTATTACCCCCGCAGATTGATACGCCAGACCTACATATTTTTTATCCTCCGCACTAGAAAACCCCCTCTCAAAAACAACCACAAGGGTAGAACTTGGCTTCTTGCAAGAACTTACTTCAAAGAATCCCCTATTCTTCTCAAAGAACCATCCGTCAAGTTTATGTTTTGTCATATCCATATAATACGCAAAATTGCTCTTATATGTAGCAAATGGCTCGATCTTAGTAAAAGTAATAGAATTTGATCCAGGATCTACAAAAAACGTTCTTAGATTAAAAAGACTTTTAGAATTTTTAGAACTATCACGAAGAGAGATAATATTAAATTTTGCGTTATCCTTCCCCCACAAATGTACACATTCATTATCCATTGCAACTTTAGGAGATTCAACCATCTTTCCATCAACGCTAACTCTGCAAAAAATATTATCTGATTTAACCCAATCCTCAAAATCTTCATTTGAAGAAGAATAAGCAGACATAGGAAGTTTTTCAAAGCTATAAACTGCATAGTCAACACCCCCCCCATTTACAATCCGATTATATGTTAACTTTTCACCACTCAATATATCTTTTGTCTTCCCTCCACTAATTTTGATAAATAAACTCCCAAGATAATCTTTCTTGTCAAAACTTTCTCCTTTTGGAATTCTCAGCTCACAAGTTATCTCATCAAAAAGGCTTACAGGTTCTTTAGGAGTAAACAGTTTTTCTTTCTCAACTTTTTTAATATAATCCTCACTTAAATAAGCACTAACTTCAGCACCACTCGTAGAGGTTGGACTTCCAGTAGAGGTCGGAGTAAAAGTCTGTGTAAAAGAAGGGACAGGAGACAAAGATTCTGATGCTTTCCACAAAGAAGAATAGCCTACAGTTTCAGAATCACACAATCCTATAACATTCCATAGTTTAACATCGGAAGTATCATCTTCATCAGTTCTATATCCATTAATTGTCACCTTGGATAAAAAAGCATTGCTCAAAACATTATCTTCAACACTCTTAGGATAAGCAGAAACATAAATCTTCTCTTTTACTTCGCTCTTATCCTCAATCTGAACCACATAGCAATTTTCTTTTATGACTTTTTTTGCATCCCCCCCAACAACCTTTCCGGTCAAAGCATTTAGAATATTGTTTCCATAACCTGAATAAACAAGCCCAAATATAATCAGAACGACAACTATCAGAATAAGCGACCCAAAAAAACCCCTTTTTCTCATAAGCCAAAACAATAAAGGATTGTTTATAATCTTATCGAAAAAACAAGATTTTTCATAAAAAATCAGTCAGAAAACAAATCTGATGTCCTAACCAAATAGTTGATCGGAGGAGAATTCATAAAAAAAGACCCAAATGATGGAGGAAAGGGGGTTATCTCCCGGTTTATAAGAGAAGGCACAAAAGGTCCAAGAGGAATTTCAGCAAAAGAAATTTCCCGAAATATTGGAGAACTATAGCTAAAAGAATCGGTTTCAAGATTACTTTCAGTCAGGCTATCCAAGGCCAAATCATAGCCAGAGATAAAATTATTAAATTCATCAGAGTCTTCATAAACACTAAAATCAATATATCTCAAGCAGATATTTATCTCTTCATCACTAGGAAAGAGAGAATTCTCATCTTCATTGGAATAATTATAATTTAGGATAGAGTCACATTCTGGACCCTTGTTTTCAAGCACAATAATATAATCTCCAACACCAGATATGCTAAACCTTGCAATTCCAGACTCATCTAAAGGACTTAAGGGATCCAGAGCAATAGGATCTTCGTTAGAATCAAGGGGCCCTCTTTCGAAATCAAAAAGTTTGACATCATAACTTTCATTATCTTGGAAAACTTGAAAATAAATAATCCCTGTATCGGATATATTGCTCCAAATAAAATTAGTCTCAAAATCCTCGCAATAATTATTTTCGCCGAGGGTATGGCATATAGCATAAATCGGGCCTTCAGGATTTATGGCACTAACTAGCGAAAAGCAAACCACAAACAAACAAACAAACAAAATCATACCAAATATTAAGTACCGCCTCAAATTTTTGCCCATCATAAAAACTCTTAAACAATCCAGTTAAAAAACCTTATCATCCAAGGGAGATTATTTATAACAACTTTAAAGTGACAACAAATAGAAAAGTTTATAAAGCGCATATTATACGAAATTATACGATGAAACAAAAGCTCAGCGTCAGCATAGAAAAAGAAACAATAGAAAGAATAGACGATTATATTAGCAATGGCTCTTTTAGAAATAAAAGCCATTTTGTTGAATTTGCTCTAAATAAATTGATGAACGGAAAGACAGAAATCAAATAAAAATAACATGGAAAAAGAAAAACTAGAAGGAAAAATCAGAGGAACAATCATAGGCTTAGCAGTAGGCGATGCCTTGGGGTATCCAATAGAATTTACAAAAAAGCCAGTTTGGAATGGAGAAACAGATACCAAAGAAATGAACTTAAGCAGAAGTACAATAGCAAGATACAGTGATGATACTCAAATGAGCATAGCAGTTGCGAATGCTCTAATAGCTACACCAATAGAATATGATTTAGAAAAAACAATGGCCTTAGTAAGAGGAGAATTCATCACATGGTTAAACAGCCCAGATAATAATCGTGCTCCTGGATCAACATGCATCCAGGGAGTAGAAAATCTCAAGATGGGCAGAGACTGGAAAAAATCAGGAGTAGTTTCAAGAGGTTGCGGAGCCGCAATGAGAACGGCACCAATAGGATTAGTATTTTACAATCATCCAGAAAAATTAGTAGAAATAGCAGAAGCATCAAGTGTATGCACTCATGCACACCCTACAGCAGTAGCTTCAGGAGTAGCAACAGCCTACCTCACTTCCTTAGCGCTAAAAGAAGAAGATCCAAACACATATATCTCTAGATTAGTCACTCTAGCCAAATCTCGTTTTGGAGAAGATTCAAGAGAATTTGTTGAAAAAATTAAACAAGTTGAACAAGCACTAACAATGAAAGACAAACATCAAGCCATAACGACCCTCGGAGAAGGATGGAAAGGACATGAAGCTGTCGCAATAGCACTATACTCATTTCTGAGAAGTCCAAAAGATTTTGAAGAAACTATAATAACTGCAGTAAACCACAACGGAGATTCAGACTCCACAGGATGTATAGCAGGCGCAATAAGTGGAGCATACAACGGCATTCAAGCAATTCCACAAAGATGGATAAATGTTATAGAAAATAGAAAAGGCCTTGAAAAAATTTCTGAAGACTTAGTTAAAAGAACAATGGAGTATCAAAATAAATAACATGGAAAATCATAAAAAGCCTCTAGAACAAAGAGTAGGTATGGGAACACTAATAATTGAAGATCCAACAACTGGAAGAACTTATACTGGAGAAGGAATAAAGCCATATCTTGTCGGTAAGACAGAAGAAATAGTTTGGATAAGCAATATGGGTCAGTTTAATGACTTTTACGCAGCAAGAGCCAGAGCTATGAATGCAATAATACACACACAGAAAAAAAGTACCGAAGCTGGAAACGTGGAACTAGCAAAACAAGTTTCAGAATTTAGCGTAATGGTTAGACACTATTCATTTTACAAAGATATTTTTCAAAAGGGACTTAATAGAAGAGGGGACGAACTAGAGAGAGCACTAACTGACGCTTCTTTCTATCTCGGTGAAAATGAGTATCTGGCACCCCCTGTAGAAGATATCAAGAGACTAGTAGTTTGGGGAGGTAGAGAAGTTATTAGAGCAGCATATGAAATGCCTTTAGAAAAATTCAAAAGAGTAATCGCAGGCTACGCACATAACTTGGGCAGAACCGAAAAGGTAGTCGGAAGAAAATCAGAAAAATCTGAGGAAGAAAAAAAGATTATAGAGTTTATGGCGGATCTAAAGGGCCATGTAAAATCTTACAGTGAAAATGACCCTGATCAAACAACAGAACAATTCCTAGCTGAAGTTGCAACAAGATTAGATTCAATTGAAGACCGAGACGAAGCACTAGGATCAAAAAAATTATCCCAAGAATATCTGCAAATGTGCAAAGAAAGAGCAAAAAGAGATAACAGAGATCAATAAAAAAAATGGCAAAAAAATACACTCCGACAAGAACCGCAAGAGAAGCAATTCAAAGAATGTTCGCAGATACTAATCCACAAGATTTTTATTCAAGAGTTAAACAAATAACTGGTGATGACGCGGAAAGAATACGCTACAACTTGGGTAAAAATTTTACGGCCCTTGCATGCAAATGCCGAGAGATAAATCCTGATGTTTCAGAAGGAAGCAGATTTCTAAGGATAATACAAGAGCTTTATCAATTAAATGAAGCAGATAGTAAACCAATTCTATCCGGAATAAAAGAATTTTTCCAAAGAGATTATACTGCTGAAGAATTTGAAGCAGCCGTAAACATCCTAGTAAATATCTCCCCAAGAGAAATGGACCAAAAATACAAAGAAGAGATTGCAACAGTCTTAGAAGAAGCAGTAAAAAGAAACAAAGAAAGAGACCCAAAAGACCTTGAATCTTTATCAAGAAGATCCTGGCTTGCAGAGAAGGCCAATGTACTTATTTCATCCAGTACAAAAACAGAACCCAACCACCAAAGAGCTATAAGAATGGCTAAAGCCCAAGATAGTGCAGATAGAGATATAGAAGAGCAGTACATGCAAACTACAAGAAGATATGAAGAAATTATTTCAAAAAGAGGATAACTATTTCTTTTAGTGTGCAAATGCCTAAGGCAACCTTACTGCGTTTTTATTTGGAAAAATATGTGTAAGTTCAAGATTAACAGAACAACCACTTCTTGAAGCGGCTACCGCACTAGAATATGAAGAAGAATCAAACTCAAGCTCAAACTCCTGAACATAATCCACCATCTTCCCAGTAGCGTCAGGTGCAGGATAAGTTATTTCAATGTCAATAGCCCTATTTTTAACTGCCCTACCGGACTTAAGAGTCTTCGGTTTATCAAAACCTTTTTTTATCAAAGTGTCAATAAAGTTCGCTTCATTATTAGGACCAGCAAATTTATAATCAAGATTTATTAGAAGCTGTTCTATATCCGCACCAGGCTTCAGTTTTGTTTTTACGGCAACTGGAACGCTAGCAAGATGTGATCCATAAAAATTCAAGAGTACTTGATTGTCTCCATATATAGATTGCAAAACCGGACCAGAATCTCCTGACGTAACCTTTCCAATCAAAAAACCCTTAGTTTGATCCCTAGGATTAACAAAAAATCCAGAGGTCTTTGTCCAAGCATCAGCAAATTCAGTCTTAAAATTTGAACGGACCATATAAGGCAAAATTTTTGAATAGTCTAGAGGACCACAAACCCCGCTATCAAGCAATTTTCTAACCTCCCCAGAAAGAGGATCACTACGAGGAATTGTAGAATTAAATCCGGCATCCAAAAGAATCTTAGCCTTTTTAGTGTTATCAAGTTCATTGTGAGCATTAATTATTGCTTGTCTCATTTTAGAATCTGTAATCTCTCTTCCAATAACTGATTCAGCTAAACTTACTATAGCATCATCATCAACAAGGCTATACAGGGAAGCAGCCTTAGGAGAAAAATCAATTACAGGACATTTCACCGGAACAGGCTTAGGAACTGGAATAGGAATTATCGGAGGCTCCATAACCCCTGTGCCAGTATAAGAAGGATCCGTAACTTTAGTTACTGGAACAGGAGTAGCATAGCCTGTATCTCCGATAACAGGCGTAGTAGTAGTTGATGGAGGACTAACAGACGGCGGTGTCGCCGCACCAGGTCCACCAGGACTCGGAGAAGGTTTGAAAGGAACCTGCAGCGTACCATCATTATAGGCATCGACAAGATTATCTTTCTTACGAGCCAGCCATTTACGAATCGCATCATCATATTGCGTAAACTGATTAAATTCCTCCGTTCGATAATTTCCAATCATCTTGTAAGGAACATATCTTTGATAAGTCTCATAATCATACTTTAGAACCTTGTTAGCAAGAAAATCATAAACCGAAACACTATCAGCAAATTTCGTAGGAAGAATTGTAAGAGTAGCATACTGCTGTGAACCAAGAGACAAAATGTCCATTTCTTGAGGAGTAAGAATCTCTTTTATAGACTTCATATACTCTTTAGACTTACCCGAAGTGAATAACTTAACTCCAGGTATAGAAACTAAACGATTCTCTGCCAAACTTGAAACTAAAGGAGAAGCAAGAAAAATTTCAGGATTATCGGCACCCAAAGACTCATAGATCTTTCGAACTTTAGACGTTGTAAAACCTATTTGTTCCCCAGTATATATCGCATCATCCATTACAACAATTATAGGATCTTTACCTTTTGCACGAAGCTTACAAATTTCATCCTTAAGAACCATCAGACCTACATCGTCTGTGTAAATTTTTAGCGCTGGAGGACGCAAACCCTGTAAATCCTCCTGAGCCTTTTCAAATATAAATCTCCCAGACTTACGTGGACCATCATCCCACAAAACAATATAGGGGACATCTGGATGCGCTTCTAGTTCCCTTCTTAAGGCGAGAGTAGCCTCTCTAAGTGCTGAATCATAAACCTCTTGCGGGACAATGCTTCTTTCCCTCATATGCGCGATTAATTTTTCCCAAACTGGAACAAAATTTGGATTGACTTTCTTCTGCTGCGCTAAAAATTGGGCTATCTTTGCCTCATCAAGAACATTTGGAGTAATTTTAATATCCTTCTTAGAAGTCGATATAGGCTTCCAGATAGAATTACCTGCAGAGTTAACAAGATCGTCTACCGAATTGGGAAGGAACGGCAACGCCTCACCCCTAGCCGCAGTCAATACCTCATTTTTCCAAACGGTTTTCGCAACATTTTCTGCTTTAGTTACTTCTTTCTCGGCCGCCACAATCTCATCATGAGTCGATTTGCTGTTTTTTTTCACAATATTAAGTTTTGATTCTGCAACAGCTATCTTTTGTATCGCGTCATCCTGCCTAGCCAATGCTTTAACCAAAACATTATTAGAGTAGCTCTTTGAAAATTGATTCACCACCCTAAGATCTGGTTTGCCAATCCAAAATGGAGCCATCGTTACAAAATTAACCGAGGCCATAAATATCGCAGTATGACAAGCAGAATAATCCGAGATAACATTAGGCCCCAAAGTATATTTCTGTTGTGTATTAATACCCCCGCCGATAACACTATCAAGCTGGTTAATATTTACATCACTACAAACTTTGTTAGCATTAGAAATTCCCTCAAAAGCAAAATAAGCATCAGGTCCCAAGACTATTGCTGCTCTTAGAACTGCAGCCCCTCTCCCAACAGCGGTAATCCCTGGAACCTTTTGAAGAGCTATAAAAGTTCTTGCATTTATAATCGCCTGAGACATGCCCATAGTTGCAATAGTTAAACCTGCACTAATAGCAAAATTAGTTACAACCTCTTTAGCCTCTTCATTCAACTTGGTCATATCCACTACATCCGGCATTGTCTTCAAATAATATGAAGCAGTAATTTCCTTTTGAGACAAAATTGTCTCAGCATCTGAATTCGCCTGAGAAGGGTTATTCTTCAAGCGAATCAATCTTTGTGAAGTAAAATCAGATACAGTAGGGCTCCTTTTTAGAACATTATCTACATTCTCTTTGCACTTGTTGTAATGTCCCTTAAGAGGATCCATCCCAACTGCGTCAGTATGAATGCACTCTATTGCATCGTTAGCATCCTGGATATATTTTACCATCTCTTTTCTATTCTCCAAAAGCTGTTCTTTCAAAGCATTTCTGACAACAGACTGCACCTTACCTAAATAACCCTCGCTAGTCAAACTAAAAGTTTTGGGCACCTTCCCAAGATCAATTTGTGAATTAAATGATTTTTTCTGCTCGATCAGAGTCTGCGCCAAAAAATATGGAAACTCTGACTCCTTTGTAGGTCTTCCCTCATAATAAGACTTAACGGACTTCTCAAACTTAGTAGCAAATGCCATAGGATATAGTGCCTTAAAAATCTCATTGAACTTCCTGTATTCAGCGTTACTATTCATTGCATCACGAACCAAGGCCCCCATTTTATTACGTACCTCAAGAGGTACTTCGGGACGCTCACCCAAATTAGAGGTATAATCATCAATTCCATGTTCTTGTTTACCTGTCCCATAGCAATCAACAAAAAAGTCTATTGGCTTATTTCTATACCACTTAGCATAATCCCTCTCTATTAAGGCAATATAGCGCCCACATGCAACAGCCTTTTCATTTTTTTTATCTAGAAAATACTGACGCATAGAAAGCCCCCAGCTAACTTCCTGAACTAAATTATCGAACTTTTCAGGTCCCTCTTTAAGAGCTCCTTGAGACTTAAGTTCACTAATCTTGATAGTTATATCGTCCTTAAAGTATTTCCTTAGCCATTCAGTAGAAGAATCAGAAGGTTCAGACATATACCCTGGAGTCCCTTTTGTTTTTTGCAGGAAAGAATCAATAGTAGCAATACTCTCATATGCTCCCAAAGAGCCATATCTTATACCGTTCATAAGCCAGTAATAGTAAACAATCGCTGCCTTCTGTTTATCATCATTGATTTTAAAGTCAGACATCTTCAACTTAAAACCCTCGCCCCCATAAGACAGATGCCAGGGATATTGAAGATAGCAGCTAAGAAGATCGCCATTATTTCCTTTAATCCTTGTGAGAGGTTGTTTCTGAAGAAACAACTCAAGATCCGCAGGGGACTTAAAAACCTTACCACCATTATAAGAACGAGATATTACTGAATCTGCATCATATTTGAGAAGCCAAGAAGGATTCCAGTCACTATTAACCATCCCGAACAGATAACCTACATAAGAAGGAAGTTTGTTAACAGCATTATTAGCATAGCCCCCCTCTAAACTCATTTGAGGGCACTGAGGTTTAGCATCAAAAATCAATTTGTTGGAATAAGAAAACGTATTCGCGATATCAAAAGAATATGCCCTAAAAACATCTGCAGGATCCAACTTAGGCAAGGGTTTTCCATCATCATCTAAAAAATATTGTTTTGTCAATAAATCAATATTAGAGTATTCTTTACAATAACCGCTGCAAGAACGAACAAAAACCTGTTCAGTTCCAATTTGTGTTGGAGAAGCAAGGATAGCTGCACCCGTAGGCGTAGCACCAGCGAGACCAGTAAAAATATCCACATAGGATCTTATTCCATCCCGTACATTCTTAAAAATCTTTTCTTGATCCCCGGTCAGTATCGACGCTCTAGCCAGAAGAGTATCCTCCGAAGAAGCACTGCATGAAGCTGATTGAACATTACTAGAATCCCAAGGAGAATCAACACTAACAAAGTGCGATGTCCAGGCATCTGAAGATGCCAAGATAGCAGAAGATATTGAAGTCTTACAATGATCTACAGATGGCTTGCAAAATTTGGAATCTATATCATTAGGATTAACAAAAGCTATGTACTCTGGTTTTTTAGCAACAATTAAAAAATCCTCAACAGTACTTATCTTATCTGGACTTTTAATAAAAGTTGAAAATGTTTGACCAACATTTCCGACAAGAGTAGTTGGATTAAGCTTTTTTGAAGGAGTATTATAAATTAGCCCCACAGAAGTTTTAAAATTGTCTTTCAAAATACTAGAGGGCTTATTATCCAATCCAACAACATCAAATCCTTTCTTAGAGCTACCAACACTAATAACAAGTTTATTAGAAATTAGGTCTTTAAAATTAGAATCAGAATCATCTGCAATAGCAATAGGTGCATCAAAAAAAACGCCAAGTTCCGCAGCTTTTATAAGAGCCTCACTATCATCTTTATTGACCAAAATAACAACACCATAATTCTTCCAAGCCGAGCTAACAGCAGAACCATAACTCGAACTTATTCTACTATCAAATACAGCCCCTTTAGGAGCATTAATATATTTTTTATCAAGTATATCCGAGATAAAAATCGTATCAGGGGTATAAAGATTAGATTTTCCCAAAAAGTCATCAATGCTAGAATCAATTTTTAACGCCCAAGATTTTTCTGAAGATATCTCCATCTTAGACTTAGAATTCTCTGCCAGTGTAGGAGAATTATAAACAATCAAAGGATAAGAGCATTTGGATTTAGATGTTGAAGAAAAAGACTGAAGAGAATTAGTAAGAATATTCAAACAATTAGTTCCACCAATATCTTTTACAGTATTAATAACCGGCATATACTGCAACGCTTTTTTCCAGTCAACATCCGAGAACAAGAACAATGCCTTACTAATCTTTTTATAATAATCCGGATTCTTTATATTTCTTGGGATTATAACAACCGGTTTAGAAGTTCTAGTTTCATAAACCCCAGACTTATAGGTCTCTGAAGGTGCAATCAACTGAACATTGCAAGTAACCTCTCTTCCGAAGAAATCTCCAGCATTAGCTTGGTAATCAAAAAAGTCCTGCTTACTAAAAACATTGTTAGGATCATTAACTGGCCCATTATAAAGAAGATTTTGATCAATGGAATACCACTTCCACCTATTTAGAATAGGGCTACGATCTTGATTGCTTAGATAATATTTAATCGTCTTGCCATTATCATCTTTTGCCTCCAAGTAAATACTATCAAGAGTAGTAGATGCATATTTACCTAGAGAGGGAGCACTTACTTCGGTCTGAGCAATCTTATAACCTCTCCGCAAAAGGCTTTCACCCGAGAAATAGCCTTCACCCAAGAAATCTAAATCACAATAAAACTTATCTGTAGATTCGAGATAAACATAATCTGTCTTTTTAGTAGGGTCAGTAATAAGTTGATCTCCCGTATCAATAACTCTCTTCTTAGTATTATCTCTCACAACCGAGAACAGAGGGGCCCCATAATCACACTTGCACACAGGATAACCAAAAAAAGTTTCCCCAGATTGGCAATCAGATTTAACCTTCCCACCACCAACACCCGGACCACAAACACCCGGAGTACATTTACAACTTAAAGGATCACAAACATAATCAATACCATATTTAGTCTGACAATCATAATCTCCATCGCATTCATCCGGAGGATGACCACTTAAAGAACTCTTACTACAAACCCTTGAAGCACAAGTACATGTTTGAGGATTGCAAAATGTTCTAGAAACTGCATCGGGCTTTTCGCCTAACAGTTTTTTGCACGTAGCATCGCTGGCACACATGGATCCGGCAGATTCATCACATTTAACAGGAATTACAGGACTATCAGTACACGTGCATGTAGGATAATCCTGAAATGTTTGCCCAGTCTTACAATCACTAGCAATCTGCTGCCCAACCATAGACTTATCACATTTCTTCTCAACACAGTCACATGGAGGAGTTCCAGTAGGGCCAGTAAAAGTATATTTTTTATCCTCCTTGACAGACTTAGAATTACAGTCAGACTGACTTGTAGCCTTGACACCCGGATTGCCTGAAGAGCATTCTTTTATCACAGCACACTTTCCATCCGTTCCGCAAGTCTTTCCATCAACACAAGTCCCACAAACTCCCAAACAACTATCACTTCCGCATTCCTTACCATTACAATTAGGAACACATTCCTTCACACATTTCCCACTGGAACATTTGTAAGAAGTATCAGGATTTCCATCACTGCCCTTGTTCTTATCTGCACAATCTAAATCTGCAAAAGATTTATCGTCAACAACATTATTGCAATCATTGTCAATCCCATCACAAATCTCTTTTCCAGGAGTAACTTCATTAAAACACATATAACCCCCATCACTCATTGTCTGCCACTTACCGAATAAACAAGAATTAAATCCCTTCATGCAAATACCCACTCCGGCAGTTGCCGTAGAACCAGTATAACATTCTCTCTTTTCACCATCCTTACATTCATTTTCTTTAGGACTTGTATCTTCCGTCGGAGTCGTAGTCGTAATTCCTCCGCACTTTGATGTGAAATCCTCTGAATTTTGGAAATAATCTCTTATGACTGCCTTTACGACCCAATCGCTACATGAAGAAGCTCCTTGCCCAATCTGCTTAGCAGACAACCAAGCATCCGCAACTAGAACAAATCTCTTATGACTGTCAATCTCAGTACTAACCTCAACAGGAGTCATCTCGCTAGGAACATAATTACTATACTCATTAATTCCTCTGGAAGAAATTACCTCGGAAGCCTGAGAGGTTTTTGAAAACTTCATTCCAAAACCGATGCTTACAGGAGTCTGGTATTGGGAAAGACCAAAAGGATCATAGCTCGCATCGAACATCACTCCAACTTCGGATTGTCCAGACGGGCGATACTTTAACAAAATTAAAGGACTTCTAGAATGAAAAACTGCTCTATTCCCAAAAATCGAAGAACCCCCCCCTTTATAATCAAGATTGTTGAAATAAATATCACATCCATTTCCATCAGCAGAGGGTACATGATCAAAAGGCGCGTAAGATGTTAAAATTGCATCGCAATTGCTGGCTCCAATGTCAACAAATTGTTTCCCACCATCAGGATAAGAAAAATAAGGGGGGAGGTACTGATCCGTTCCGCTAACTTTTTCTATGTGAGTAAAAGTGCCCGGATCAAGATCCCCGCAAGCCTTATCAAAACCTACTACCTCTACCGTCGCTTCAGTTAAATCACAGTTTGATACGCTATCCTTAGCTATCAATTTTGTCCCATCAAGAGCACATCCGGAACAAATTGGAATAACACTAAAGGGGCCACACAACGAAGAAAGACATATTGCACGGTTCTCCCATCTCTCATAATAAAACTCAGATTGACTAGGAGAGATTTTAAGGTTAGTAAAAGAACCATCAGGCTTTATTCCCTCGCTGACAAACCTTAAGCTTGCAGTTATGTAGCTCTCAACACCTCTTTCACTAAGATCTTTCACAATATAAGCGCTCGCAATCCATCTCCTGCCATCAGCATACATCAAATCCCCATAAACCGTACTCAAATATGGAGGATCACTAGCCCCGTAGCTAAGGGAGCACCCTCGGGCATCCCCATAATACCAGTTATAAGAACTATCTCCAATCTCATAGTCTCTGTTAAGCCAATTGCAGTGATTAGTTTCTACAATCCCATACTCATCAGGTTCAGAAGCCGCCCATACTCCAGTTCCAGCCTTTACACCCCTAACCTTCAATTTCGCAGCATCAACAACAGAAGCGGAAAAAACAGAGACAAATAAAATAAAAGCAACTAAAAAAAGCACCAAAAAAAGTCTCAAATCACCCCCCTCTTTCATACGATAAACACGGAAATATCATTTATAAACTCTATCGTGATAAAAATCCATAAATATTACAAGAAAAATGATAGAAAAACCAAGAAATATTCATCAATCTCCCTCATTACATATATTGTAACTACTATAAAGAAACAACAAATAGTAAACTTTAAATACTAAAAACGCCTATACTAATTATCAAAAAGAAGTAAAAAAAGACAATGGCAAACAGAATAATTCAAACAATAAAGAATGCATACAAAATAGCAAGAATAACGCTAGCCGCAGCAATATTAGGTTCTATAGCTACAGGCACAGGAGTAATATCCTACAACATTGCTAGACCAACAGCAATTTATGCACAAGAAAATCCCGAAAAAGGAACTAGAGAAAATGCAACAACTTCAAGAACAGAAGAACCAAGCGAATTAGAACAAGAAGTAGAATTAACGATACAGCCAGAAAAAGCCAATGAAAGAACTTTAGAAATAAAGACAAAAAAAGAGAAGACTCAATCCAAACCTCAACCACAACCAAAACCTACAGATTATGAAGAGCTAATAAAAAAATATGCGTCACAAAGAGGATTAGATGCAAACTTAATAAAAGCTCAAATTGAACAGGAATCAAGATTTGATCCAAACGCAAAATCAAAATCCGGCGCACTTGGACTAATGCAACTTATGAAAGGAACTGCAAAAGATTTAGGTTACAACCATGAAGATATGCTCATTCCTGAAAAAGCAATAGAAGCAGGAACAAGATACATGCAAAGAATGTATAATTATTTTCCAGGAACAAGAATCAGCGAAGAAGAAAGAACAAAACTTGCACTTGCAGCATTCAATGCAGGATACGGGAACATATTCACTGCAAGAAAGATGATTAGAAAATCCAACCAAGGAGAAAAAACATGTGAGATAACTTATCACACAAAAAAAGGAGAAAAAAAGAAAAAGACAGTTAATATTGAATACTTGAAAGGTCAATCAGAAGATTCCCTGGACGGAGTTTCAATGGCTCTTCCACTTGTAACTGGGGAAAATAGCTCAAGAGAAACAAAAACCTATGTAGCAAGAATAACTGCAAGACAAAAAGAATACACAAAATACAGATAGCTATCTGTTTTATTAATTCTTCAACACAAACTTATCAATTTTCTTCTTAGCCTCTTCTCTTTTTTTCTGATGCTCCTTCAAGAAGGCATTTACTTTTTCAATCAAAATCATTTTCAATTCTCCAGAAAGCAGCCTTCCCGATTTATAATCGTCATGAATCTTCTGAAGTTTAGAATCATCATTTTCAAATAACATTTTAAGATACTGAAAAGAAACATCAACGTCGGGATTGCCTCCCTTCTTTCTATGCTCTTCAAGAGTATCGCGTCCGCCAGAAAAAGCATATTTCTTAATTTTAGTTTCAACTTCTTTTGCAGAATCAGAAAGATAAATTAAATTATTTCCAAGAGAATCCGAAGAAGACATCTTTGCTCCTCCAGAAAGTGAAGGAATAAACTTTGCATGCAACGCCGCAGGTTTATCCAAATTAAATTCTTTCATTTCAGCAACATCTCTAGTTAGTCTGATAAAAGGATCTTGGTCTATTCCAACAGGAACAACAGACAAGTGCTTCCCTCGGTAAAATTGTGGAAATAAAATATGCGCCGCCTGCATTGCAGGATAAAAACTCCACCCGATATTATTCTCAGGTTTCAAACCAAAGGCAGCTTTAGCAGTTGAGTAGGTTATTTTCTTTGCAATTCTTGCAGCATATGTGTAAATATTAGTATAAACAAAATCTTCAAAGATGAAAGTCTTCTTTTCATCAAAACCCAGAGCAATCAAGTCTAATATATTATCCCGAGCATATTCTAAAGATTTTTCATAGCTTAAATTATCTTTTACAAAAAACTTCTCATCATCAGAAATTGGAATAAAAACCTCACATCCAAACTCTTTTTGCAAAGACAAAGCAACAAAAAAAGGGACCAAATGTCCAAGATGCATCTTTTCCGAAGGTCCACGTCCAGTTATAACGCTGACCTTCTTGCCTTTTTCATGAGCATCAAGCCATTTATCAAAATCTCTATGTGAAAAATAAATCCCTCTTCGAAGCAAAGGATGACATTTAGAAAGTTTCTTAACTATCTTCTCGTTTAAAAGAGTAGTTCCAAAATCTTTCACAAGCTTTTCATAGTCAATCTTTCCATCACCAGAAGAAACTTCCCAAGGCGTAACACTCATCTCTTTCTCCTTTGTCATAATCATCAAAGAGATACCATGTTTATAAAACTTATCAAATTAAAAAATAAAAGTACAAGAATAACAATAAATGCTCAACAACGAAAAAATTACAAGTTGCCACCACGATTCCTCCACAAATGTTACTAAATTAGGTAATCTCAATTTCATCTTGGCAAAGTTAAGCAAAATTTAAGACTTGGCAAATCAAGATTATTCATATCCTACTATCTTAGTTTTTCTTTTGAAACACCGCCATCTTAGTTTCTTTCTTGAAACACCAATTCTTTCTTTTCTAAAGAAAGAAGAGTGTAAGAAAAGAGTGTCTTCACTTCAAAATCTTATTCAAATCTTTTATATCACTAATGATAAAATCTGGCTTATGCTTCAAAACCTCTTTCCTTGAATCCCAAGCGCAAACACCACTTACTATAACGCTTCTACAGCCTATCCTCTTCGCAACCTCGACATCTACTCCCCTATCCCCAATGTAAAAACATTTTTTTCTATCTAATTTCTTTCGCACGATATAATCCTTCAAAAAGTCAGCCTTATCAACAAAATCTTCAGTACCATAAACTTCTCTAAAACATTTATTTAAACCAAGCCTTTTTACTATCGGTAAAATAAACTCCTTAAGAGAATTAGAAACAAGAATTTTATTATAATCTTTACTCAAATTTTTTATAGAATCAACATCCTTGCATTTTTTTACTTCATCGATATGACTCACAACACTATGAGTGATCTTTCTTTTTGTAAACCAAGAAGCAACAGAAGAAAGTCCCAGCCTTTTCAATGTCCTAGTTAAACTTAAACCTAAATCTATTGCCTTGTCAACCTGACTATATTTATAACCAAAAATTCTAACAACGTTATATATCTCTTTGTAGTACACAGATTTTGTATCTACAATAGTTCCGTCAAAATCAAAAAATAGTGTTTTTCTCATGCCAGCATCACCACGAATATTTGCATGATTAGAAGTTTTTAAATGTTGATGATAAATTTATGTTTGTTATTGAGCATTTTATATATAAACAATGTCTGATTTACCAAGTGTGCCAACGGATTGTGAGATTACCAAACTACGCTCCGCACTGGACTTCGTCACAGTGCTTCGCTTAACTAAATTTCTTTGTGAATGGACTATCTCCCTAACTGGCTTGACAATGTTTTTTTACATTCTTGGCTGTTTATTCTTTTATAATCTAGCTAAGTTCTTTTATTTTATCTTGGTAGCTTTATAATTTTAGATTTATTTCTTATGCTCATTTGTGTGATGAGAAGGTTGATGAGAATTATGATTCGTGTGAGAAGAATTAGTATGGGTAGGATTATGAGCATTATGGCTTGCTGCATTATGATTCACATGCCCTGGATGTACTGGAGTTCTCGGCGTACTTCTAGCATAAGGATTATGTGAAGATCCGCTTATTCCAGGAGCATCAGACCTTTTAGTGTAATTAGGACTATTCTTATCGCTATTATCTTCTCTCTTCATCCTCTTCATCATCTCATCAAGTCTCGCCCTATTTTGTGTGTGATCTTTGATTTCTTTTACAGAGTATATAGCCACTCTTCCAATATCCTGAACTTTATCCGCTTTTACATCCCTCATAAGCTTATTTCTTACAAGATCCGTAACAAGAAGCTGTCCTTCAGCAGAAGCAGCTATTCTCTTGGAAAGAGCAATTGTATTTCCCAGGGCAGTATACTTCAACATTTTTCCTTCAGGAGAAGCAACCAAATCTCCAGAAGTTATTCCTATACTGAATACAATTTTATCCCTAAACTTTTTGTTATACTCATTTAATCTCTCAAACATTCCCATTCCAGCGATTATTGCATGGGATTCATTATTGAATGTCTTCGTAGATATTGGAGAGAATATAACAAATACAAAATCATCTTTCCAATCAACTAATCCCTTTTCTTCTTTTGCCAATCCAATAACTTTAACCAATTCTTGAGAGGCAGCCGGCTTAAGAGACGAATAATTCTTCACATGAAGACAGATAACTGCAGAAGGAGTTTTCTCCCCCTTTAAAACGAGCGCGGACTCTGCACCAATCATTCGGGGTTTTCTTAAATCAACAATTCCATGCTCATCATTTCCATCTCCAGATTGATATAGACTTTGTGCTTCAGGAGACTTATTTGTAAAGTTTAAGGTATCTGAAAATTTAGAAGGAACATTTTTCATCATTGAATCCTTTAAACTCATAGGCCTTTTCCTCATCTTAAGAAGAATTATTGCTGCAGCCGCAATTAAGATAAGTATCAAGAAAACCCATATAACTGCATAATCTGAAAATATAGAACCAGAAGTTATATCCTTAACAGATATCGCTTTTCCTGTCAAAAGAATATTTCTCTCCACATTAGACTGTCCATCACTAACTGCAACCTTATACTCTCCAGTCGGAGCCTTCAAATTAAATTTCTGCTCTCCCCCAACAGGAATATTGGTCTGAACAGTTTGCATACCCTCGCCAATCTTAACATCTACAGGTTTTGTATATGGAACGTTTCCAACGTTTTTAATAACTAATACCGTATCTATAAACTCAAAATCTACTTTTTCAAGAGGAAGTATCTCAAACTCCTCAGTTTGTTGTATATCCGCAAACTTCGCATTAATATACATAATCCCAGGGGTAGTGTTCGTAGCAAACTTCATCTTTGCGAACTCGCCAGAGTTAACATTAACTGAACGGGTCTCCCGAGTATTTGAAGAATTAGTACTCAATGAAACAGCCCCTTTTATCTTATCGCCTGTTTGATCAAGGATATCTGCGCTAATTGTAAGTTCTTCTCCAGGAACTAACTGATTCGTTGAAAGACCCAATTGTATATTCGTAGGAACCTGATTAATTTTGAATGTTGAAGAACTATTTGCCTGATTTAACGTCTCTCCACTTGTGCCCTTATCATAAACAAAAACATCTAAATTATAATCTCCAGCCTTAGTATCTGGAGCCATTGAAAAAGTTAGTGTCGCTCTTCCATTTACAACTTCTTTATTGATAACTGCCGCGTCACTAGTCTCTAAAAATCCATTAAGCGGCTGATTATTTGCCTTTGTCGCCTCAACAGTCACGGTTATCAAATCTCCAGGATTATAAGTTATTTTATCAAATCGATTTGACAAACTAACACTATCTGTTATCGTAAACATTCTTGTTGTGGTCTGTTCAGCACCAAGTGACGCAGTAATCTGACAGCTACCAAGAACGTCTCGAGTATTTGCAATCTCTAAATCCTCTTTTGTAAGTTCTTTATATGGTAAAGAATAGGATTGTTCTTGTGTAGAAGAAAAAGCTCTAGCGGAAATCTTAAGCAGATTTATAGTTTGATTTGAGCAAAGAAGATTAATGTTCAAGTTTCCTGAACTAGCCCCTGTTATTCCTCCAAGACTCACATAAAGTTTATCACCGAGATTATATGCACTTGAAGGTTCCGTAATCGCCATTCTTGCAGAAACAACAGACACCCCAAATAGAAGGCAAATAAAGCAAGCGAGGCAAACAAACATCATCACTATCCCTTTTTTCATACATTTTTTATGATGTTTTGGTATTTAAATATTATGTGACTAAAAATCAACTGGAAAAATGATAAAATAGACAATAAAAATTGAAAAATTTAGAAAAATTTAGAGGAAACTAGTCAAGTTGTCTCATCGCATTAACCACATTATGTTCTAAATCAGGATTTTTCTTCATAAAAGTAGCAAAGAGTTTCTGAACATGAGTGTTCCTTAGGTTATTCTTTCCTTTCACGCCAATAAGTTTAGAGTATAAAATGACTTCAGCGTCAGATAAAAAATAAAGAGGTTGATTTTCAGGTTTCATTTTGGAAAGATTAAAGTTTCCATCAAGTACCTTCTCAAATGCACTTTCAGCAACATCAGAAAGATTATCCGAACAAACATCAAATCCCTTTGCAACAACATTTACCTCGAACTTCTTTTCCAAGATTTGTTTCAAAACCTTAAAATTTAAACTATTCTCTCTCTTCAGTTTTATTCTTCTTCCTTCTTTATCCTTCAACATCCCATATTGTCTAATCGTCCTAAAAATCTTTTTCTCAAAATAATCCAAGAATTGTGATTTAGTCAGCTCCCGCTGATTTGTAAATTTCCAGACGAGGTTTTTGTTCTTTTGAACCATCAGAATATTATCTCACCTTCTCAAACATCTCAGCAAGTTTTTCCCCAATAACTTTCTTCAAATCCATCGGATGTAATTTCTTGGCTAAAAAATCTTTTTCCAAATCATGATAAGAACCATAAATCACATCTCCGCCAAACTTTTCCGGCCTTTTTATTTCAACGGAATCAAAAACAGGAAATATGAGTATCCTAGCAATATCCAAAACAGGATTCTTCTGCCCTTCAGGACAAAATGCCTTTGAAACTTTTTTCTTTATCTCATCCGAAGAATCAGAAACAGATATCATTGCGTCCTTATCCGAAGATGAAGAAGACATTTTTCCCTCGTTCTCTCCCTTTAAAGAAGGAATCAAAGCAGTATGAACAAAAACCGGAACGGGGTAATCTATATCTTTCAAAGACTCAACAGCAATCATATGAATCTTCCTTTGTTCCATTCCCCCAACAACAGCATCAACCTTAAGATGCTTCATATCCACAACCTGCATAAAAGGATAAATTATCTGAGTAACTTTAGCATTTTCTAAATCTCTAGCAACACCTTGCATTGAACGAAGTCCTCGATTTAATGTAGATACAGCAGCTAATTGAAAAACGTCATCAATATACTCCGGTTTTCTTTCAAAACTAGTCCCAACAACAATCTCCGGGTTTTTCAAACCCATTTTCTTAAAAGATTTCTCCCATTTCTTAACCTGCTCTCCAATAAATTTCCAATCTCCTTTCCTATTAAGCCATGCATGCCAATCTGCAAGTAATATCTTTACTTTAAATCCTGCATCTTCAAAGTCCTTAAGTTTTAAAACAGTAACAAAATGTCCTATATGCACTTCACCAGAAGGCTCATACCCACAATAAACAATAGGTTGTTTCTTTCCTTTTAATAATCCAGAAAGTTTCTCCTCTCCAAGAACTTCATCTGCATTCCGTTTTATTAATTCAATCTTTTCTTTTACATCCATATTCATCACTAAGAATGAATATATTTAAAACCTTTGTTATAATATTAAATAATAAGGTTAACAGCCTTAACTAATATTTAAAAGGGCAGTTAACTATTTATTAAAATCGGAGGAGAAAAGTAAATGGTCAAACACATATATTCTAAGAATTTTCCTCACCACGAAATAGAACATTACGATGTGCTTATCCTTGGTGCAGGTCCGGCAGGATTAACTGCGGCGTTATACGCTGCAAGATATAATCTTACCGCAGCAGTTATTGCAAAAAAGATAGGGGGCACTGCAATGATGGCGGGAGCCATAGAAAATTGGCCAGGATTTACTGGAACAGGAAAAGAACTTATGCAAAAATTTATCAAACAAGCAAAAGATTCTGGTGCAAGATTTTTAGAAACCGAAGTAGATAATGTAAAAAGAGATGAAGATGGTTTCGTTTTAGAAATAGGAGATAAAGAAATTCACGGAAAAACTTTAATCATCGCCCTGGGAATGCAAAATAAGAAACTTGATTTAAAAAATGAAAGCAAGTTCGTAGGAAAAGGAGTAAGTTATTGCGCAACATGCGATGCAATGTTCTTCAGAGACAAAATAGTCGCAGTTGTAGGAGGTTCAGATTCTGCAGCGAAAGCAGCAATAATGTTAGAACCTATAGCAAAAAAAGTCTACATAATAAACCGAAGGGAAAAAATGAAAAGCGAGCCTGCACTCGCCAAAAAACTTGAAAAGAAAAACAAAATTGAAATTTTATATAACACAATTATTAAAAAATTATCTGGAAAAGACAAATTAGAAAGTATTACAATAACTTCCTCAGACAAAAACAACGGACATGATTCAGAAAAAAGAAAATTAGAAGTTAATGGGATATTCATAGAGATTGGAGCAACCCCTGTAAATGAAGTAGTCAATGAATTAAAGCTAAAAACAAACGGGGGGCATATTATCACAGACAAGCAATCAAGAACAAACATTCCAGGAGCATTTGCTGCAGGAGACAACACAGATAATAAATTCAAACAAGTAGTAACTGCCGCAGGAGAGGGCGCCGTTGCAGCAAGAGCCGCATATGATTACTTAAAATTTGAATATAAAGAAGAGAAGTAAATAATATAATGCTTAACAACAAACAATAAAAGCTCCTAACACAACGACTCCTCCACAAGGGATACCTATTAACGCTCGCTCACTTCGTTCGCTCGCTTTTTGGTAACAGCATTTCATCTTAGCAACTCAAAATATTTTATAAAGAACTATTTCTTCTCACCAAAACTATCCTCGGCAGGAATTTTCAAAAACTCTCTCTTTCCGAAACCATATAACTTCGCAAACCATTTAGCAGGTGAAGAATGCATCATTACATTGTAGACCATTATTCCATCATTATAAGTTTTTCGAGCATTGGAAACAATTTTATCAATTTCTAAAAGTTCATTTCTTAATTGTTGAAAACGATCATTATTCTTAAGAGTAGGATAGCTCTCAGCAGAAGCTAAAACAGTTCTTATAGCCATATGAAGCTGAGCCCCCGCTCGCAATTTTGCAGACATATTTGGAGCATCTAAAAGTGCAAGTCTTGCACTAGTAATGTCCTCACCAAGCTTCCTCTCATTTTTTACATACCCTCCAATATTAGCCAAAAGAGATGGCGCCAATGAAGCCCTTCTCCTTATCTGAGCGCTAATTAATGAGATAGAACTATCAATTTTATTAGTCAGACTAGAAAGCTTAGAGTAATATGCAAAGAATATCAAAGCCATTAAGAATACAATCCCTAATACGATAAACCAAATAATCACCATCACTCTCACAATAAATTACCCTTTAAAAACTTTTATGCACTAAAATGCATAAAAGAATATCTAAATATGGAAGTTAAATCCGCCATATTAATTAAGCCCCTCTTCATCTTATAAATTAAAAAGCTAACCTGCTAATAAAATTTCTCCTACAACAACGACTCCGCCACAAGTTACCAAACAATTTAGTATCATCACAATCCTTTGACATACTTGGCAACAAAATAACTTATGCATTGGCAAATCAAAAACAAAGCAAGATTTATATAGGTTAAAAATTTATTACAAAAATGGCACATAAAATAACCGTAGATCAAAATTTATGCATCGGTTGTGGCTCCTGTGAAGCAGTATGCCCTAAATCTTTTATAATGAAAGATGGAAAAGCCCACGCAAAGAAGTCTCCCGTAGACAAGGTTACCTGTGAAAAAGAAGCAGAGTCTATCTGCCCCGTTCAAGCAATAAAAATTTCTTAAAAAAGTTTAGTATCTTCATTTCATAAAGTTTATAAACATAAGTTAACTATAGTTAACTATCTAAAATAGGAGAACCAAAACATGTACAGACTACCTCAAGAAATAGAAGTTTGGTATATAATTCCTGCAATAAGAAAAGAATTTTCAAACATTCTAGTAAAAAAGCATAAACTTAGTTATGAAAAGACAGGAAATGCACTAGGTATAAGCAAGGCTGCAGTTTCACAATATTTATCCAATAAAAGAGCAAACAAAATAAAACTTTCTGACGCGATAAAAAAGGAAATAGAAAAGTCAGCAAAAATTGTAAACGACGATCCAAAAGCGGCGATGAATGAAATCCAAAGAATACTCAAACTAATGAAAGAAAAGAAATGCTCCTGCGATGTTTGTAAAAAATATAACAAAGACGTTCTAAAATACTGTAACCGCCAGCCAACTTACTAAAATGAAACAAGAAAACATATACCTGGATAGTGCAGCAACGACAAGAATAGATGACACAGTATTAAAAAGACTTACAAAATTTATGAAAGAAGAATTTGGAAATCCCTCATCCCAACATAGTTTAGGAAACTCCGCAAGAGAAGAAATAGAAAAAGCAAGAGAAGAAATAGCAAGATACATAAATGCCGAACCAGAAGAAATTTTTTTCACATCCGGGGCAACAGAATCTAACAACCTAGCAATAGAAGGCTTGGCAATAAATCCTGAAAATAGTGAGAAAAAACATATAATCACCTCAAAAATAGAACATCCTTCAGTATTAGAAACTTGCAAACAGCTTGAAAAAGGGGGATACAAAATAGACTATATCTCTGTAAATGAAGAAGGGATAATTAATACAAGAGAACTAGAAAATAAAATAACAAACAATACTCTTGTAGTCTCCATAATGCACGCAAACAACGAAATAGGAACAATCCAACCAATAGAAAAAATTGCAGAAATATGCTCAAAAAAAGATGTATACTTCCATACCGACGCAGTCCAATCCTTCACAAAACTAAAAGTAGATGTTAAAAAAACAAACATTGATTTACTATCTGCTTCGGGGCATAAAATAAATGCTCCTAAGGGAATAGGATTTATTTACATAAGGAAAGGAACAAGACTCTCACCAATAATACACGGAGGAAGTCAAGAAAGAAGAATGAGAAGTGGAACTGAAAATACTCCAGGGATTATCGCAATGGCAGAAGCTCTAAAAATAAACCGCAATCAAAAAGAAACAGAAAGAATAAGAGATAAGTTAATAAAAGAAATACTTAAAATTCCCGGATCAAGACTAAATGGTTCAAAAAAAGAAAGACTATCTAACAATATTAATGTTTCACTCTATGGTATAGAGGGAGAAAGCCTTATGCTTCTTTTAGACAAGGAAGGAATAGAAGTTTCAACAGGCTCCGCTTGTTCTTCACACAAATTATCCGAAAGCCACGTTCTAAAGGCTATAAACGTCCCAGAAATGTACATTAATGGCTCACTAAGAATAACTTTAGACACAATAAAACCTCTAACAGAAAAACAAATAAACTTCGTAATCTTAAAAATAAAAGAGAAAGTAAAACGACTGAATGATATAAGCCCATTCAAACTAAATCCCCTGGAGGTAAAAAATGGTTGATAAGTACAAGGAGCTTGCATGTGAGGATCTTAACGAAGCGGCCTGTGAAGAAGAAGTTGAAGAAGAAGGCCTTGATGTCGATGAAGTAGAAGAAGAACACTTTGAAGAAGATGCTGAAGAATTTGAATAAACAAAATGAAAAAACAAAAGAAAAAAACAAAAGTGAAAGAGATAAAAGGCAAAATAAAGAAAACTCTAACTTTCGCGGAACTAATGGATAGAAGTCCAAAAGCAGCAGAAAAACTTGCAGAGTTAGGATTGTTTTGTGGAGGATGCCCGATGGCACAACTAGAAACAATAGAAAACGGCGCACTGGCCCATGGTTTAGATCCAGACGAACTAGTTAAAGAACTAAACAAATAACCCTTAAAATAAAATGGTCCCAAAAATTACATCCTATACGGAAAAAGTTCTAGATCATTTTCAAAACCCACGAAACATGGGACAAATGAAAAATCCAGACATAGAAGCAACAGTAGGAAATCCGAGTTGCGGAGATGTCTTGAAGCTATCTTTAAAACTAAAAGAAAACCCAAAAGATAAAACAAACCCAAAAATAGAAGATATAAAATTTCAAACGATGGGTTGCGCCGCAGCAATAGCCACATCAAGCATGACAACAGTTTTAGCAAAAGGAAAAACAATCAAAGAAGCAAAAAATATAACTCCCCAAGAGGTAGCAAAATCCCTCGGCCAGTTACCTCCAATAAAAGTTCATTGTTCAAACCTCGCAGCAGACGCCCTAAAGAAAGCAATAGAAGACTGGGAAAAAAGAATAAATAAGTGTTCCTAAACTCATTTAGATAAATCAAGTATATACTGTATATTGATAATTCTTATAAAGCCCGATTACAGGAAAAATCTATGGCAAGTGACTTAACAATCATCGTTGGACAGTCCGGCGGACCTTCAGCAGTAATAAATGAAACTCTGGCAGGAGTTATTGAAGAAGCAAGAAGACAAAGAGTAAAAAGAATTCTGGGATTAAGAAATGGAATAGAAGGCGGAGGATTGCATCCAGATATTCCAGGAAATGTTGTCGATCTTTCTGGTGTAGATATTGAACAGTTCAGAAGAAATCCAGGAGCATATCTTGGCTCTACAAGATTAAAGATTGGAGAAAAAAATAAAGATTTAATCGGAGTAGTAAAAGCAAATTTTGAAAGTTATGGAAATCCTAGAGGGATATACATTGGAGGCAATGACTCCGCAGACACTGCGGACCAAGCTGAATGGATCCACGCCCAAAAAACAATAGATAATGACCTAAAAGGAAACGATCACACATCTGGCTATGGTTCTGCATGCATCTCAAACATTGCAATGGTAAAGGCACTTGAAATGGACATGTCAAGTTTCTCTCCAAAAATAAGACACGGAGGAAAAATTGTTTATTCAACAGCACCAGTTGTTGTTTACGAAACTCAAGGAAGAAATACGGGCTGGCTTGCATTAGGAACAGCATTCGCAAGAATGAGGGGAAAGAGTCTAGATTCAATTGACGAAAATGCAGCACCACACATTATTCTTCCTAGAGAAATTCCATACTGCCATGAACAATTCCTTGCGGCAGTAGACAACCAGCTAAGAAGAACTGGTTTTGCATTTGTAGTCTGCCCAGAAGAACTTGTAAATGCTGAAGGAAAACCCCTATCAGAAGTTCATGGTGCTAAAGAAGAAAAGGACGATTTTGGTCATGTAGAACACGGAAGAGCAGGTGCTTTTGTTTATGCAGAATTTCTTGCACGGGAAATAAAAAAAGGTCTAAAAGCTGGGGCAGACGTTGGTTATCTGAAAGTTAAAGAAACGCCCTTCTCTCCAAGACATATTCAAAGATGTTTGTTACGTTCAGAAGTAGATGCAAGAGAAGCATACGCAACAGGAGTTGAAGCAGTACGTGCAGCTATTGACGGAGAAAGAAAAGTTTCAATAGCCCTAAAAAGAAACGGAGACGGTTACAATATTGCACCAGTCAGAATACCGACAAGCGTCGTCGCAAATCAAGTAAGGCAAGTTCCACAAGATTATCTCGGAACAATCCTCGGCCCAACACCAAAATTCTACAAAGATTTCGCTCCACTTATCCGAGGAGAATAAAAGAGAGTAAAAATGCCACCAGAAATTCCAGGAATAAGAAGAGAAAACGATTGCACAATTTTCTCTGCAAGAGTAAACATCAAACAAGGTTTACATGCCAGACCTTCTATGCAAATCGTAGATGCTTGCACAAAATATAATGTAAAAGTAACCCTAACCTCAGACGGAGGCCAAAAAATACCTGCTGATGGAAAGAGAATTATGCAAATAATGCAAAGAGTAGGAACTTCAAAAGGAGCAAGACTAGAAATAAGGATAGAAGGTGAGACTGAAGAAGCAGAAAAGCTCGCCATGGAACTCTATAATGGCATAGAACTTAGAGGCTACGAAGCAATAGACAAATAAAAATCATCATTTTTGTAACTGGATAGTATCTCACAAAATATAAAAAGCCACAAAATTTATCCTCGACATGAGCGAAGAAAAAGAGAAAATTTTTATTGATTACCTTAAAAAAGTATCACCCGGAACGCCATTAAGAACCGTCATAGATGACATACTAAGATCCGGCCTTGGAGCTCTGATTATCTTCCACTCTCCAAAACTTGAAGAGCAAAAAGTATACGAAGGAGGATTTAGAGTAAACTGCCGTTTCACCTCACAAAAGCTCTTTGAGTTATGCAAAATGGACGGAGCAATAATCCTCTCTTCAGATCTAAAAAGAATACTATATGCGAACGTTCTAATGACCCCAGACAATACAATTCATACAAACGAAACTGGAACAAGACACAAAGCAGCAGAGAGAACTGCAAAACAAGCAGAAACTTTCGCAATTGCAGTTTCAGAAAGAAAAAAGAAGACAACCCTTTACTTCTGCCAGTCAAAAACATTCCTCAAGTCATCAGATGAACTATTAAGAGACTTATACTCAACACTTCAAATTCTAGAAAAACAAAGAGAAATACTAAATGATTTGATGAACAAATTAAATGTCCTTGAAGTTTCAGAACTAACCTCTACAAACGATGTCTGCCGAGTAATACAAAGATCCGAAATGATGCTTAAGATAGCTGAAACAACAAAAAGAAACTTTATTGAATTAGGTAATGAAGGTAACATACTCAATATGCGTTACCGAGAATTGTTAAAAGGCGTAGAAAAGCAAGAAGAAGAGATAATAAGAGATTACTCAAAGATTACACTAAAGAGAGTAAAAACCCTTCTTTCCAACATAACATTTAACGGCCTTTTAGATATTGAAACAATCTCAAGATTAGTACTCGAAAAAGATCTAGACGAAGAAATCGCCCCGAGAGGATATAGATTCCTATCCCACCTCCCTATTTCAGAAAAAGAAGTTCATCAGATTGTAGCAAAGTTTGAAAATTTAAACAAGATACTTACTGCAGATTCCCAAGATTTAGAGCAAATATTAAAAAACCGGACTTCCTCTATAAAAGAAGAACTAAACTCATTTAGAGAACAAATTTTAGCAGGCAAAATCGTATGATAACATCTCATCAAAACGAAAAAATCAAAGAGCTATTAGAAAAATCTCAAAATCCCCTATTCTTCTTTGATAACGATGTTGATGGTCTATGCTCTTTTTTAATTATCCAAAGATCTTTAGGCCGAGGAAAGGGCGTATCAATTAAGTCATTCCCAGAACTAACAAAAGCATACGCAAGGAAAATAAATGAATTAAATCCAGACACGATTATAATTCTAGACAAACCAAGAGTAAGTGCAGAATTCATAAAAGAAGCAGAAGAAAAAAATATTCCCATTATTTGGATAGACCACCACGATGTTCCAATAGAAGAAGAAATACTTGAAAAAGTGCATTATTTTAACTCATTCGATAAAAAAACAGGAAAGTCTGAACCAACAACATACATCGCCCAGAAAATATTCAATCGAAGCGAAGATCTCTGGCTGGCAATGATTGGATGTATCGGAGACGTTTACATGCCAGACTTTGCAGAAGAGTTCTCAAATGAAAACCCTGAAATATTTCCAGAAGAATCA
Source organism: uncultured archaeon (assembly GCA_903828655.1). Taxonomy (GTDB): domain Archaea; phylum Nanobdellota; class Nanobdellia; order Pacearchaeales; family GW2011-AR1; genus CAIKMX01. The sequence goes on along the minus strand of CAIKMX010000037.1, from coordinate 43,142 downwards.
ACGGGTCAATCAGCTTTCAATTCTTTATACACGACGGATATAGGAAAAATAGTAAGAATGCTCAATTTTGGTTTAATGGACACAACAACAAATGTAATCAACCTAATAAAATACCTTTCAAAATCAAAAAACGCTCACGACATTTTAGAAGAAAATCCCAGCACAAGACAAATGCATAGAAAATATAAGGAATACAATACCTTTCTAAACAAACAAGTTGACAAAGCAGAAGCAAATATGGAAACGGATGAGCATTTATTGTTCTTCTCATACTCAGGACTAATCTCTATGTCCTCAGAAATATCAAATAAGTTATATTTCAAATATCCAACAAAGACAATAGTCGTAGCATATAACAATGAACATCAAGGCAAGATAAACATCTCAATTAGAGGAAAAAACGCAAAGGAAATTACAGAAAAAGCAATTCAAGGAATCGAGGGCGCATCAGGCGGCGGCCATAAGGAAGCTACAGGTGCAATGATTCCAATTGATAGTTTAGAAGAATTCAAAAAGAGAATTGAAGAGTTAGTGAAATAAGATACACAAAAATCAAGCCACAGAAAAAAGTGCTTTAAGAATAATGTATCCGAAGATTAATATCGCTCCTGCCTTTATTATATCTATTAAAACATCATTAGTATCTCTTGACCTGCTCATTTTTTTATCAATTCAACCTCTTTTTGTAATCTTTTTAACTCAGACTTAATATCTATAAGTTGTTCGTGTATTTTAAGCTTTTCGGCTAATTTTTCTTGACCAAATTTTAACCTTGATATTTCCACACCCTGATTAGAGATTATCAATATAATAAATAATACAAATGCAACAGTAAATGCTAAAATTCTATACTCTTCCGAAATAACTGCTAGAAGAACCGAAAGAATAGACAACAAACCCAAAATTAAATCCCAAACTTTCATAAGTTAACAAAAGAATTAGATTTAATAAAGATTTATATACCCGAAAATATACAAAAAATAATGACACAAGAAAATTTGCTAATGTCTTTAGCAATACCCAATTATTAATTTTCTTAGTCATACTTCTAAACATTTAATTAGCTGAACAAGCTTTTAATTTTACAATATGAAAAAATATAATATAACCCACAATGATTTTGAACTAATACTAAAGCAAGACAAAGAGATCTATCCAACCAATAGCCCTGTAACTAAGGAAATTATCTCGAAGTGGTATGCAAAAAATCCCGAATTTGGTATGATCTTCAAAGAAGGAAAAGAAGTCGTAGCAGATTGTATAGTAATTCCCCTAAACAAAACGGGTTGGACAAAACTAACACAAGGAAAGTTAGCAGAATCAGAACTAAACGAAAGCACAATATTTGACAATACAAGAGACGAAGAAATAGGGATTCACATCTACCACATAGAAAAAATTGATAAAACAATAACCGAATTTTACAAATCAGTACTCTTTGAATTAAAAGATGTAATAGGTAACCTAAAAAAATCAAATCCTAAATTAAGAGTAATTGGCTTCTCTGCTTTATGCGTTAGTGCGAAGGGGGTAAACATCTTCGAAAAAAAATTTAATGGTAAAGAAAGAAGTTTCATTTCTCAAGAATATATCTTAGAAAAAGATGGAAAAAGAATTGTTAATAGCAAACCCTCCAAAGAAGGATACAAGTTAATAACAAAAAGCAAAATGCTTGTTCTTCTCCCAGAAGAAAAAAGCATAGTGTGGGATTCCCTCAATTCAAATATTTCAAAAAATGAAAAAGAACACGCAGCAAGAGAAGCAATCCTAAAAGAAAGCGAAGAGATAGAAGGAAAAACAATCAAAGGTTACGATTTCAACAACGGCGTAGACTTCAATAAAATTCTAGATTCTTTTGAGACTGTTGGAGCTCAAGCAACAAACCTTTCAAAAGCAATAGAAATAATAAACAAAATGAGAAAAGAAAAAGTTTTCATTTATCTGGGATACACTTCAAACATGGTTTCAACAGGAAATAGAGAAATCATCCGTTATCTTGCTGAACACAAAATGATTGACGTTCTTGTAACAACAGCAGGAGGAATAGAAGAAGATTTCATCAAGTGTATTGGAGATTTCAAGCTTGGAAGTTTCAATGCAAGCGGAAAAGAACTTAGAGAAAAAGGGATAAACCGAATCGGCAATATTTTCGTACCAAACTCAAGATATTGTGAGTTTGAAGAATGGGTTCTGCCAATATTAGACAAAAATAAAGAAAACATCAAAACGCCATCACAGCTAATAAAACTTCTAGGAAAAGAAATTGAAGATCATCCAAGAGCAAAACAAAACCAAAAATACAAACAATCAATTTATTACTGGGCTCAAAAAAATAACATTCCAGTAATCTGCCCTGCAATAATGGACGGTTCAATCGGAGATATGATTTATTTTTACAAGATGTCAAAGAATCCAAACTTTACTCTAGACTTAGTAGAAGATATTACAGAATTAAACAATAGCACAATAGGTAAAGATAAAACAGGCATGATAGTCTTGGGTGCAGGTATTGTTAAACATACAATCTGCAATGCAAATCTTTACAGAAACGGCGCAGATTATACTGTATTCATAAACACCGCACAAGAATACGACGCATCCGACTCAGGCGCGAGGCCAGACGAAGCAGTCTCCTGGGGCAAAATAGCAATTGACGGCGAATCTGTCAAAGTACACGGAGACGCAACAATATTATTTCCACTAATTGTTGCAAAGACTTTTGCGAAAGAAAAGATACAAAATACTAATTAATCACCGATATCTCTCGCACTTGGTGAAGCAGCCTCAACAACCTCATTGTAAACAATTCCAGCAAGTCTCTCCGCCACTACCCTATCCCCTCGAGAAGTTGCATTAATAAAAACATAAGGTTTACCTTTTTCAACTGTAAGCTCATTCGCTAAATCTACGGCCTCACCCAAAGCAAGATTATAAGTTCTATCCGAAAGTTCCTCTCTTTTATGAACCACTCCAAGAGTCCTTCCGTTACAATTAATCGGCCAGTGACCATCTTCAAATGGTTCAGAACCTGGACCAATAACGGCGCTGCGAATAGCTATTCTCAACTGATCTCTTAAACTAGGTCTCCAATCAGGTTGACTATGACTCCATGCAAGAATCATACAATGCCCAACCACATACGCTCCAGGCTGACCTTCTGCATCCTGCAAAAAAACTCTATACATCATTGGATTGATTGGCATGAAAAACCCAAACAGCCAGACTTTATAAGAATTTATATTATAGAATATACATAACCATATAGACGCTCGCCCTTCGGGCTCGCTTTTAGGTAATGTCACAGCTTACATATATTGGCAACTCAAAATATTTTAAACAAAAAACTTAGCCAAGTATGTTAAGAAATGGCACATTCACAAAACGGCGTGAAAGCGAGCGTCCTGCCAAAGGCGGACGCGAGCGAAGAGCTTTTTGGTAACCGCATTTCACCTTTGGCAATGTTCAATAAATTTTTAGATAAAAGATTAACTTTATAAACTAAAATTTTGACACAACATCATGGAACCAGATTACACAAATAGACTACCTCCACAAAATAGATACTTGGAAGTAACATGCCCTCCTTCACCCGAGAGGAGCAGGCAATTGAGAAATTTAGCCAAAGCACTTTCAGAACCACCACTTCCATTAGGACAAGAGCTAATTGGTCCTTCTCCTGGATACGAACATCCAAAAAGAGATTAATACCCAATTCATCCTCGTATCATATCTAATCTTTCTCGTATGCAGAACACTCTTCTTGCTTCATCTATTGCTTCTTCTCTTACTCTGCCTTTCTCTTCAAGCTCTAAGAAAAGTCTTCTAGCACTTTCTATTTTTTCCATCATAGTTTTCTCTTTTTTACCCCCATTTATTTTTTTAGTTTCTTTGCTGCAATCTTCTTCATTTTTACTCTCGAACAAACTTAGCTGTTTCATGTTATTTACTATTGTAGTTTTTCTTTTGAAACACCAATTTTAGTTTCTTTCTTGAACACCTTTCTTAAGGGAAAGGTCACCTTCAGGAAAACCGTGGTTTTCCTCAGTTTTCAAAGAAAGAAGAGTGTAAGAAAAGAGTGGTTTCATCTTCTCATTTTTTAACCGCAACTCTCTTTTCGAGTTCTACCCCTTTTTCCTCCAGAAGTTTAATTACAGCACGATCAACAAAATTCCTTTTAGAAGGAAAGTCAGACATATTTTTCAGATTATTATTAAGAAATCTTTCAATCTCACCAAGTAGCCACTTGCTTATCTTCACTGTTGTTTCATCATTTGTAGCCATCTTTAGTTCTATCTATCCAAATTGTTTAATATACGTATCGTATACGATTAGTAACTAAGAAAAATAGCATATTTAAATGTTATCTTAAAACGTTTTCAGCTAAGAATTTGCCATTTACGATAGCCGAAGTAAAGGGATAACCTGGAAATCTCCCGCCATTCCTAGAGCCATCCGCCCTACACTCCCCAATTGCAAAAAGATTTCTACAATTAACAATTCTTCCAACGTAATCAGACAGAATCCCCCCAGAGGTATAATGCACTGTTGGAACAATCTCGACTTTCCCAAAAGAGTTTTCAAAATAAACTTTAGAATCATTTTTCTTAAAGTGGTTAATCTGATTAAGAATAACACTAAATTGTTCATGATAATCATTGTTTTTTATTAATCTACGGAGATCCCTACTAAAAACATAGTCTCCCTTATCAGTTATGAATTCTCCATCTTTAATCTCATTTCCGATAAATATTCTTCTGCCAGAATCATAACCAAAAGGATGGACAAAAATACAATCAAGATTGATTACTTCACCCCCATTTCTCCTAACAATATCAAAGACATTATAATTCTTATATTGGACATTATCATTAAATTCAAAAGTCCCTCCATAACCTCCCGTAGCCAAAACAAGATAATTTGACGTCAAATAAAATGTCTCTTCACCTTTTCTAAAATAAACTTTAAATCTACCTCCCACATAACTAAAATCTACTAATTCCGTGCCTGTTTCGATTAAAGGAATATTCTCTTGCAATCTTCTTAAGAGAATATTTCTCGAACTAGCCTTACCTTGGGGGATCACTCCAAAACTTCTATATTCAAAATCCACGCCCAACTCATTAAACAATTCTATAATCCCTCCAGACTGAGAATAAATGAACCTCATCCTGGCTTCATCCTCTCCAAGTTTCAGTACACTATTTTCTACAATCTCTTCAAAGCCTTCTTTACTAGGAACTCTACAATGACTATAACTTAATGAAGAAGTATTGGATAAAGATGCCTCTTGCCCTGTGCAGATAAAATAATTGACATTTCTCTTTTCTAATTCAAATGCCAAGACACTTCCAGCAATACCGCTGCCTATAATAACAGTATCATAATATCCACCGACAAGATTTTACTAAAGACCTGTCTAAGAAAAAACTGCTCCCTTTAAGGCCAGAGATAACCTTCTAATCCCATATTGTCACAAAATAAATAGCATATTTAAATGTTTTTAAAAAGATAAATAAAAAGATATAAATAACCAATAAGGCTTATAATAAAATGATTTGGCAAGATGTGATAGTTTCCTTAGCAAGCATTATATTTGCATATGCAATGATTCCTCAGATAATCTATGGTTTCAAAACAAAAAAGGGGCTTATCTCGATACAATTTGCACTTCTTAATATAATCGCAATGATTGGACTAATTGTGGTATATGCAAACTTTAACTTAACCTACTCTACGGTCCTTAATGTGATAATCACTATACTTTGGGCAGTTCTATTAATTCAAAGGTTAGCATACGGTCCAGTCAAAGAAGATAAGAAATCGAGAAGATAAATTAGGTATCTGTAATGATAAGGTTTTAGCAACTCAAAATTTTAAGCATTTTACATATAAACAAAAAACTTAACCAAGCCAGTAAAAGTTTAGCACATTCGCAAAACGGCAGGAAAGCGAGCCACTGTGATGAAATCCAGTGGCGAGCGACAGTTAGGTAACATCCAAAATCCGTTGACATCTTTGGCAATACAACAAATTAAGCATTGGCAAATCAAAAACAGCACGAGCAAAGCGAGTGCGTCAAAATAGACGAGACATCTGTCTCGACAAAGGACTTACCACTCAACACTTTTCAATTCATCCTTAATTCGAGTATACATAAACCCATTTTGCAACTCATAAAATTCAAAGCTTCCTTCCAGATCGTGAGGAAAGTAACGAAGTTGAAAATCTTCATCCTTCTTAGCATCAAAGATCTCTAGCGCCATCTCCTTAGTATCCTTGTTATGCTCAATCAGTAAGATGTTCGCATCTACCTCAAACGCACGGCCATTTATCTTAATCTTATCCCCCTGTTTCAAGGAAGTTATAGGTTTACTCTGTACTAATTTCATTACAACCATAGAAAATTTTTTGGTATTTAAAGGTTACTTTATGCAAAAAATAATCAATAGCTCTTCCCCGCATAAATCACCACATTCGCTTTTTTACCACAAAAAGGACATTTATCGCTAGCAGAAGGCTTTTCTTCTTTATCCGCTCGAGTTCCCATCACTCTCGCCTGCAACTCTTTCTCAATATAACCTGCACACTTTTCTCCTTCATGAGAAGCAGAACAAAAACTGAATCTTGCAATCTTTTTATTATCAAGAGCATTCTTGATCTCTTCTTTACTAGAACAATCAACAACCACATCCTTGAAATATTTATCCGCCTTCTTAATTAAACGAACATCATATTCAGCACCCAAATCTTCTATCTCCTCTGCTAAACCCTCAATTCTCTTTGAAACCCTCTCCCCAATATCTCTTATAAAAACAGTAACTTTTCCCTCTTTCAATTCTCTCTCGCCAATTTCAACTCTAAATGGTACTCCCTTCATCTCCCAGAAGAAATATTTTTCTCCAGGTCTTTTTTCAGAATCATCAATCTCAACATCAATTCTTTCTTCAAACAACTCCAAAGATATTTTTTCCGCAGCCTCGAGAACTTTCTTTTTATTTTTAGCATCATAAATAGGAACAATTACAACTTGTGTTGGAGCGATAGCATAAGGCAATATCAATCCCTTATCATCTCCATGCATAGCTACAACACTTGCAAGTATTCTTGAAATTGCAGGCCCATAACAAGTCTGATAAACAAACTCTTCTTTTTCTTTCTCATCTACAAATTTTACATCAAAAGCTTTAGAGAAATGCTGTCCAAGTAAATGTGTTGAAGGCTGCTGTATTATCTTTCCATCAGGCAATATCGAATCAGAGCCAACAGTATAAACTGCCCCAGGAAATTTATCCCACTCGGGCCTCTTCATAGGCAAGAAAGGCACGCCAAAGATATTATGCATTATAGCATCAGTCATCTTGATATCTTCTTGTACTTGCTTCTCTGCCTCCAAAAGTGTGGCAAATGCATCATGTGCCTCAATCCAATAAAACTCTCTCGCCCTAATAAGCGGACGAGTAGCTTTTGTTTCATAACGGAAAACATTTGCTCTCTGATAAATCTTGAGTGGCAAATCTCTCCAAGATCTTATCCATAAACTATACATCTGATAAAAAGCAGTTTCAGAAGTAGGTCTCAAAGCTAATCTATCTTCTTCATCAGCATCATCTTTTCCCTTTTCAAGCCAAAATACTTCTGGCGTAAATCCTTCAACATGTGAACTCTCTTTCTTAAAATTAGATGCAGGAATCACTGTAGGAAACATCGCAGGCTGATGCCCCGTCCTTTGCAGAGCAGATTCATATATCTTATACATTTTCTCTATTGTACGAGCCCCCCAGGGCCTTATAACAACAAATCCTTTTACCCCATAACGTATGTCCGTAACTTCCGCCTTCTGTAATATTTCAGAATACCATTCAGAAAAATTATTTTCTTTAGAAACATTAAATGTAATCTTCTCTCGCACTTCTTTAGCTTTATCTTTATCTCCCATAAATCAATCAATTAACTAAAGGTTTTAAATGTTTTGAAAAATAAAAAAGAAATTTTAATTATAAAGAAGTGCAACAACAGGCGTAGGAAGAGAACGATCCCAATATGCAGTTACATTCCGATTAATAGTCCCAGCAGGGTTATAAACGACAAAATTATATACTGCCCGTGGAAATCTGTCTGTGGTTGGTAAATCCATATATCTCCCATCTCTAGCATAAATTCTAGTAAAACTTACATCGGCATCTGGTTTGATTACTACCGTTCTTTGTTGATAATCTACCTTTCCAATAGTTAAACCAACGTTACCAATTGTTGCAGTATCATCTTTAGCAGCATCTTCTTTCAATGTAGCCCAACCATCAGCCTTTCTATATTGTATCGTAGTCTTATTAGTACCACTAGCAATCTTGAAATTTGTAGCTTTCATTAGGTAAGACTCAGAGGTATTAATATTGCTAGCCACAAAATAACTATCAGTGCCTGCATTAAATGAAAGATTCTTCAAATAAGAAGAAACTGGAACCGCTAATCGATTACTACTATCGCTTCCTACTCCATAAAACGTAGAATTTCCGTACCGATCTCCGTATAGTATCTTTAAATCATAAACAGCATCCTTAAAAGGAAAATCATTCAGCATCAAATAAGTATCACTTCCCGCCTCGAATTGAAAACTGCAATCACCACCTACACAAGGAGGCACATAATCAGGACAATTAATAGCAGTTTCATTAAGATGATCCTTAACCATCCCCAAATCTTGTATGTCAACTCCGCCATCTTGATTTACATCCGTCCCATTACATCTTCTGTTAACCAAGGCACAATCATTTCTATCCAAATTATCACCTACAAGATACATATCCGCAGAATTCACAATCCCATCATGATTTATATCTGCAGTACAAGAATCAATAACATAAATAGGGGGAACAGTACAACCATCTGCAATCTGACCAAAATTATCCTTCAACAATCCAAAGTCTTGTATATCAATCATCCCATCTTCATTAGCATCTCCCTGGGAAAAATTCGCTCCAGACTCAATTCCAAAATTATCCCTCAACATTCCAAAGTCTTGTATATCCACAATTCCATCTTCATTAAAATCAACAGCACAAGGACCCTTATCTCCTACATAAAGAGGAACATTGCCAGTTATTTTAAATCCAACGAAAACAACAATCACCAAAGCAACGACGATAAGAACAGCCACCAACCACTTTTTCATAAATATGTTAACACTATATCCTTTATAAATATTTCTATGTTTTTAAAATAATAATAATAATAATCTTGTAAAACATGCAAATAACTAATACTCCTCACCTCCAAACCCTACTTTTAGTATCTTCTCATTCTTCACAGGTTTATTTAACAAAGTTTATATGTAAAATGCTTAACAACCTAAAAATGCGCATACCCCGATGATTCCTCCACAGATGTTACCAAAATATTATTATAGCCGAGAAATAAAAAAATGCATTTACACCAAGGTCATATTCAAATCAGCCATAGCAATACCATTTACAGCATCTTTTGCCCTATTGCTTTCCAAAGCAAACCCGATACTATCCGCCCCCTGGGCCTTGAAATTATTTATTCCGACGACATTACCACTAGTATCAATTAAGGGTCCCCCAGAATTTCCAGGATTCAATGGAACATCCGTCTGAAAATAATAAGGCAAGTCATTTATCCCGGGACGGTCTATAGCCGATATTATTCCTTGCGTAGCCGTAAAACTTAATCCTAACGGATTTCCTATTGCAAGAACCTTTTGGCCAACCTTAACACTATCCGAGTCTCCAAAACTCAACCTAGTAAAACTCCCCGAGGTTTTGAGCAGAGCAACATCTATATTAGCATCATAACCCACAAGAGTGACTTGATGATTAGTCCCATCATGAGTAAATGCCCCCGCAGCTCTTGCGCCCTCAATCACATGATAATTAGTAACAATGTATCCATCAGAACTAATAAAAAATCCCGTTCCCTGTGCTAGATCCGTCTTTATTGTAACAACCCCTTCAATCTCCCTAGAGATTATATCAGAAAAATCCGAATTAGAATTGGCCTTAACTGTCGCAACCTCATTCTGCAAACTAGACTGTACAGCCGATATATTGGAAATAATCACCGCTAAACTATTAAAGTTTGCTTGAGTCTCTCTTTTATTAGAATCTATTTTATCAGTTAAATCAGAAACCGACTGGTTCACAGAATTCATTGTCCTATTAGTTTGATACATCACAAAATATATCATGCTCGCTTGTACAACTAAAAAAACAACCATAATACTTACAGAAATTGTTATCACATGATTTTTTTGCATCCAATGTCAAAGAAAGCCTCATTTATAAAATTAGTGAAATTAAAATCTACGGGAATTAAAAACGTCTCGCCAAATCTTTTTAAAGAGGCATCACTCTCTTAATAGGAAGGGTGAACTTAAGGGAAACCTTGGTTCCCATAAGGGCTTATAGTTTAAGGAGAGATTAAAAACCTCTCCATCCTCCTATAAGTCCTCGCAAAGCTTGGGCTTATAGTTTAATGGATAGAATAGCGGGTTTCGGCCCCGTTGATCGAGGTTCAATTCCTCGTGAGCCCGCTTAAAAAGATGGTGAACTACACATACAGCTATATGATCGCAGACTTAGCCCTGCTATTAGTATGGTTCGTTTTATACTATCTAAGGAAAGATATAAGAAAAGAGATGCTTATAGTTTCACTAGTCTTTGGAGTTATCGGGGTCCTCGTAGAACCTACATACCTAATAGACTGGTGGCATCCGCTCACAATAACAAACACTTCAGTAGGAATAGAAGATTTTCTCTTTGGTTTTGTCACAGCAGGCATATCAGCAGTAATCTATCTAATCATTTTTAATAAAAGAATAAATCTTAAAGTGAAGAAAAAGAAAGAGACAGAACTTAAAAAAATTAAAATTGCAATACCCCTGATTTTATTAGCAGTAATCTTTTTAGTATGCGTTTACTTATTTAAGATTCATACATTCTATTCATCACTAATCGCATTTGCAATACCTATAATTTATATCTGGTACAAAAGAAAAGATCTCATAGTAGACTCTATACTTTCAGGCATATTATTAGCTATAATCGGATTGGTCTGGTTCATAGTTCCACAACTAATAACCCCTGGGTGGGTAAAGACTTACTGGTTCATGGAAAACTTATCAGGTATAACTATTTTAACAGCACCAATAGAAGATCTTATATGGGGCTTTTTTGCCGGAGCCTTCATAGGCCCACTCTATCAATATTGGCAAGAGAAAAAGTTGACTAATTATAAAAAATAAATCCCGCAATGATTTTATTTCTTCCCAATCATCTTCTTTATCCGATTCATAAAAAATTTGTATATTCCTGGCACAAAAGAAAATAAGACTATGAATATAATTATCGCGCTTAAATTATTTTTAACAAAAGGAAGATTCCCAAAGAAGAAACCTAAAGATAAGAAAATTGCAACCCATAACAATCCCCCAATTACATTATATGAAAAGAATCTTGAGTATTTCATTTTTCCAACACCCGCTATAAAGGGAGCAAAAGTTCTAACGACAGGGATAAAACGTGCAATAATCAATGTCTTGCCCCCATGTTGTTCATAAAACTTTTCAGTTTTCTCTATATGCTCTTCGTTGACAAACTTAATTTTGGTAACTCTGCGTCCAATAAACTTCCCAATAAAATAATTAACACTATCTCCTAAAACCGCTGCAAGACTAATCGTAATAAAAAGCCACATAAAACTTAACAAACCCTGTGAAGAAAGAGCTCCCGCAACAAATATCAAAGAATCCCCTGGCAAGAATGGAGCTACAACAACTCCCGTCTCAAGAAAGATAACAACAAATAAAATAGGATAAGCCAACAAACCATATTTCATGACAACCCCTATCAGATAAGCATCTAAGTGCAAGAACAAATCGAGAATAGTTTGAAGCATTTTAATATTTTACATCCTTTGAACCTACAAAATAAAGTTCGTTTAAAAGGTTTTGTAACAGGAGGGTTGAACTGTCATGGTGCTCAAGAGAGCTTGCAAGTCAAAACCTTGGTTCCCTTAAGATAAGATATAAATACTCCATATTCCATAATAATCCATGGCAAAAAGAAAAAGGGGCCAAAAAATCGAGAATATGAAAGACGAATCATGTTCCGCGAAAAGATGCCCCATGTGTTCTTGTGGTAGTTGGTTATTACCAATACTAATCGTAGTATTAGTTTGGTGGAATCCTTCTCCATCTTGGGCTCCAATAGCAATAACAATTGCTGCAGCATTAATTGCTTTAGGCAGTTTATGCCCATGCAGACACAAATAAACCAATTTTAATTTTAACTTAATTCTTTTTTATTCAAGAGAGCTAAATATATCTCCCAAGTTTAAGGTAAATTATCTGGAATAAAATTACCGTCATAAAGTTTTACGTTTTTAATCATAACATTACCATTAAGATAAGAACTAACCCACCCAACTCTCACATTATCAAAATCCGTCTTACATATCCCATTATCACAAAAATAACCGGACCTAGCACAACCAGCCGAAGCATCACAAACCTCCACGTAATTAGGCGTGGAGTCAGGATTCTGAACTGGAACAAAACGCCAGTCATCACTCCAACTAGTATTTCCAACTTTAACATAAAGATTTGAATTATTACTAAACCACCACTCAACCTTTATCCAAGATTCCCACATAGCCTTTGAGATATCAACACTTTGATCTGGGCCACACATTGCAGCAGAACCCATCCAAGGCCAGAAATAACTAAAACAAAGATTCCCCCTTCCACCAGTTTTTGCACGAGCCAGAATTGTAAAATCTCTATTCCCACTAGAAAGAGTATTATACGCCCCCAGCACCGCAAGCCCATTAACATCACTATAAGAAAAATCCACATTTTTTAAGTTAATGTACATTTCTCCCCCCCAGGACCTCATAAGTTTAGGAAATTTATTCACCACATAAAGATTATAGCAATGATATCCATAAGAATTCTGAACACAACAATAATTTTTATTAGAAGAATCCGCCCGAAGAGCATACTCTCCACTCCCCTCTCCAGAATCAACAACACTAAGCGCTTCAGAACACGAAGAACTCTCCCATGCACCATCCACTAAAACATCGCTGTTCGCGGTCCATAAAGAATTCATTAAAACCCCATCTTGCACACAGTCAAGGTCTTCAATACCCAAACATTTTCCAGGACAACAACCATCTAATATCTCTCCAGAACAATTAATAACCTTAGAACAGAAATTCGGACACCCCGAAGCATTCTGTCCAAAGTTACCCTTAACCAACCCAAAATCCTGAATATCAATTACCCCATCAAGATTTGCATCACCTCTTCTCCAAAAAGAATAGTTTCCAGAGATATCCGTAGCTCCAAAATTATCCTTCAATACTCCAAAATCTTGCAAATCAATAGCTCCATCTTCATTAAAATCAACAGTACAAGGACTAGTGTCTTGAGTATTGAGAGGAACAAAGCCCGTAAACCTTAATCCAACTAAAACTAAAAGAGAAACAGCTAAAGCCAAAAAAACAAAAAATGTAAACCCTCTTCCCATGGACTAGACACCATTCCAGTTTATTTAAATCTTACTCAAAAACTACCTTCCTTATCGCATTCTTCCTTCCAAGGACAATAATCACACATCCATTTATCCTCTTTATTCATCTTAGCTTCAGCAATAGGCATCTTTCCACAAACAAGCGATTCGTGTATTTTTTCAAACCTCTCGATAATCTTCTCTCCCTCAACAACATTCAGCTTAACATCAAACCATTTAGTCTCAATATTATCCTTCTGAACATATAAAACAATTCCATTCTCAACACCTGTAGCCCTCATATAAAGCTGCAATTGCATTTCATGTTCCTTTTTGCAAAATTCAGGCAAAAACTTTGTAGATTTAACTTCTAATAAAACCTGTTTACAGTCATCATCCTTAAATTTTCCATTAATATCACAAACCTTTAACAAAACAAGATTGTCAATCCTCCCCGAGATGACAAAATCTTTAGTTTTTATCTGGATAGGCATTTCACTTTGAAGCAATTCAACATCCTTATTCTTTTCACTCTTTATCACTTCAGCAATAAACTCATGAAGCATATTTCCAGCCTCAAATACTCTAGCGAGTTTAGTATCCGTCGCTTTAGGTACCTTATATGAATACCAAGTTTTCCTTAAGCACCCTCCAATTTCCGAGGGGTAATACCTCCCAATCTGTTTTGGTCTAAATTCTCTCTCAAGATATTTGTCTATAAGTTTGTTGAAATCTATCATAAAATACCTAAATAACGCAAGATTAAAACTCTTTCTATTGAGAAATAAATTTATAAATAGATTTTTTATATATAATTGATGGAGGGGATACATTTTATAGCTAACTTTTATGAATGTTTAGACAAACGTCTGCTTCTCGACGAGAAACTATTCGAAAGAAAAGCAGAACACATAATAAAAAGATCTGGGCTTCATATTGTTGGAAGATGTTTTTACAAATTTCCCAAAGCTGGTTTCACGGGAGTTTTTATTATTTCAGAATCTCACGTCTCAATTCATACCTGGCCAGAAAAAAAGAATTCACTACAATTAGATATCTTCACCTGCAATGCAACAGGAAATAACGACGACAAAGCAAGACAAGTTTTCGAAGATCTCAAGAATCTTCTAAAACCAAGAACAATGAAAGCAAGAGTTCTCAAGAGATAATTTTGTTTCTCTGCCAAAAACATTTGTAATAAATAACTGCCGATCATGTAAAAATATTATCCATTCACAAAAATTACGAGAGAGCGAGAAAATGTGACGGAGTCCAGTTTCGAGCGACAATCAACGCTCGCCCTCCGGGCTCGCTTCTCAGTAACATCCAAATCCGTTGACAACATTGTCCATTTTTAATTTTATGCACCAGCAACAAGACCAGTTATCACCCATACAGTAATATTCCAACAACAATCGCAGAATCAATTATTATCCATAATGAATACAAGATTATCACCGGCTTCTCCTTATGTATAATCCCATAAATCAACCAAGGAACTCCAAATACAACAAACATACTCCAAGTTAGTAAAGAAACACTTCCAGCAGCCTTAAGTGCATAAATTTCAATCAACTGAGGCAGTTCAACAAGAGGAGCTAAAAAAGCGATAATCAAAACAAGTTTGTCAATTCCTCTTCTAAAAGCAGAATCCTCGATTTTCTCTTCAACATGTCTCTCACTCACCCTCTTCTTAACATGTCTATGTATATGATGCGCACCCCTTGTCATGGAACTAAATACAAACTAGAGTATATAAATTTATTCGCGCAATTTTTGGTATCTCCCAATCCGTTGACATACTTGGCAACTTTTGTTTATTTAAATTTTGGCAATATAAACATAAAGAATGCTCCTAACAAAACGATTCCTCCACACATGTTACTTATGTTAACTTCAACAACTTAATCAAGCAATCCTTCGCGGTTTTATAATCGGCTCTTCTCTCACTTAACCTCATAACCTGCCCAATTAACCAATTTAAAGCCTGTTCTTTTCCAGACTTAAACTCATCAACAACATGCAAATTATCATTAATAACTTGCTTACAGATATTTTCAATTGCATCTTTAGCGATACTAACGACATCTCCCTTCTCTTTTATTGAAAAAGATTTTGGAACAAAATCATTCATTACCTGTTTTGCTTTAAGAGGAGTTATCTTTCCACTAACAACAAGCTTAATCAACTCAGCAAGATGTTTTGGTTTTATGTCAACATCATCATCTTCAAGAGTTTTTTTGTTATAGTTTAATACACGAAGCAATTCAACAGTAATCCAAGAAAGATTCTTCTTAACATCTACCCCCTCGTTAGAAAGCTCCTCAAAAAACTCAACCAACTCTAAATTCCTAGATAAAATTTCAGCATTGTCCGAGTCAATTTTATATTTCTTAGAAAGTTTATCAAGTTTAACTTCAGGCATTTCTGGAAGTTCCTTTTCAACTTTCTTAACTTCCTTCTCATTCAAAACAATAACTGGCAAATCGGGGTCTGGAATAAATCGATAATCTGCCTGCCCCTCTTTATCTCTCATTTTAATTGTCTTTCCAAGTCTTTCATCAAAAGCAAGCGTTTCACGCTTTTGTACAATTCCCTTTTCATGATTTTCAAGTTGCCTAACAATTTCATATTCTATAGCCTTTCTTATCTTTTCAATAGAATTAATATTCTTTATCTCAACTCTCTCTCCATGAGTAGAAACATTAACATCAACTTTAATTCCTGCATTTTTCTTTATCGCTTTTATGTAGCTTAAAGAATTAATTAAATTTTTAAGCCACTCAACAACCATCTCAGAATCATAAAAATCAGGTTCAGTAACAATTTCAATCAATGGCGAGCCGCTTCTATTATAATTTATCTTACCAGTTTCAGGATTCCATTGTGCAGGATCTTCCTCAAGATGACATTCAGTTATTCTAATTCCATGAAACTTTCCATTAGAAGCCGGATGAACTGCGTGTGCTCCAGAAATAGTATTCTGATATCCTTTAGGCAAATCCGCCCAATCATAATGCTTTCTTTGCCAAACCAATTCTTTTCCACAATTGACATTACATCCCATAACCAAAGCAATCTTAATCAAGTTATCAACAGCTTTTTTATTAGGAAGCATAGGTTTACTTCCCGGAGTGCCAGTGCATATAGGACAAATTCTTGTATTGTCTTTTTCCTCACGCCAATCAATATTCTCAGGACATTTAGCCCTGCACATACAAAACAATTTCTCTTCAGTATCTAAATATCCATGTATCTCAAGTCCAATCTTTATAGGATACTCCCTCTCACCTAAAGATTTTTTCTCTTTTTCAATGGAACCAATCTGGATTTGTTTTGCTTTAGCCATATAATCTAAACAAAGAACACCGGTATAAAAAGTTATTTATGGCAAAAATAAATATCAATCCAAAGTTATCTTGCAAGGATCAGTACGACTATACTTTTTAGCAAATTCTTCAGCCCTAAACTCTCTGCTCTTTCCACTGACCATATCGTAGATAACAACTTTCTCAATGTTAGAACTATCTAACCCTCCCCCAAATGATTTTCTCCAGACTCTATCCGAAGCGTCTAAAGAATTATCATTGCTAACATTATAGAATACCTGTCTCTTTGATTTAGAGCCAATAGTAATATGGGTTCCATCTTTTCCACAAAGAGGGAGAAATGCCTTTTCTGGATAAGAAACTAAATCCCCCAAAGAAATTGTAAGAGTTCTTCCAACCACACTAAGAGAGTCATCGCCAGAAGCGGTTACAGGTAAACTAGTCAATTCTGGAGAAGCAGGAGAGGTTAAATCAGAAACAGCAAACCCTTCAGATTCAGAGCTAACATTGGCCCTACTCTCAACGCTTTGAGAAAAACGCACACGATCAGAACATTTAGCGCCCTCTATCCTAGAATTTCCTTCAGGCTCAGAAGCACCAGCATAATCAACTCCAAAAGCAACATGTCTGTCTCCAACATCAGAGCTTCCATTACCTAAACGTCCTTCTAATCGATTATTTGTTTTATATTCATTATCAAAAAGATTTAAAGCGCTTCCTCTAGAAAGAGGGGTAGCATCAACAAGAGTTGAAGGAGAAGCATTAGAAGTAGAACTACTTCCAACATTACTCAAAGAAGAATCTCTTCCAAAATATGAAAAAACTCCTACGGCAACACTACCAATAATAGCAGCCGCGGCGGCAATCTTCCCAAACAATCCCAACTTTTTTACATTAGGTCTATATGTTTCAACAGGCTTTGCAGATTCAATTTCTCTTGCAGGTTCAACCTCTTCAACCTTTCTCATTCTAGAAACCACGGTTACTTTCATCTCTAAACTTCTTGCCTTTTGACCTGCATATACAGAATCCTTAATTTCTTTACCAGAACTTTTATTTTCAGAAACATAATGTCCAGAAATACTAAGAACTCCAACAAGATACTCTCTTTCAGCCTGAGAAAGAGAAAAATAACTTGATCCCATTAGCTCTTCAGCAATCCTCAATCTCTTTACATGACTATATCCCCTATTTCCTAAAACCTCCGTTACCTCTCTAAGCAATTCGGCATTTCCGCCAAGATTTTGTTTTGAATTAAAATAAGCAGATCTCAAATCACCTTGTAATTTTGTCTTAGACTCCGCTACCCAGTATCTATCCGAATCTGCTCCAACGCTTCTGTATGATGTTTTTGCCATCTTAATTTTATCAGAACTCTCTTTCCCTAGGGCCAATATACTACCTATAAATAATCCCTTTAAAAACCTTTTTATTTTACTCCTAGAGCGTGCTCACATTAGGACTCTTATTGTTCATTCAATAACCTTTTTATACTTCTTTAAGCTTTGAAAAACATGGCCCTAAAAATCAAAGAACTCGGTGTTGGAGATAAAGTTCATCTTAAAACACGTGAAAAAGAATGGCAATGCACAATTCTAGAATCATACGATCCAGAGGTTATTCTAATAAAATTAACTTCCGGATACAACATAGGAATAAGAGAAAATGAGATTCTTGATGCAAAGATTATAGAAAAAGCTAAACAAAAAGAAAAAACTCAAATTAAACATGAACACAAAAAGACACTCCCAAATATCGCTCTAATCATCACCGGAGGCACAATCTCCTCACGTCTCGACCCAAAAACTGGCGGAGTTATAAGCACAGACGCAGAAGAAATTCTTAAAATTGCTCCTGAAATAAAAGATATTTGTAACATAGTAAAAATAGAAAAACCATTTATGAAATGGAGCGAGAATATGTCTTTCCTTGACTGGAAAAAAATTGCAGAAGTTTGTGAAAAACTTCTAAATGAAAAAGACAAAGAAAAACAAATAGAGGGTATAATAATCACACACGGAACAGACTTTTTACATTACACGGCAGCAGCCCTCTCATTTTATTTACGAGATCTAAACAAACCTATAGCGCTAACGTACTCGCAACGTTCAATTGACAGAGGTAGCACAGATGCAGCATTAAATTTAATTTGTGCAGCCCGTTACGCAGTTTCAGATATTGCAGAAGTCGCAATAGTAGGACATAAAGATCTTAACGACACTGCATGCTTGGCAATGCCCGGAACAAAAACCAGAAAGATGCATTCTTCAAGGAGAGACACATTCAAGGTCATAAACGACACACCGATAGCAGAGATAACAAAAGATAAATTAACAATCCTAAAAGATTTCAATGCAAGAAATAAAGAAGTAAACGTCAAATTAGACGCAAAATACAACGAAAAAGTTGCAATTGTTCAAATCTATCCCGGACAAAATCCAAACATCTTAGACTTTTACGCAAAAGAAGGCTACAAAGGAATCGTTCTAGAATTAACAGGATTAGGCCACGTCCCAAGCAAAGAATCAAAAGAAAACTGGCTTCCAACAATAAAGAAAACAATTCAAAAAGGAATAACAATCGTTGGAACCGCGCAAACAATCTATGGTGAATTAAATCTTAATGTTTATTCAGCAGGCAGAGAACTTTTAGATACAGGCATCATCCCATTAAAAGACATGACATCAGAAACAGCCTTCATCAAATTATCATGGATACTCGGACATTCAACATGGGCAAAAGACAAAGAAAAAATCAAAGAAAAACTTCTCGAAAACATCTCACACGAATTCAATGATAAGTTAGGTTTTGAGGACTTTAATTAATAAAATAAAATTAGCCAAGTCTAAAAAAAGTTGCCAATGCGATTCCTCCACAAGAGATACCAAACTTTCTAATTCACATTCTCCCCATCAGTCCCGCTTCCAAAGTACTCAACAATTTTCACTGGATTAAGCACATTTAACTTGTCCACAACATGTTTTTTAGTATCAAAAGGATCTACATCTCGAACTTCTTTTATTCTACTTGCAAAAATAAAATAAATCACCAAACGTATTAAACCAGATACTAAAAACACAGACAACATTGCATAAGACAAAAAGTGAAAATCAAATGAAGCTATAATCCCTCCAAGAGTAGCGCCCAAAAATACTCCAATTCCCGCCAAGATATTCAAGTAAGAGGAACATATAGCCATTCTTTGTCTAGTTACCGCATCATAAATAAAATTCCCAGAAGCAAGATTAAATCCTGCCCATACAAATCCTGCAATGCACTCAATAAATATAAGATAAACTAAAAGATGCCATCCACTAAAAAACACGGAGAACACCCAAGTTATCGGGGTAAAGCATATAAAAAATCCCATAATCTTCATAGTTTTAACATTTCCATATCTATCTGTAAACTTTCCCCACAAAGGCATAACTAAAAGAGTAACAAGAGCGTTTCCAACGGTAACCGCAAAATAAGCAGAATAACTCATCCCCCTTTCTTTAATCATATACACTACAAAAAACGGAGATGCAATTGCTGTACCAAAAGAAATCAAAGAAAGAAATATTGTAAATTTTCCAAAATTGTTACCTGCCATTTTCTTCAAAAACTGAAAAAAACTAAAATGAGACTCTGGTTGATACTTAAAAGAAGGATCATATTCTATACTAAAAAAATATCCCGAAATACTTCTTGCAACAAAAGAAAATGAAAATAAAATAACAAACGCAATGAATATTTTAGTTTGTTTAAAATAATCCAAAATAAAACCCGCCAGGATCATAGATATCAGAGAGACAGTTCCAGCAACCTTATTTCTTACTCCAAAAAAATGCCCGCTTTTTTTAGGTGTAATGTCTTTCATCCAAGACTGCCAAGCCGGTCCTGCAATAGCTCCAAACAAAACAAGAAGAGTATAAATAACTACAAGCGAAGAAGAACTAACACCCGAGCTAAAATGAAAAATGAAATAAAACAATCCAGGAACAAGCAAAGCCAACCACATAAAAGCCTGTAAAAATACTGAAACAACAACAATCTGTTTCCTTGAATATTTTCTCATTAATCTTGCCGTAAATAGCTGTGAAAAGTTGCCTATAAGCGAGGGTAGTGAACTTAAAAGTCCGATGGCAGTATTTCCCGCCCCAAGTGCCAAAGCATACGGAGAAACGTTCCTAAACCCAAATCCATCGCTTACAGAATATATCCCCGCCTCTTTCACACTTAATCTTCTTGTTTTTTCTTTAAGTTTTTCCTCATCAACAGCACTTCTTTCTTCACCTTTATCAATTTCTAATATATTTTCCATGTTATCTATCTTAGTTTCTTTCTTAGTTTTTTATATCCCTACCTTAGTTTTTCTTTTGAAACACCAATTTTCTTTTTTCTAAAAAGAAAAGAGTGTCTTGAACCACCAATTCTTTCTTTTCTAAAGAAAGAAGAGGGTTTTAAATGTATATTGTAACAGGGAAGTAGAAAAAAAGATAATGCATAATGAAGAAATAAAAATAGAAAAGACAAAATCAACAAGTCAATTAAAATTTAGTACATTACCCCCATCTAAGATATTCATTTCTGCAATTAGACAATTATACACGCTGGACGATCTGGATCATTAAGAATAGCAGCAAAGCAATCCTTCAATGCTCCGAAGTCTTGTAAATCAACATTACCATCGCCGGTAAAATCTCCCATCGCCCAAGTTGCCCCACCATAAACCCCAAAATTATCCTTCAATGCTCCGAAGTCTTGTAAATCAACAACTCCATCATCATTCGCATCCCCTCGCAGACGATGAACCGGAGCAGCATTATCAGTAAATATGGTATCTCCAGTTATTGACTCCGAAGTCATAGTCATATCATTATCAATAAAATAAAAATCTCCGAAAGTACTATCTCCTTCGTTAGCAGAAACAAGATAAGAGAAAGTCGTACTAATAGGCCCACTTTCATCCTTATACACTACCTTATGATTTACTTTATCATACATGGCAAGATCATAAGCTTGTCCGTTAGAATCAACAGCCTCTGAAGGGTCAGTCCAATAAACAACGTTATCTACTTCAGAAAGAATATCTCCTGCAGCAACAGCAATTCCGGGCTGATCAACAACAACATGCAAATCAACAGCAAAAATTTTCTTGCCTATATTGTCCTCGTCATCATAGAGATAGGTAATCTCCCTCTCGACAGAAATATGACTCCCAATAATACCTTGCCCAACAGCCTTTCCACTAATCGCTCCCCTATTGAACACAAAGAAAGCAACGACAGCCAAAACAATCACACAAGTCAAAGCTACCCATAAGTAACTCATGCCCTTCTTTTCCCTTGCAATTTTATTATTCTTAATTTCCATTTTATTAAACAGTAGGAGGAAATGATTGAATATTTAGTAGACTCGTAGGATCTGAGAATCCTGGACCCCCAGCATCTCCCGACGCGGCACTTGCAATTACTTGCAGAGGAGTCGCATCAATTTCCATGCCAGGACCGTACGCAACAACAGGATTTCCGAGCAAATCCACCTTTGTAAGACGGCCATTGATCACATCATGTAACCAAACACTCATTTCACCCGTTCCACCAGAACAATCAGTCGCAGTAAACTCAACATCCAAAATATACCCCGAAATTTCATTAGTTAAAACAGTTAAACGCACAGGCACTTCGGAAGATCCAACAGGAGGTATGTCTGTACTAATCGCTCCAACAGGATTTTCTGACTCATCAGCAAAAGCCCATGCAAAATCAGGACAGCTATTATCACTAGGAGCCTGAAGAACGCATCCCCCCTCATAAAGATTGCACGCACTAATCACATCTTTAAACGAACTCAAATCTATTCCAGAGTAACTATCTGGAATGCTACTAGCAGGAATATTAATCTTAAATCCCTCATTATCATTAATAGCACAACTAGGAAAAAGAACTCTACAATCTGCAACTACCTTTTCCTTGGCCAATGGAAAATAGTCACAATAACCCTTATCATTTTTAAGAGTATTAAGACCCTTATTGCAAACATTTTCATTAGACTTTGAACAAGCTCCTAAAGGATAAATTTCATCCCTGTTAGAATCAGTACTAAGCAAACAAGGACTTCCACAAAAACCGTATTTAGCATCACTATTGCAACCATCAGATTCTGAATAACCATTTAATCCTCCATAATAGTTTCCTGAAGAAAACACGCTTCCAAGAACACTATTATGCTCCGGATTTTTCTCCGTAACCGCTCCAAAACGCTCTGCAGGATTCAATAAAAGATTAGCGTCACGACCCTGACTCCTATAGATATACTCTTCTATCCCAAGGTCATACTTTGATATAGTTTTTAGATAATTATCCCTTATCACAGTAACTCCCGTCAGCTTATCCTGTCTATCACGACTAGTCTCAACAACACCAACCCCTACACCCCGGTAAGCCCCAACAATCTTATTATGATAAAATTTTGTACTCTCTGAAGTTCGAAATATCACCGCCCAGACAGATACTTTATCCTCTTCAGGATTAAACACTAATTTATTATCAAAGAAGACATTATTCTTTCCATAGACGGTCATACCATAAGAATATCTAGCTGCACTTCCTGAAGTTTTGAGTGTAATCTCATTACTCTTTATAGAATTGTCCTCTCCAGCAGTATCTATCCCTCCACCAAGTTGTTTTTCCTCAAAATTCTCATTAGTAATTATATTTGAAAGAATTTTATTTCGTTTACACTGTCCTGCCATACTTACTCCCCAATCCTTCGTAGAGGTAATAATATTCTTCGCCCCCTCCGCTCCAACATTAACATCAACTGCATTCTTAAGATAAACTCCTACCCGAACATTCTTAATCTGATTTTTAATAACGTTTCTCGTGAAAAGTTTAGTATTCAATCTATCACTACTCAAATCTTCAATATAAATTCCATATCCCTCAGAACTATCAATAGCATTCCCTTCAATCTGAAGATTACAAGCCGCAGTAATAGAAATGCCTTTAGCAGTACCACTTCCACTAGTTGTAAATCCACTAATCTTGTTTTTTTCAAGGGTTATAGTGTCCCCATCATAATAATTCATGGTGGTACCTGCCACCTCAATCCCAACGCCACAACCCACTATGTTAACCCCGGATATCTTAACGGGAGCAAGATAGCTAGGCTGGACAGAGATTCCCATATCTGTATTCTGGATATTTACATCGTCAGAACCATCTCCTTCAATCACCACCTCTGGAACCGGGGCATTATTTGTTCTACTGATTAGTATGGCTACGTGTCTATTTCCAGTAATTCCAGTAATCTTCCCACCACGAAGAAACTTAATAGTAATATAAGACCCTGAAATAACCAAGCAGTCTGGTCGATTCATGACAATCTCCTTGCTAATAGAATAGTACTTTCGTGTCTGCTCGGAAGAACCACCATCATTAACTCCCAAGTCCCGACAACTCTCGATAGAATTATAAACCGGCTCCCCCGCCGCCTTCACAAAAGGAACATCACAAAATACTACAAAGCCTATAAACGAAAATAAAAATAATACTACAAAGAAAATTCTAAACACCACGCCCTTTTTCATAACAAACACAAAGAATCGAAGTTTATAAATCTTTTTTTTAAAAGTGTCAAATAAAATCACTTCTTCTCAAGACAAACAATCTTTCCCTCTCTTTTTGAAAAACCGCCTGTGCTCATACCAAGATATATCTTTCCGTCACTCCCAACAGCAGAAGACCGAATATGATAATCAAACTCTGGCTTGTAAGATTTATCTCCAGCTAGAAAATCTGCTCCTCCGCCAGAGCGAGCAATTTTAGAAACACTCCCTGTTTTCAAATCAATTCCCAGAACATAAGTTCCCCATCTTTCCCTTCCTGCACCACCAATGTTTTTGCCTCCAGTATAGCTCATATAACCTACAGCAATTAGTTTATCTCCAGAAGTATCAACTCTTGCATTATCCAAACTAAAAAAATAGCGAATAGGATCATCATCAGAAACCTTAAATGAATCAGTTATGGACGGTTTAAACTCCATTTTTTTGGTCTCGCCATTTCCCAAAGCCCCCACTGCACATCTATTCCATATTTCATAAGAACGATTATTCGCTCCAAAACAGAATCCAAAAAAAGGTCCCGCAACTATCCCTTCTGGAGGCTCTACATATCTCAAAGATTCCAAATCAAGAGTAGCAGGCTTTAGCCTAAATATACTTGAAGCGGCGCTGAAATAAAAATCACCATTTTCGGGATTAACATCCGTCGTCTTAAAACCCTCCATCTCCTTTCTTATCCCAAATTCTTTCCCTCTTGTTGTCTCCCCACTATCTAAATTTATTCTGTCCCCATGAAAATAAGTCCACTTTTCTTTATCTTCATCTAAGGTATCTCTACCTATTTGCAAGACTGTAAGTTCTCTTCCTTTTTTTCCAGAACTAACGCCAATTCTCGAACGTGTCCATAAAATTCCAGTACTCTTCTCAGTCGGAGCAGTTATCTTAAAAACTTGTTTCTGTTTCCCATTTTCGAGTTCATAAACAGCAGCCTTTTCAAGATTCCCCGATACATAATAAACCCTATTATCATGACCAATCGCGATATCCCCTAAATCAGTTACTCCATCGGCGATTATCCTAGAAGAATAACATGAATCAATGACGTTTATTAATTTAGATTCTGCGGGCTTAGAAGCCGCCGTTCGTGTAGCTGGTTTCTCATCTGGAGAATTTGTTCCAGCAAAACCTACCATAGAAGCTGCTGAAACAAGCAATCCCGCTATATACCTTGAAATTCTCATGAAAAGACCAAAACGACATGATATTTAAATCTTTTGTAATTGTTACTATTATATAATAACACTATTTTTTATTTATGAATCAAAATCAACTCAACCTACAGTAGTCATCTCACATCCACTTTCAGGAGTCTTTCCAAAATTATCCTTCAGTTTTCCAAAGTCTTGCAAATCAACATTACCGTCACTAACAAAGTCCCCCATCGCCCAAGTTGCCCCACCATAAACCCCAAAGTTATCCTTCAATGCTCCGAAGTCCTGCAAATCAACTGCACCGTCACCGTTAGCATCTCCGTAACACAGCCGTCTCACAGAATTACCTCTAAACGCCGTATCTCCCACGATGGATTCAGACTGCCTAACGCCATTCCCTATAAAATAGACATTACCTTCAACAACATCTCCATCGTAAGCCGAAACAATATAAGAAAAATCAGTGATTATCGGCTCCGAAGCGTCACCGTAAACTAATGCCTTTTGTTCTTTGCTGAAATCAGCATAATCATAATCCTCAAGGAAAGACTCATCTTGCATATCCTCTTCATAAGGAAAATTCTCCTCTTTTATGACTACAATTCTTCCCGCAGGAGCATTTATTTCCAGATTGACTTTATATCTATTCTTTTCAGACCCCATCTCCTTGTTAAGGAGTTCTATTGTTCTACTGACTGAAATAGAATCTGCAAGAGGATCAGTATCGTGTCCCGTAATCGGAGCCAAAACCTTCGCAATCTTGAACTGATTAAACGCAAAAAGCAAAACAACAATAACTACTAATGCAATCAAAATCCAATAGTAGTAACTCATTCTTTTCTTTCCACTAATCATTTTATTTTTTCTACTTTTTTTCATCTGCATTTTACCTTTCATTCTAAGTTGTTGTCATCTCCTCTAAAGTAGTCTGGAATTCTGACAAACTATCGACATAATTTGTCGAACTTGCTGTCTGATGTTTAGGAATTGTGCAGTAGTCCCTCGTGTCCGAGACATAAGAAACAACAGCATCCTCCGGAGGAGTTACATCCCCATAATCATTCAAAATAACCTGGGCAGTTTTTGTTCCAGAACAGGTATTTCCAGTTTCAAGAGACCACTCTGCTTGTACATTTCCAAGATTAACTGGATCTACAAGAGACATAACCATATGACCATTGAACCAATCCATATCTAATCTTACTCCATTTGATTCGTCAATCCAGGCAAAGAAGTCATTATAACTCCCACCCTCCGAGTTCAAAACACACCCTGCCTCGCCCTCAGCAATCCCTTTTTCAAAACAAGCACCAATATTTTCATTTATCCTTTCATCTAATAAAGGGTCTCCGACAGTTACAGGTGGAATCCTAGTAAAAACAATTTTTTCTCCAATAAAACATTTGCTAGAGACCTTTCCCTTTCCACAATTAGGTTTTGCAAGAGGATATTTATCACAATTCTGCTTACCCTCACAAGAAGTTATCTGATTATAGGAAATATCCCCAAAATCCTCTACATTAAAAGGTTTATCACATATTCCATCAGGAGAATTACTAGAAGTAAGAAGACCTATCTTATCAGGACAATAGTTAGGATTATCAGAAAATCCCGGCTGAGAACCCGGGCGAGTGTAATAATTTCCTCCAAGAAAATTAGTTCCGATTATATTTTTCCCAGAAATTAGAGGTTCATTGTTCCAAGTATTATTATTTGGCCGTAACTGAAAACCTCCAGATGGCAACGACTCTCCCATTCCAAAAAGAGGGACCGTAGCATTGATTATATTATTCTTAATTATATTCTTCTGAGGAAAATAAAAAATTCCAGGAATAATAGGATTTTCCCATCCATCAATATAAATCCCCTCATATCCAGTAATTTTGTTGTTTATAATTTGGTTTTCATTAGACTCAGTATTTTGACCAATATATACTTTTTTCCCATCTTCATTTGGAAGAACAGATTCATCTTCATCATCTAAAAAAAGTTGAAATTCTGTAAGCAAATCTATCGCTTGTCGTGCTTTGATGGTATTGCCATTTATAATATTAAAATTAGAATCTATCATTTTTATTCCCGTAGATTCATCAAACAAATGATAGTCTATTCCGGCCTTTGCAACTATCTGATTATTATCTAGTATCTTGTTTCCATTGCTCCCATATATTTTTATCCCTATCGCAGAATTATCTATCTTATTATCTCTTAATTCATTATCTTTACCGAAATGTATTGCAATTCCTCCTGATTCTCCTGTTCCAGATTCTTTAGGAGTTACAGAATTATACGGATCTATTTCAGAATTCAAAACCTTGCAGTTCTCGCATTTATATAATTTAATCTGCTCGCCTGTGGATGCTATAACCGATATTTTAGACAAAGTGACCTCCCGACTATTGACAACCTTTATACCATTTTGATGAAACATCAATAGTCCATTCCTAACAACAACATTGATGCTATCCTCGATATATAAGGCATATCCATCCTGCCTTGGAAAGGGAGCAGAAAGAGCCCTTAAACCCATATCAAATTCTATGTTGCTTCCGCTTATCAAAAAACATTTTCCATTTGTGTAAGTTGCAGTATAACTTTCTGGAAGCATTAACTTATATCTTTTAGTAGCAGGATAATCAGGATTAGTAAGCGTCCTGCATCCTGTAACCGCCTCCCAAGTGGGCTCTCCAGCAGCCGTTGCTGGATGAACTATTGAATCAGATAAAATAATAACAACCGACAGAACAATAACTCCTATAAACATGACAACAAATGCCCTCATCAAACCTCTATTAATCATCTACTCCAAAAGAGAAAACAAAGTTAATAAACTTTTTTAAATCGTCCAAAACAAAAAACCTCCTAAAAAAACAATCTCCCTCAAAAATAAAAGGGAAAATAAAAAAATAAAATCCTTGTTTAGCTATTTTAACTGAAGTCCTCTATACCGAGGTCGTTAATTGAAACTTTTCTTCTATCGCTATCGAAAGAACTCTTACTCTGAGAGCTCTTACCCAAAATGTAAGGGCTGCTAACACCAGTCATAATAGTAATAACTCTAACTCTTCCCTGGAATTCTTTGTTAACTCTCGCACCAATAATAACTTGTGCCTCGGGTGAAAGGTTTTCTGTGACAAGTCTACCGATAGTATCGAATTCTTCCAGCTTCAAGTCAGGGCCACATGTTATGTGAACCAGTGCTCCAGTAGCTCCACGATAATCAACATCTAGCAAAGGATGTGTTAATGCCTGCTGTACAGCAGTATCAACTCTTGCATTTGTATTATCCTCACCAATACCAATAACCGCAACATCTCCATTCTTCATGATTGCAGATACGTCAGCATAGTCAAGATTAATCAATGAAGGTAAAGTGATTGTCTCTACAATACCCTTAATCATTGTGGAAACAAGTTCATTTGCAACCGCAAATGCCTGCTCCATTGGAAGTTGTCCAGCAATGTCAACAAGTTTATTGTTATCTAAAACAATAACTGTATCAACAGACTCTCTCAACTCCTGCAAACCAAACTCTGCTTTGTCAATTCTCGCTTTCTCAGCTTCAAATGGCATAGTTACTACAGCAATTACAACCGCGCCAGCCTCTTTAGCAAGTTGAGCCACAACAGGAATAGCACCAGTGCCAGTTCCCCCGCCTAATCCAGCCAAAACAAAGACCATATCCGAACTCGAAACAGCCCTCTTAAGGTCAGACAAAGCTTCTTTCGCAGCCTCTCTTCCTCTATTAGGATAGCCTCCACAACCAAGACCTCTTGTCAATTCTTTTCCTATAAGAATTTTCTCGTCAGTCTTAGTAATTGATAGATGTAATGCATCAGTATTAACGCCATAAATAGTAGCACCCGATATTCCCTTGTTAAAAAGCCATGTAGCCATATTACAGCCACAACCACCAACACCAAAAACTTTAATGTTAGCTTTACCTGCTTTCAACTCATCGAAGTTAATACTATTTTTTTCAGAATTTTCAATAGCCTCTTTTGCAAAATCTAAAGCCATATTCTCTTTTTTTTCATACCCCCTTTCAAAATCAATAAGTATACACTATTTTGATGAAAAATGCATGCATCTCGTATTTAAAAATATATATGAGGTATAAAATACAATTAGTAATGGAGAGTTAAAGCAAATTAAAGCGAAGTTAACACCCAAAACAAGAACTACTTCATCCCTTCCGCATACTTTTTCAGATTTTCTTTTAACTTTCCCAAATCTTTTGCTTGTATAAAACCGCCTGCGGCAGGAACATGCCCCCCGCAGCTTGCATTTTTCAATCCCGATGTCCCAGCCTTCAACAATTCAATCATATCATACTCTCTTGTCTGATTTCTAGCACTTAATTTTATCATTTCCTTATCATTTGGAGCTGCAAAAACAA
Organism: uncultured archaeon; assembly: GCA_903828655.1. Taxonomy (GTDB): domain Archaea; phylum Nanobdellota; class Nanobdellia; order Pacearchaeales; family GW2011-AR1; genus CAIKMX01. The sequence goes on along the minus strand of CAIKMX010000037.1, from coordinate 13,122 downwards.
AAACATCTGAAGGCCTAGGAAAAGAGATTGCGTTTATGGCCATGCTTTTAATGCCATATTTAGGCTCAAAATAATAAAACAATATTTTTCCAAAAACTTCTTTGTTATCTTCAAATCCATCAATACAATCATTAAAATCTTTTTCAACGAGTATAGAATACTTTTCAAGTTTCTCAACTTCACTCCAATTTTCAAAACCTCTAAGAATATCAAACATCTTCCCAAGATCATCACAAAAATAAATAAGACTGTAACCGATAATTATTGCATCACTTTTTACATCCTCAATTTCCAAATCATTTTCATCTAAATAACTTTTCAGTTTATCCCTATTATCTTGATACTTCCAACCTACATCTGCAATAAGTGCAGCTACTTTCAAAAATTCATTTTTTGTTCCAATTAAATCATAAATAATCTTTGAAGCAGAAGAAACTTTTAACTCTCGTAATTCCATAACTCCCTCAGGAACTGCCTCATCAGAAACGTGATGATCAATATACAAATTATCTTTTGAAGAAGCGAACCTCAATACCTCTATAATTGTATTTGGAGCAAGATCTGCAATAAGGATCTTGTCAAATTTAGAGATTTTAACAACTAGCTCTTTCTGATCTGCCCCAATAGGGAGAGTAAAAGGCTTCATATTTTTCTCGCTAACGCCCTTTTTCAAGCAAAAATCATAAAGTAATATCCCCGAAGCGAATCCATCCAAATCATCATGATGAATTATTGCAACTTTATCTTTAGAAGTTATTTTCTCCAGAAATTCGCGTGCTTGTTTTTCATTTATCGAAACCATAAATCTACTCCATCTTCCCAGCAACATCTAAAACCAAATCATCCGCTCCGCGAGCAGCCATAACCTGTAATCCAACCTTTTTGCCAGAAATTTCGCCACAAGGAATTGAAATTGCTGGAATTCCTGCAATGTTAGCAAGAACAGTTAAAACATCATAACCATACATCTCCTCAACAGAAATTTTCTCCGCAATTTTGTGCGCAGTTCTTGGAACTGTTGGAAGAACAATAACATCAACATCCCCAAATAATTTATCAAATTCATCACGAATAAAATTTCTCGCTTTCAAAGCAGAATGATAATATCTTCCAGAATATTCCGCTTGAGAGATTTCCATTCCTCCCAAAATTCTTCTAATTACTTCAACGCCACCATGTTCATCTATCTTCAATCCAAATCTACGACCATCAAATTTTCTCGTAGCAGAAAAGAATTCAACATAAACAATCAAATAATAAGTTTCAAGCGCAATGTCCAAAGGCAAATCAATTTTCTTAACCTTCCATCCGTTCTTCTTTGCAACTTCATTTGTTTTCTTTTCAATAATAGAAGCAATCTTTTCATCACAAAAATTTCTAACATTAACTAATCCTACAGTCAAGTTTTTCTTTTCTTTCATTTTAGGAAAATCAACAGTAGTCGAATCTAAATTATCCTGCCCCCTAATTATATCAAAGACAAACTTAGCATCATCCGCGCTCGAAGCAAGAGGACCAATACAATCAAAACTCATAGCCATATCAATTAATCCATACCTAGATACAGAACCATAAGACGGTTTCAATCCAACTATTCCGCAATGTGAAGCAGGATTTCTTATCGAACCCCCAGTATCACTTCCTAAAGCAAAATCACAAAGTCCTGCAGCAACTGCTGCAGCCGAACCAGAAGAAGAGCCCCCAGGAATTAAACTCTTATCAACAGGATTTTTTGTAGGCCCAAAAGCAGAAGTCTCTCCAGAAGCCCCGCAAGCAAATTCATCCATATTTACCATCCCCAAAACTATAGCATCCTCATCAATCAAATCATTAATAACAGAAGCATTGTAGGGAGCAGTAAAACTTTCAAGAACCTTCGAAGCACAAGTTGCATTCATATTTTCAACACAAATATTTGATTTAACCGCAAAACAAATTCCAGCAAGCTTTCCAACCTTCTCTCCCTTTTTGATTTTCTTATCAATCTCTTCTGCCTGCTTAAGAGCATACTCATTCAAACTCAAATAAACATTCAAATCTTTGTTCACCTTATCAATCTTCTTACTAAACTGCATCACATTTTCCATTGCAGTCATCTTTCCCTTTTTGATATCCGAGACTTTTTGTTTAATGCTCATGTTGTTCTCACTATATGTTTTGTTTTTAATGGCTTCGGAGGAAATTCCTTCCATGTTGACTTAGGCTCTAAATCATCGAGAAGTTTTGCTCTTCTAACTCTCTCCTTCTTCTGATTAGTTCTAATAACCAAAATTATTTTATCCTTCCCATAAAAAACATCTAACTCATATTCATTATTTTTGTAATATTTACAAACATCAACAATTTCAGAAACCTTCAATGTTTTATACACCTCTTCTTCAGTCTCATCATCAAAATGATGCTCTTCAAATTGTTTCTTTATTGCGGCACCATCAAACCCAAGCTCTTCCATGAATTTAATAAAAACTCCCTTAAAACCATCATTCTTCTCAACAGAGTATCTATGTCTAACTCCATCATTATCCGTTCCCATTAACACAAATTCCTTAGGAAACTTTATCATTTCCATCCCCCCTTTTCAGCAACAATCGAATCATCATCAGTAATAGGAGCATTACAGAACGTAACATCTCTAAAATCGGCATCAGTCTCCCATCCTTTAGCCTCATCACGCAAACCCGATTCAGAAACAGAAGAAGAAAAATGTCCTTCCTTAGTCTTTATCCTCTCAAGTTTACTAGAAAATTCATCAAGTAATCTTTTAGAATCCTTTTTTATCTGTTCTCTTTCCTTCTCAGAAACTTTATGATAGGTAAAGTCATTTGATTCATTTGACATAATTATACCTATATTCAAGAGTTTTTAAGTTTAATTAAGGTAAAACTAATTTGACTCTAATTCCTTCCTATAAAGATTAATAACCCCATTTCTCTTATGAATATTTCTTAGTATAAAAAACAAAACAATAAGGACAATAACAATCGCCAAGATGATACTGAACAAAACCCAAGTTAAGTTTAATCCTCCAGAAGATTGAGAATTCCAATCAGGATCAACCCCATTCAAACAATCAGGATCAACTCTCCCATCTTTTATAAAGTCACAAATTCCATCAGCGCTTCCACTCTTACAATCTTGAGAGCAAGTTTCAATATCTTCCCCAAGATTCCCCTCACAAACATCATTCTGATTGCACATCACAGTTAGATTAAGAGAATTAGAGAAATAAGAATTACTTTCCACATTTACAGTGGTTGATTCAATGAATATAACTCCAATCTTGCTCGTATTAGCATAAAAATTCTCCGTCACAGAAGCGCCCGCAGGAATTGTTTCATTAAGAGAGATATAAGGGGGTACATATTCAACTTCTGTCTGATTAAAAGGAGCATAATCTCTAAAGTAAAATATCACTGGTTGAGACTCAAATATTCTCACATCAACCGAATGATTCAAGTTATTTTGTATATTAACACTTATCAAAAACTCTTCTCCAGGTTTTACTTGAAAAGGCGAAATAGTTTTTGTAACAACAATGTCCTCCGCAAGAGCAAAAGAAAATAAAAATAAAGTTGCAACTAAGAAAATCATTCCGGTAAAAAGTTTTTTTGCTGATTTCATTTTCATTTTTTTATTTCACCGCACGAAGGAAGCCCGTATTCATCATGAACCTCAATGCTGCCTTTTGGACAGCAGGTACTCCACTGTTGAGGTTTGCCTTGTGCATAATCTCCATTTCCCCAGACCAAAGTATCTTTTATAGGATCACAACAGCCAATAGGATCACCAAGAGAATAGGTAAAAGACAAACCCGCGGTACAACATCCATTTGTTTTCAACGGCTGACCTTGTGCAAATTGATTATTCTTTCCCGTTCCCCAGACCATTTTATCTTTAGAACTACAACAGCCAACGTCAACACCATCAACATAAAGAACAGAATCTCCTTTGTTGCAGCATATAGGATGATTTTGAATCATAGGGGTATCTCCCCAATGAATCTGAACGGGACCAAGAAGATTATAAAGTACATACAAACCCATAGGATCATTATTTGCCGAAGAACCTGCAGACACCGAGCCAGAACATTCGCAGCCTTGTATAAGCACTCTCTTATCCTTCCCCAATCCATTATAGCCTGCAGGAAAAATTCTAGATGAATCAGGAAACTTTGTATTAGGTGAAAAAATGAAATTATCACTCATATCGTCAAGAAAATTACACTTCTCTGGGGAAGAGATAGTTAGATACCATGCCCAAGACACAGAAACATAAGACTGATCCATATTGACATTAGTATCAACAATTTTATAATTCATTGAGCCAGGAGTTTTAACAACGTTATAAGAATGCCCCTGCCCAGGAGCAAGGGAACCCACAGACACAGTTTCATCAGAAGAAAATCCAGACTTTCTCAACAAACTTGTCAACGCAATAGAGTAATCCGCGCAAGTCCCCGTATGAATAACATCAACACTCACATGTGCAGGTAAATCATAAACTTGGCAATTATTTTTTGTAAAATCACTATCACTAGTCCATGCAGGTTCATTTTTACCACTCGCTAGAAAATAAGAACTTCGGGGATTCAGCCATGAATGTTCACCACTATCAGAACAAGAAGTCAAAGTACCCTGATAATTTACCTCTTGCTTCCAAAAATCTTGCATCCAATTCCCAACATTTTTTTTAGCACCAACAGAACCTTTCGGACCCAAACCCACCTGGACAACATAATCATATAAACATTTTTTATACAACAACTCACTCGCACCAGAACTGCAACTCGTTTCCGCTTCATCAGTATATTTATTCAAAACAGGATTACAAACATCATAGAGCTCACAAGCAGCATATGTCGTAGGATTTGGTCCTGCATTAGCATAACTTCTTCCTAAATTTTTTCCAACTCCCTGATTAGGATGATTCCAATATGCATCTTCAGCTTCGGTTTTACCCTTGCATAATGAATCATAAGGACAGCTTCCTAGAGAAATAGTTTTAGAAGAAACCGAACCATAAGAACTATCTATCGCAACAGTTATACTATCCCCAAGTCTTGTTATAGTTCCACTCAATGTCGCATCACATTCAGCCGTAGAAGAGCTAACAGTACAAGAAATTTTAATCGTGCAAACCATTTTCCCATCAGAACTTTTGACACAATTACTCGGAGCGAATCTCGTCCTTTTTGCATCATAATTTACCTTATCAGTGCTATCAAAAAATTTATTGTAAATTGAAAAAGTCGCAGTCGCACCCAATGTTTTGCCTGTAACGGGAGAATTAAAATTCAATTTAGCAACAACCTTCACATCCTGCCAAGTGTAAAAGTTATCATTAAAATAATATTTTGAAGGATCATTCACAATCTCAACTTTCTTAGTCGGGTCATTAATGTCTGAAGCATAAAATTTTACATTTCCATTAACACTTGGAGTGGGCTTTGGTATAGGTGTTGGGGTTGGAGTAATTGTATAAGTTGGAGTGTAAGTTGCCGTAGGTGTATTTGTTTGACTATAGGCAGGAGTAATTGCCTGAGTGTAAGTTTGTGTTACTGGTGTAGGAGAAGAAGCAATCAAAGCAGAATATCCAACGGTCTCACCGTTGCAAGGTCCAACGACATTCCAAGAACTCACAACGTTGCCTTTGACATCACTTTGGTAGCCATTAATGATATTCCCAATACTTTTACTTAACAAGATATCTTCCGCACTGCCAACATAAGCCGCAACAGAAATTGAAATAGTCTTGTCAGAAGACTGAAGCACGTAACAGTTTTCCTTAGGGACAGTAGAAGCGGTTGCCGCAAGAACAAGATTCAAGTAATAAAAAGAGGTAAACACAACAAAGACAACACCCAAAATTAATACCTTTGATTTCATATATAAAAACAGCAAAGAAGATTATATAAAAGTTACCAAAAATTCAGTTCCTAGATTTCAATCCGCAAATAGAAACAATAAATACAATCAAATACATAAAAAATCCATAAACACATGCCGGAATTCCTTGAACATTTGTGCAAGTTCCCATTCCAAGTGCTGTCGCAGCACAAACTTTAGCAAAAACTTCTCCATAACTCAAATAACCAGAAAAGAAAAGTCCTGCTATAGAGATTATCAAAATTGTTTTAAGTGCAGTTTGCTTTTTCATGATTATAATAGAAAATCTAGCTATAAAAAGCTTATGAATTTTACGGCGTCAACCTATCTCTATCTCTTGGAAACATTGTAGCTTCCTTTACGTTATCTAAACCACAAATAATTTGTGTTATTCTTTCAAGTCCAATACTCCATCCTGCGTGAGGTGGCGCACCATATCTAAAGCTTTCAATATATCCCTCAAAATTCTTAGGATTTAATTTTTTAGCTTTCAATCTTTCAATTAACAATTCAGGTAAATGAATTCTCTGCCCCCCAGATGAAATTTCTATTCCACCATACAAAGCATCAAATCCACAGCTCTCTTTCGCATTAGGATTTTCATCTTTAGGCATTATATAAAATGGCTTTATTGAACTTGGCCATGAATGTGTAAAAACAATATCCCCCGGATACATATCACATAAAACTCTTTCCTGCTCAGGTGTAAAGTCCTCCCCAATTTTTCCCTTAACTTTTTTTATTGCATCTTCATAATGCAAATAAACTCCCTTAGGAACTTTTAATTTAACCCCTAGTATATCCAATTCCTTTTGGCATTTTGCAATAACGTTCTTAACAATATCAATAACGCACTCTTCAAGCTGTTTCATTATAGACATCTGATCAAAAAAGGCAGCCTCAATATCCATCTGTCTTATCTCATTAATATGTCTGGGAGTATTATGCTTCTCGGCTCTCCAGACCGGAGTTATTGTAAATGTCTTCTCAACAGAACAAGCCAACATCTGTTTATACAATTGAGGAGATTGCGCTAAAAATGCTTTCTTTTCAAAATACTGAACCCCAAACAAATCTGTTCCTCCCTCTGAAGCCGCAGAAATTATGCAAGGAGGTTGCATTTCTAAGAATCCTTTGTCATAAAAATGTTTTCTAAAGGTATTTGAAATTTCATTCTGTATTTTAAAGACTGCTTGTGTCTTTCTGTTATGAAAATCCAGGAATCTATAGTCCAGTCTCTTAGGCAATTCAGTTTTAGAAAAATCAGAAACATCAATCGGTAAGTTTTCTTCAGAAACTGCAATAACTTCAATCTTTGTAGGTAAAACTTCTTTTCCACCAGGAGCTTGTTTGGATTCTTTCAACTCTCCTTCAACAGAAACAACACTTTCTCTTGTCAGATTATCAAGTAATTCAAATGTTTTTTTATCTGTAATTCCATCAATTCCAGTAACCTGTACCCTTCCAGTTATATCTCTAAGAATCAAAAATCTTACTTTCTTCAAGTCTCTTGTATCATGCACCCATCCCTTAAGCAAAACCTTGCTTCCAGTTTTCATTTCCAGGGCATCTTTCACACTAGTCCTTTCCATATTTTAATATAAAGTTGAAGGTTTATAAACTTAATTTAAACCCAAAACATAAATGAAAACTTAGCCAAGTATGCCAACGGATTATGACATTACCTACTATCGCTCGCCCTTCGGGCTCGCTTCTCAGTATCTCCAATGCTAAAGGTTATGGCAATATTTAATCTCAAGCATTGGCAACTCAAAATTTTTACAACCAATTTATCAGCACAAACCCCTAATCATATCCATAGAACGAGGATCTTCCCAATCCGTTCCAAATTGTGTAACCTCAGAAACCATTTCAATCCCGGCAACTTTTCCATTAGAGCAAGAAATCTTCAAATCAATACACTCATTAGCAGAATTACACAAAGCCTTAGTAAATGTATGATCAATAGCTAAATTAATATTTCCGGAACTTCCACCGACAACATTTCCTGTTAAAGGTAAAAAAGAAAAGTTCATGCGACTAACTAAAATTCCCAAAACAAATGCAATAACCAAAAGCAAAAGATAAATTATAGTTTTCCAGTTCATAATCCAAAAATAATTTTGGAGTTTATAAGGATTTGTTTAATCCGCACTGCAATAAAGATTACACTGTTTTGATTCATAAACGCAAAGACTAGTGCATTCAGAATCCTCGTTACAGATATTCTTACAATCACCTTCTAAAGCGCAGTTAGCACAATCAACTGGACCTTCACCACTAACCCCTGAAACAACCTTATCAAAACTAATATCCTTATCCTCAAATATTTTATCAACGATCTTGGTCTCCAAGAGAATGTAATTTAAGAGCACCCTATGTCTATCGTTTTTATAATTCATAGCCTTTGCCTTATCTATTTGAATCTCGCCTTGCCCTTTTATTTTATCTTTAGAATCCAAATAAAACTCAAAATAGTTTTTTGAAGCTGCGTTGAAAAATAACTTAGTCCAAGGGGGGTCCCATATATCAATGTGCCACTTTCCCTTACGCAGGTTATTCCAAACCCCCAATGTAAAAAAATCATTGGTCGCAACAAAAGTGTAATGATTAGAGACACTATCACTGAACTCTTTTGTCTTTTCACTAGAAAATAAATTTTTTTGATAGCTTCCTGCAGGCTCAAATTGTTTTAACCTTCCGGCAACCATTCCTGCAAATGGCGCAACAGTAGCCCACTTTCCGTATTCGGCACCACCAAAAACGGGAGATATCTGAAACACAGTAGTTTTTTTATAAATTTCTTTTAATTTTTCCTCTTCAGCAGGTTGATATCTAGAAGATATCTGAGAAACAGCATCCCTAACAATAGTATTTCCCAGACTATGGGCAATTATGTAAATCTCAGAATAATCAGAAGAGCTATACTCCAACATTCTCTCGTTGAGGTTAGCCGCACTAATCTCATTAAAAGACTTAAGAGAGTCATACCTAAAGTAATTTACATCAACCACCTCTCCACCAGATTTTACTCTTTTAGCGATATCATCACTAAACAAACCAAAGACATCCTCCGCATTAGCACCAAACCCCGGAATAAAGATTACTAGTTTTTTATTTAAAGGATAACTATCTTTCTTAATACTAATGCAATCGCATTTTGAATTACAATCATATTTCTCATCACTCTTCAAAACAACACGACCAACACATTTAGATATATCTATCTGAATCAGCACACCATTCACAACTTCTTTATCACAATACTCTTGCTCTCCCTTTCCGTTCGGCTGCTGAACAATACCATCACCACAATATCCGCTACTTGAAGTCGTTGTCGTTTTAGTAGTAATCGCTATTGTAGAAGAATCACCATTCAACACAAAAGAAGAATACAACGTCTGCCCTCCAGTGCACTTGCTTACCTTCCAGTTCAGAGGAGCGTCACCCTCCCCCGCCACATCACTTCGATATCCACTAACGATATTATCCTTAGAATTATCGCCCAAAGCCAGGAGCGCCTTCAATTTAACATCCTCATCAGATTTATCATAAGCCATAACCTCTATTGAAATAGCCCCGCTAGTGTCTCCGGCAGCAGCCACCTTTGTAAGTCTATAACAGTTTTCCTTGAATTTATCCGCAACATTTGCAACATTTCCACTAGCCACAGAATGTCCCGTCATTAAACTAAATATACTATTTCCATAAACAAAATACAAAGACAACAAAATAACAGAAACAAGTGCAGTTGCAATGACCCTCAATTTCATATAAAGTTTAAAGTTCCAAACTATTTAAAGATTTCAGTTCACTCTTTCAAAACCTTCTTAAGTTCATCCATCACTTCTTTTCCAGAAACCTTCCCCTTGAACTTTGCCATAACCAATCCCATATAAGCCCCCTCACTCAATCCAGGTTTCTCTTTCATAAGTCTTTCAATCTCTCCCTTCAAATCAACAACCTCTTTCTTCATTGCATCATGTAAACTCTCTCCCCTAACGACCTTAATTAAAATAGTCTTAACATCATTCTCAGATATATTACCCTTATCAACCTCCTCCAAAACTTTTTCAAGAATATCTGCAGTTAACTTTTCAGCAACCTCATTTAAACTTTTCTTCTCCCTTACAGATATCTCTTTTTGAAACAATGTTAAAGACTTGGCAACGAGATTTGCATTTTCAATCCCATACTCAATTAAACTCTTAAAATCATTAAGTCTATTATTTTGCAAGATTAATGTTATAAGCTCATCATTTAATCCAAACTCCTTAAGATAAGATTTATTCTCAGAAGTAAGTTTAGGCAACGTATTTTTAGCCTCATTAATCATATCTCTTGAAATTTTCAATAAAGGAACATCTGTTTCTGGATACATCCTTGCAGAGCCGGGCATTGGCCTCAAAAAATCAGAAGTTCCATCAACCAAACTCTTTCTAACTTCTTTCTTACAAGTTTTTTCTTTAACACATTTTTCCTGTCTTAAAATTTCTTTATCAACAGTTTCAATCATCATTTTAGGATCCTGAAATCCTTTTATCTCCACTCTCTCACTCCCTTTAATAGAAATATTCACATCCTGTCTTATCGTCCCAATTCCTCTTCTAACTTTCGCCGCTCTTAGTATTTCTCCAATTTTCAATGCTGCTTCTTTAATTTGTTCAGGAGTATGCATATGTGGTCCAGTAGCAATTTCAACCAAAGGAATTCCAAGTCTGTCCAGTTTGTAAACCTTAGACTCTTCAAGTTCGGGGTCATCTTCCTCTCCTCTAGAAGCAGGCCTCGCAGAATCTTCCTCTAAAAATATATAATCAATTCCTACCTTCCCCTGTGAAGTTTCAACATAACCATCATGTGCAATTAAAACAGTTCTTTGAAATCCAGAAGTGTTAGAACCATTAACAACTGTCTTTCTCATAATTTGCGAAACAGGAAAAATTTTACAATTCAATAACAAAGAGATATGCAAAGCAATCTTAACCGCCTCCTTATTTACTTCATGTGGCGGCTCCTCATCTAATTCAACCAAACAGTTAGTATCATAAACCTGATAAACAAATGTCTCATTCTTAGATTTTTCATAAGCCGCAGCAATATCTATCTCTCCAGTCTCCCCAACAACAGGATTTAATTTTCTTTTAACCTCAAACTTTGGTTCGTCTTTGCGAAGCAAACTCGGACATTCGCAAAAAAGCTTATGTGTATCAAGCTGCTGATGAATTTCAAGTCCTGCTTTCAAACCAATCTTCTCGTAATCTATACTATTCATAAAATGAGAAGACAGAAAAGGTTTAAATAACTTGTTTATTTTATCCCTCCAACTAAAAAAAGAGGACAATATGCAAGTCATCAAAAAACTAGGCGTCTTTTCCGTTGGAAAGATATCAGCCCTCCTTGGGTTTGCTTATGGATTAATAGCAGGAATCCTTATGGCAATAGCATCAGGAGTAATTCCAGCTTCAGCAAACATAACTGGAACAGCAAGCACTCTTATGATAGGCTGGAAAGCTGTCTTAATTCTTCCAATACTCTATGCAATAGGATATTTCATCATGGGAATACTATTTGCAATAGCATATAATTTGCTAGCAAGATGGGTGGGCGGAATAAAGATAACACTTGAAGATTCCGTCGAATATACAACAAAAGAGATCCGAGTACCTATAAGAACAAAAACAAAAGCCAAAAAAGCTTAATTTTATTTTTTTATTTAAATTTTATATCTATTAAAAAGTCAGGTATACCCAAAAACAAAGGTTTTTATATCTAATTTTAGCGATAATTACTATGGTAAACACAAGATGTATGGCTCGAGGAGCAAAAGATAAGTATGCCGACAAACCAGTAAGACCAGACAGCGTTCTACCCCCTAAATATGACGGAGGATTTGTAAGAATCCAAAACGGACACTGGATGGACACAGAAACAGGAGAAGTTTACACACGAGAAGGGCATAATGTTGCTACGAAAAGAAGAAGAGGATTAGCAGAAAGAGCATACAGTATTTTAGCAAGAATAACAGGTATAAGCTAAATTCTAGTTTTAACTTCCCTCAGAAGCAAGTCTTGTCTCCGGCTCCATTAACTTATTCTTCCACTTATCAAAATAAATAACATTCTCTAAATCAGGTTTAGATTTTTCTCCAGATTGAGCAAGAGCCTTGGTTTCTTTTCCAATCGGAAACAATGCCTCAACAAAAATATCCTCGGGTATTCCTAAAGCACCTCTTACCTGTTCGTCATCAAAATGTCCAACCCAACAAGTCACAAGACCTTGATCAACTAACGCAAGTAAAAAGTTTTGAATCGCGGCTCCTGCCTGTTGCCTTGCATACCTTTCGCCACGCTCATTATAACTTTTTTTAAGTTTTTCATCATCAGAAACAACGACAACAACATAATGCGCATCCTTAATAAAATCCTGTTGTGAAGCATTAGCAAGTTTCTTTATTCTTTCAGGATCTTTAATAAGAATAAACTTTGCGGCGAACATATTTCCTGCCGCAGGAGCAAATCGAGCCAAATCAATAGCACGTATGATTTTTCTCCAATCAGGTTTCTTATCTAAAAATCTTCTGATACTTCTCCTCTCTTTTATAGCATTCTCCAGTTGCATAATCAAACAAAGTAAGAGCACTATAAAAATGTTATGAAAGGTTAAGCAATAAATAAAGAGTCGAGACTAATTTGAATTTAAACGTCCCCGAGAGGACTCGAACCTCTGACCCCATGGTTTCCACAGAGCCTACCAAAGTAGACCTAAGCTTTTAACAGCCATGTGCTCTACCTGTTGCTCCCTTTCTTCACGTTTTATCGCTCGAAAAGGTCTGAGCTACGGAGACAAGTTCACCTAATCCTAAAATTAAATGTTCCTTATTTAAAACCCGATAATAGATATATAAAGGTTTTGGAATGACCACAAAAACCTTGTATTTCTTTGTTAGAACATCCATTTTGTCTCTTAGTTTATAGGCCTTTTGTTCACCTTTCCACATTGTACATTCAAGAATTATCTTTTTGTTGATTAAAAAGTCAGGAAAGAAATAGCGATCCTCTACATTTATTAGAGGCTCATATTCATAATTAATTTTTAACTTGTACAACAAATCTGCAACTTCTTTTTCAAACTTATTTCTAACCTTCTCTCCCTTAGTTGTAAGATATTTATATCCCCCAATTTTCTTAAACCGAGAATACTGAATCTTATAATACTCTACGGGATTGTTACTTTTCAT
>CAIKMX010000036.1 GCA_903828655.1 uncultured archaeon | reverse complement strand
GGTGCTATCCAAAAAGGCATTTATGGAGCCGGGGAAAGTTTGCAAGTTCTGTTGGCTTTGTTCAGCTGGATGTTGTGCAAAACTATGTTAAAAATCAGTGACGTCAGGAAACCGCACACTTTAGTGTGCGGAGGACGTCATATTTGTGGAGGAGTCGTATTGGCAACTCGAATGTTTGTATGTAAGATGCCTAACAACAAAAACAATTGCTCCTACAAAAGATGTCAACGAATTGTGACATTACCAAACTGAAGTTTCAGATAAACTTATATAGTTTTAGGTTCTTATTTATTTATGATTGCAAAAGAGAACCTTAGAGAGGGGATAATCCTGGGCGTTGTTTTGAGTCTAATTATTGGGATTATTGTTGTTTGGATTACAAAACCTACGTTTGTTTCAATAGTATTTATTTTGTCTCTTGCTTTGCTTCCAGGATTCTTTTTAATGACAATTATACATACACTTAGAATTAGTAAGGAAACTATATACAGGCCTAGTCCTTCTGAGAAATTTGATTGGGGTGTTGAAGTTAACTTGAGAAGAGTTCAGATAATGCACAGTAGATATTCTTCTTTGATACAGACTGCGGGGCTTATTGCAATAGGAAGCTTCTTTTCAATGGTTTATCTTGCAAATGATTTTCCTAACTGGGCTACGGGGAATCTCATATTCTTTCCAATATCAACGGTTATGTTTATATTGTCCTTACATTTGATGTTTAGGTGGTGGTTTTCAATGAGACAAGATTATAAGTTTCTTCTTTTTTCTAAAGGAAAGACGATTGAGTAGAAATAATCTAGTTTTGAATGATTTCAATCTTATCTTCGTTTCTTTTTTGTTATTCTGTTCTCAATTAATAAAAGAACACCAATGCCGAATACTGCACCAACGAACGCAAGAGCAATAGGAATTTTTCCTTTTGATAGGAACTTAGAATCAACTTTACTGGGGTCTACTGGGCCCCCTAAAAGTCCGGTGCCCATAACTCCTTCATCTATTGCTCCAATGACATTTCCTGTTCCAAGAAGCTGAACATTTTCCTTATTCAGTGTCTTTTCTCCGTCTGTTACTATAATATTGTATGTCCCATCTGGGGCAATGAGCTTCCATTCCTTTTCTTCCCCAACCTTAAGGTTTAACGTTTTTGTTTGTTCTTCGCTTCCTATCGTAATTTGTATCGGTTTTGTGTATCTCACATTTCCAGTATTTCTAACAATTAACTTATCTGCTTCAATGACAAACTCTACTGTAGACTTTTCTGCGATGGAAAAACTTCTTTCAACCTGTTTATCTTTATAGACTGCCTTTACGTTCCATAAACCACTTGGAAAATCAGTTTCAATCTGGAAGAAATTATTTTCATTTGATTTTACTGTGGATTTAAGATTTTTATTTCCTAAAGCATCGGAGAAATAAACATCTACGTTATCATTGAGAGGTGTTGTGCCCTCGACTAGTCTTACTTCAAACTGTAACTTGTCACCCATAGACACAGGCACTTTTTGGGCAATTGAAACGTCTATGGAGATTTCAGCAGAAATAAAGCTTAGACTGAATAATATTGCTAAAACTAAAACTAACACCCCTATCTTTTCTTTCATATTCATTTATATTGGATATTCTATTTAAATGTTTCTGATTGAGATGAGGAGTTATATAATAGATATTGGGATAATAGCAATCTTTAGAAGTATATAGAATTCTAAGTAAGTATAAATAAATACTTGGAAAGAAAGATTTATAAATACTAGAATACTGTTTATTTCATGCAAAAAAAGGTGACTCTAAGTTTCGACGAGAGAACTTATGAAAAGTTTAGGAAATTCTGCAATGAACACGCGATTATGCTTTCTAAAAAACTTGAACTCGAGATGGAAAAGATAATGAGTCCTAAGGGTGGGAAAAATGAATAACAGAAAAATTGTTTTGTACATTGTTGTTGCAGTTTTATCTTTGGCTATACTTGTTACGGCATCTAACTTTCAAGATTCGATCAAATCTGATTTTGATAATGGAATATATAATAGCACATTCTACAATTCTTCAGGTTTTATACAGATGAATGCAAGTATTCTTGGAAATACTACGACTACTACCATAAATGGCTCTGAGATGTTTGGAAATGAAACTGGTTTAGTTGCATATTGGAGAATGAATGAATCTTCATGGAATGGAACACTTGGATCTGTTAAGGATGTTTTTGGGAAAAATAACGGGACTGGATTAACTGGCGCAAATACCACAACCGGGTTGCTGGGAAGAGCAGGAAATTTTAGTGGAACAATGGGAACATATGTTAATGAAGTTCAAGTTCCAAGCAGAGAAGAATTAAATCCGGGAAATGGAAGTTTTGCAATAACTGGGTGGGCTAACTCTCTTCAAAGAGGAGGGGCCACCACTTTTCAGATCTATGTCTCTAAAAGGGGAAGTTCTGCTACAAATGGATTTTACATAGGACTACTTGAAGGTTCTGGTTTAAATTTTATGGTGGGCGATGGAACAACAAGAAAAGACACTCGTGATGGAACGGGGGGATATGCAAATGTGAGTTATGGTGTTTGGTTTCATTTTGCGGCAGTCATAAACAAAACAAGCAATCAAATTTTACTTTATGTTAATGGAAGCTTAAGAGTAAACCAAAGTATTGTTGGTGTAGGAAATATAAATAATACTGCAAATTTATCAATAGGTAATGATGAAGGTCAGGCATTAGTCGGAGGCGCGACACAATATCCAGCTAAAGGGCAGATAGACGAAGTTGCAATATGGAATAAATCTTTGAGCTCTTCAGAGATACTTGCTCTTTACAACCAGGGAAAGCAAAATACTACAACCACTACAGTTAATGGAACAAACATAACTTCAGGAACTTATGAGTCTAGTGTGAAAGATGCAGGAGGAATTGCTCAATGGAGAAATATTTCATTTAATGGAGGAGCTATCGTCGGCGGGGAGTTGCCGAATAATCAACAATCAGACTCTGGAATTAGTATGTCTAGAAATGTTTTATTATATCATTTGAATGAACCCTCTGGAACAATTGTTGATTCTTCAGGAAATAGAATTAATGGGACTCAATCAGGAGGGGTTACATATAGTGTTGCTGGAAAATATAATTCTGCAGTTGGTTTTGATGGAGTGGATGATTATGTAAACATTCCAAATTCTAATTCTCTTAATTTAAACAATACTCTCACAATTTCTGCGTGGATTTATCCAAAAAGCTTAGCCAATAGGCCTGTAATTTATTCTACTAGAAAAGTAAATGCAAATGATGGACAATTTCAGTTGGAAATAGGTACTGGAAATTCTCATTCAGGGGTTGTGGCTGTTTCAGGATATAATACTTGGGTTGCTGAAACTGATAATAATGTATTAACTCTTAATGAATGGAATCATGTTGTTTATACACGGAATGGAACGGGAAATACTCATAAAATTTATGTAAATGGGCAACTAAAAAATTTACAAACAACTGCTGCCTATGATTTTGCTGATAATACTAATGATAAATTAATTGGAACAGGAAATAGTCTTTTGGCGATACACTTCTTTAATGGAACAATAGATGAAGTTGCTGTTTTTAATAAAACTCTTTCTGCGGAAGAAGTATTAAATTTATATAATCGAAATAGTCCTAGTTCAAATTTAAGATTTCAGGTAAGAACCGGAAATACAAATCCTATAACTTCAGATTATGTTGGAAGTGATAGCAGTTCTTCAAGTTATTTTACACAACCTTCTAATTTTAGTTTAAATTCAAGATATATTCAGTATAAAACTTATTTTAATGATACTTCAAAATTATATAATGTTTCAGTTGGATATGAATCTTCTGGTACGGATATTTCTGTTAGTTTGGATTCTCCAGCAAATAATTATCTAACTAATGCTTTCAATATTAATGTGACTTGTTCGGCTTCCTCAACTTCTCAACTTTCAAATGTAACGGTTTATTATAGCAAATTTGGATGGCTTCCAAGTGAGCCTGCTAGAATAATTTCTGGAACAACAAACTCTAGCACGTTTATTCTAAGTGAGATTACTTCATCAGTTGATTGGAATTGTTATGCTTGCAATGTAGATGGAAACTGTGCATTTGCGAGTTCAAATAAAACAATTATTGGAGATATTTTAGCTCCGGGGATTAATCTTGTTTCTCCGTCCAACTCAACAAATCAAAATTCAAGTTCTGTTAGTTTTGTTTTTAATGCTACAGATAATAGAGCTACGAATTTGAACTGTGGTTTGATTATAGATAATGTAGATATAGCCACAAACTCCACAGTATTACAAAATACAAATACTTTGTTTAGTTATTCTTTATCTAATGGAAATTATGTCTGGAAGATAAATTGTTCTGATGGAATAAATTCTGCGATAAGCGAAGCAAGAAGTTTGAGTGTTAATTCATCTTCGACCTATACTCCTTTCTGGGCAAAGGCAAATATTCATACCCATACTTTACGAACAGGAGGAAGTGGAACAGGTTCTGATGGTACTAGTTCTATTGCAACAGTTATAAGTACTTACAAAAATCTTGGGTATAATATAATTGCTGTTACAGACCATAATCCTTACTTAGGAAGTTTTAATAATTATAGTTCTTGTTATGCTCAGTTTACAAATCTGTCTAATAATTTTATGTGTATTAATTCTGAAGAGTTTACATTAAATTCATATCATTTAATAAGAGTTGGAATAAATACTTCTTGGCCTGATTCAACACAAACTCTTGCTAATGTTCAGAATGCAGTGAATGATGTAAATTCTCAGGGAGGTTTTGCAGAAGTTGCTCATCCAAACTGGACATCAACAATATGGCCTGTTGCTAATTTGATTCTCCTTGAAAATTATACTGGGATGGAAATTTATAATCATGTTATTGAAAGACTAACGCCAGATCCCTATGCTGTTGATAAATGGGATAGTGTGCTTAAATCAGGAAAAAAGATTTTTGGGTTTTCTGTTGATGATATGCATGTAATCAGTACAGATTTGGGTTTTGGATTTACAAAAGTGTACATGCCGGATTTTAGTCAGCAATCTTACATTAATTCAATGAAAACCGGTTATTTTTATTCTTCACAGGGTCCGAATATGGATTCTGGACCTTTTACATTAATTTGTGATGGATTAATAAATTATCATATGGGTGAAACTGCAAGTTGTTCTTCTGTTTCAATTAGTGCAACTATTTCTGCAACAAATTCTTCTTATGTTGTTAGAAATATAACTCTTATTAAAGATGGAAATGTAATTAATAACACAATTTGCTCTTCTGAAAATTGCTCATTTTCTTTTTCACAAAATGTTTCAAGCTCAGGATATTATAGACTGCAAGCAACAGATTCCTATAATAAACAAATCTGGAGTAATCCAATTTGGGTAAATAAAATTGCTTTGCCGGTGGTAATAACTGTTAATTCTCCTGAAAATAATCATTATGTTAATGATTATACTCCTTTGATTAATATTAGTTTGAATCAACAAACAAGCTTATGGTATAAACTGAATAATGGGGGAAATGTGAGTTTGTGTTCTGATTGTTCTTCTTATACAGGATATGTAAATCTGAACGAAGGAAATAATATTATTAGATTCTATGCGAATAATTCAGATAATATTATTAAAGAAAATCTGCTTAGTCTTAATCTAAACTTTAATAAATCTGTTTCTGATAGTTTTGATGATAATTCTTCAGTATATTCTATGAATAAAGTTTTTTGGAATAATGGAAAAATAACTTTAGGAATTGGAAATACTTCAGGTTATGTTGAAATGATTCCGATTATTACAACTAATAATATCACTAATTTTAATATTGAATGGTTAGATAATAATACGGCAAATGCAAGAGGAGAAGGACAGATAGACCCAATTAGATTTAGATACACATTTGGAGATACAAATTGGAATAGTTTAGCTCCTGATGCAAACTGGGTAATGAATGGAAGTAGTATTTCTGGACTTAATAGCAATAATCTTTCAATAAGATTTTATTTTGAAAAAATATCCAGTATTCCTATAGATTTATTAGATTTTAAAATAAGTTGGAATGAATTTACTACGCCTCTAATCATGAATGTGAGTAAGGGTTCAATAACTTCTTCGAGTGCTATAATATCTTGGAATACTAATTTGCCTTCAAATTCTTCTGTTCTTTATGGAACAACAAGTTCATTAGGACAGAAGGTTTCTTCTAATGACCCGGTGACTTCTCATTCGGTTAGTTTAACTGGACTTTCTTCGGCACAAGGATATTCATTCAGAGTAGTTAGCTGTACCGATTCAAGTTGTTCACAATATCCTCAAGAACCCTATACTCCAGACTCTTTTACAACCCAATCCGTTTCAAACCCTCCATCTAATGGAGGAGGTACTGGGGGAAGTAGCGGTGGAGGAGGGGGCGGAGGCGGTGCAGCTTCAAATACGACGACAGGAGCGGGTTCAAGAATGAATATTGATTCTATTAATGCAATTGTTTATCCTGGAGAGGAAAAATCTCTTCAAGTTGTTGTGAAGAACAGGGGAACATCGGGATTGAACAAATGTAAGCTTGTTCCTACAACGGGCTCTGAAGGATGGATTGAATCTAAGGATATCCATAATATCGGAGTTGGGGAGATTGTTGAATTTGAATTTATCTTAAATGTGCCTGCTTCCGGAAGTTCAAACTCTCCCGAGATGAGTGTTGTATGTTTGGAAGGTTCAGCCAAAGTTCCTTTGTCTGTCGTTACAATTAATCCTAGTTTGAATGTTAAGATATCAAAAATAGATCTTAAATCAACCAGGTTAGATATAAGTTATGAAATTGGTGCGGGAGCTTCAATGACAGCTGAACTTGTGTTTAAAGTTTTGGATTCTTCTGGAAAAGAGATTGCTAAAAAAACAGAAAAGGTTGATGTAACTTCACAAACTGCACAGAAGAACGTTCTTCTAGATATATCTAATGCCCAGAAAGGCGGAGAGCTTAAGATAATTGTTTCAAGAGTTGGCGAAGACAAACCTCTTATTGAAGATTCAATATTATACAATCCTGCGACAATAACAGGTTTTGCATCTGCGGCGTTTACAGGAAACTCTCCTTATATCGCTGTGATAGTTATGTTTTTCTTGATTATTTCATTCTTTATTGTTAGAAGGATAATTCATTTTAGAAAGCATCATTATCATAGATGGGCTTAAGTCTGAATTGGCATTGCTTAAAATTTTGAGTTGCCTTGTACCTTAGCAATAGACATTACTAAAAAGTGAGTGAAACGAACGAGCGTCGGATATTTAAACCGCCATTTCTTTGTTGTTTTATGAGAATTAAATACAATTTTGGGTCTAGGCATACTGGGCACCTGGAGAATATTGAGAAACAAAAGGAAAAGTTTCCAAAGCTAGTCAAGGACATAGTAAACATGTCTGATATGATACTTGAGGTTTTGGATGCAAGATTTATACAAGAAAGTAGAAATGAGGAAATTGAGGCGATGATTTTATCTCAAGGAAAGAAAGTTATATTTGTTTTAAATAAGGCTGATTTGATTGATAAATCTAAAATAAGAAAACAGGTTGAAGATATAGAAGAGAAAAGCAAGATAGAGTTTTATCCTATTGTGTTAGTTTCTTGCAAGACAAGAAAGGGTTCTAGAGAGTTGCGTGATAGAATAAAGATGGAAGCCAGAAAGATTGAAGTTGAAAAGGCTAAAAAGAGAGAGGGCAAAAAAATTGATGCTAAATTTGATAAGGTAAATGTGGGAGTTATTGGATATCCTAATACTGGCAAATCTTCTCTGATTAATTTTTTGACTGGAACTGCCTCTGCTAGAGTCGGGGCTGAATCTGGATTTACAAAGGGAATACAAAAGGTTAAACTGACTACTGGAATACATGTTTTAGATACGCCCGGAGTTATTCCTGAAAATGAATATTCTCACACAAGTGCTTCGGCTGTGCAGAAACAATCTAAACTTGGAGCGAGGACACTTGATAAGATACGTGACCCAGAGCTGGTTGTGATAGGTTTAATGAACACAAACTGGAAAGAAATTGAAAAGTTTTATGGCGTTGATGCCAAAGGAGATATGGATGAGTTTATTGAGCAACTTGGAAGAAAAATGAGTTTCTTGAAAAAGGGCGGGTTGGTTAATGAAGATAGAACGGCCCGACTTGTTATAAGAGACTGGCAAGAAGGGAAGATAAGACTTTAAGCTGATTCATCAACTACCATCACGGGTTTTCTACTTCTTCTCGGCGTGGCAAAATCATTATGAAGTGCAAGAATTCCTTCAAGTACATCCTTTCGAGTTTTGTCTAATTGAGCAAGAGCATTTGCTGACAAGTTCAGTCTGTAAGTATCTTTGGGTGCTTCAGGTTTCTCTAAATATTGTAATATTTCTAAGGTGAGAAGGTCGAAATCGCTAGGTCTTGCAATAACCCTCATTTGAGAGTCTCCCTCAGCTAGTTGAAAATGAGGATTATTAGTTCCGCCTGGAAAATGCATATCTAAATATTCTTTATTAAAATAATCAACTCCAAAGGTTTGTTGTGCCATCTAAATCATATATCTGATTGGTTTTTAAGGATTTATGTGATGAGAAATAGATAATGAGGTTACTCATTCTCCTCTAAAAATTCCGTCAACCTTTTGGATTTGTTCAAAGATGTTTTCGATTAAATCATACTCTTTTGCTTCGTCTAAGTCTACCCAGGCATGATCGACTAACTCATCTTCGTTTAACTTTACTTTGTTTCCGTTTTCGTCATCATGCTCTCCATATAAGCTTACAATAATCGTAGAGAAGCCATTTGGCCTTAGAAAAGCAAGGTTTGAGACATAACCGATGTTCTTTATGTTGATGCTTGTTTCTTCTTCTATTTCCCTCTTTAGAACCTTTTCAAAGATATCAAACCAGTGGTCATTAGTGTCTTTAGGTTTATCAATAAAGTCTTTAGCTTGAACTTTTCCCCCAGGAACACACCATTTATTTGGAAAATTCTTCTCTTTTTCACTTCTTTTGCAGATAAGGTATTTGCCGTCCTTGTTTCTTATAATTCCCGTAACGGCAATATAATGCACCTTATCTTTCATTTCGTCATCCATGAAAATTGAATGTTGAAGAACTATAAAAATGTATCTTAAATATGGACTATTAGCCCAATAATTAGACTGAAAAGGTTTGCTATAAAAGAGATTAGTAAAGCTTTTTTGAAACTGGCTGGAAGGAGTTTCCAGTAGATTAACGCTTCTACTAGGAATACCCCTATTTCTCCAAAGATTACGCAGAATGGATAGTCAATGTATTTTGGGAGTACGAACCATAAATAAGGAATTGTTAGGGCTGTGGCAAGAATCGCCACGAATATCGCCTTTGATTTTTTGATTTTTAGAGCAAATAGTTTTATTAAAATTAGAACAACTGGAACTTCAATGACTAAGGTTAGAATTAGTGAAAGAACAAACTTTGTTTCATATATCATATTTTGCAGTTAGATTCCTGTTGTGAGAATTGCCCACCAGGGCTTTATTACTTTTACTTCCCCAGTTCCTGCATCTACTTGTGCTTGAACTTTGGCCGTTATTCTGAATATTCCTAGGAACTTTCCTTGCTTATTTCCGGTTAATTCGTAAACTGCTTTGCTGTCGCTTCCTGTTCCAACTTCCTTTAGTTGAATGTTAAATCCAAGATCTCCTAGTCTTGCGATTGCATTTTCGGATGCTGTTTCAGGCATAATCTTTATTTCTGCTGCTTTTCCGTTAGATAGGGTTTTCTTGCAGGTATTGTTTTCGTTTGTTGAACCTTCTGGACATGTTTTTGAGGGAATTAAAACTTTTTTGGATGTTCCATTTTCTATGTCCTTGAGGGATATTGTTAGAGGATTATCCTCATACGATAATGTGGAAGAAGTTCTAACAGTTTTTGAAAACGTGAGATTTGAGAATATCTCAATTGCGGGTACTGACTGCGAATTTCCTTCGCATAGCTTCCGTAACTGGATTTCATCAAGAGATTTTAATTCACTTTCTGTGATGTCTGACTTTCTTACAGCATAAACGGATGAACATACTCCTAAACCACTAGATATTGGGGCGTAATGATTTATTGAGCTGTCACTCCTTATTATTCCAACTGGGCACAATGTAAATTTGTCTGCCATATTTCCATCGTATGACTTGGTCGGTGCAGTTATAAATAAAATATAATCTGGAAATTCATCAAGGTTTGTTATATAGTTTCTTATGGTAATGATCCTCTCGTAAGGAGATTCATCTACAGTTACAGATTGTGATGCTAATTTGGTTGAGTTTATTGTAAGAGGTTTATCAAATTCAGTCCTACTATCGGAGGTCAAAACACTCTGCGAAAATGAAAGATACAAAAATACTGTCTTGACTATTGGAGAATTTGTTAAATTATGCAACTCTGTCACACTCATAGCTCTTAGATTATCCTCCGTCTCGTCAGACTTTTTGACGGCGTATACTGAAGCATAACGGCATCCACCGGCGTTGTTGTTATCTATTTGGCCATCACTCCCAACTATCTGAAGAGGGCAGCTAGCAAAAGCTGCATCGCTTACGGCCTGAGTACCTGAAGCCACAAAAAAGATATAATCTGGAAATTCATTAAGGTTAGTTATATGGTTATTTACAGAAATAGTCTTATAATCTTCTGAAGGATATGGTGCCGCGTCTCCCAAAACAAAAGGCATGATTGCTAAGAATAATATAACTGTAATCATCACTTTCTTCATTTTATTATCAAAGTCTTATTGTTTAAAAAGTTATCTTTTAGTTCCATTTTGATTGGAGTTATTCGATTTGTTATATTTGTTATAAAAATGCAGTCCTACATACAGAGCTGTAGCTGAAACAAAAATGGTTACTAGATGAAATGGGTTATTAGGAAGTGTTATTTCGGCATAATATGGCAATGCTCCTACAATTAGCGCTACGACTGTTAAACCAAATGCAAGTCCCGGTCTGCCTTGGAGCATGTTAGAAGTTGCTATAAGCGTTATCGGCATGGTCATATTGAAAAGGAATATTCCGATAACTCCTATGACCGGATTATTTGCTCCGAAGGCTAACAAGAATGCAGAAATGAGTAAGGAGCTAACACCAATTTTCATCAATCCAAATTTATCTGCAAGAATTCCCCCAAATATTTTTCCAAATACTACTCCTAACGTAAATATTATCCCTAAAATTAGTTTGCTTTTCCAAGGGAATACAACCATGAATCCGATGAATGATCTTATTACTACGGATAATAAGATCAGTGTTAAAATTAACCAGAAGATTTTTAATTTTTGTATCACTTTTCTTTGATAGTCAATTTTAGGAGTTTTGGTTATAAAAATTAAAATTATAGATAGGATAACTAATGCTATTGAATATGATAAAGGCATAAGTCCGGTCTTTCCTACTAGAACTCCTAAAAATAAACCCATTGCTCCTGGAGAAACAAAAATTCCTGGCGCAGTTGCTTTTTTTGGAGTGATGTTCAAACAGATTGTGGCTCCGCCTATATGATACACTGCATTTCCAATCCCCAGAAGGACTATGGCAAAAATGGGGGAAATCTTCATAAAAGAAACTGCACTCAATGAAAAAAGAAGTCCAGCTATTCCAAAAGCCTTTGGAGCACGAAGCTTATCGCACAGCATTCCCACGACTGCCTGAAGTCCAAAGCCAATAATGCTGTAAGAGGCTATAATATTAAATATGTAATTATATGAAAGGGGGGTAGTTCTAATTATGCTAAAAAGAATGAATGCACAAAAAAAGTCCACTACTCCATGCCCAAAACTATACACTGTGAGGTTTTGAATAAGCAAACCTTTTCCCTCTTTTTTCATATTATACTCAGGTATAACGTCTTTTTAAATTTCTCCAAAGAAAACAAAGTAGGCGCCCTTCCGGGCGCCCAAAACTATAAGTCTTCCGTAACCCATAACTTCACGGAAATATTGTGGAATGCGTCGTGCCGGGTTTTGGACCGGATCCACACCCTCTTTTTCTGAATATGTTAGTTCCTTTTCCTTTATATAGAATTATGAGAAAGAATATATATTTTGAAATGTAATTTTGTTTATATACTGAATAACTGCTGAGTTAAACAACCCTATTCTGGAGTGGCAAAGGCTGAAATTGATTGTTGCTTTAGGTAACATGTGTGGAGGAATCGTTGTTGTAGGAGCAATTGAGTTTTACTATCTTAGTTTTTCTTTTGAAACACCAACCTTAAAGGAAGGTTGAACAACAAGGGAACCTTGGTTCTCTTATGTTTCTAAAAAGAAAAGAGTGTAGTTAGGTTTAAAAGATACCATATTTAGAACTTATAATGGCTGAACCTGGATTAAATATTGTTCTTCCTAAAAAATTGACGGTCATTCTTGATACTAGCGCATTTTCTGAAAATAAAAAAAGTGCCACACCAAGAAAAAGCACAGATATTTTTTTTACTGTAAACTTCAAAAAAGCCCCGAAAATTAAGATTAATCTTGGGGTTTTGTACTATTTT
>CAIKMX010000035.1 GCA_903828655.1 uncultured archaeon | reverse complement strand
GGTGCTATCCAAAAAGGCATTTATGGAGCCGGGGAAAGTTTGCAAGTTCTGTTGGCTTTGTTCAGCTGGATGTTGTGCAAAACTATGTTAAAAATCAGTGACGTCAGGAAACCGCACACTTTAGTGTGCGGAGGACGTCATTTGTGTGCTTTGAGTCATTGTTGTAATGTAGTTTTTTAATTAGGGTTTGGGTTATATTTATAAAAGAAGGTTACATTCTTGTTTTATGAAACATGAGATGACTTCGACAACGTTCCAGATTGAGGGATATAAGATAATTAAGACCTTTGGAGTGGTTAGAGGAATTGTTGTTCGTTCGAGATCTATTTTTGGAAATATCGGTGCTGCATTTCAATCTCTTGTTGGGGGAAATATAACTCTTTATACTACTCTTTGTGAGCAAGCAAGAAGAGAGTCTTTTGAAATGATGCTTAAACATGCAGAGGAGTTAGGGGCTAATGCTATTGTTGGAGTTCGATATGATGCAACAGAGGTTGCTGGTGGGATAACTGAAGTTATATGTTATGGCACAGCGGTTGTGGTGAAGAAGTAAATTCTAGTTATTTGTGATTTTTTGAAATTAGGAACCCTTAAAAATATACTAAATTTGGGTTTTACAGAGCCCTGTAGTCTAGTGGTCAAGGATACAGCCCTTTGGAGGCTGTGACCCCGGTTCGAATCCGGGCAGGGCTATCTAATGCTTGTAACGTCCTCGAGATTCCACTTTCTTTAATCTTTCTAGAACTTGTTTTGCTTGAGATTGGTTATTTGATTCGTAGCCCCTTTGAAACTCCTCAAAAAGAAATTGCCAGTTTTGAAAATGTTTGGCTTCGAGGGCTTGCTTGATTAAATGCAAATCAACTGCCTTATCTTCCGTTCTTGTTGAGATGAAGCCGAGACCGAAGTCTATTATGAAAACTTTTTTATCTTTTAGGATTGTGTTGCTTGTGGTTAGGTCTCCGTGAATAATATCATTTTCATGAAGTTTGGAGGTTTCTTTTCCGAGCTGCTGCATTACTTCAGATTGTTTTTCTTTTTTGTAGCTGTTAAGGGTGTTTGAGAGTTTGTCCCCCTCTATGAATTCCATTTCAACTTTGAAATCTTTCTTTTTTCTGTTGTCTATTTTCTTCCCTACATCCTTGTTTAGAACTTCGGGGGTGTTAATTTTTGCTAATTTTTTTGCTTTTTCTAAAAGTTTTTTTTCTTTTTTTGTTCTTGACTTTCTTATAGATTCGTCAAGTTTTGGATGACGATAGCCTTTTGAGATTCTTTCTTTTGAAATTGTATTGTTTTTCTCGTCTAAATACAATTTTGCTTCTGCTCCTTGAGATATTAACCTTGTTGTGGGGGTCATATGAATTTTAATTTGATAAGCTTTATAAAGTTCTCTTGATTATGGATTTTATGGTATTTTTAGGGATCGGTCTAGGATTAGGGATTTTGATTGTAGTAGTTGTACTTGCTATAATTATATTTATTGCTTATTACAATAGATTTGCAGTTCTCGGGAATAGAATTGATAATTCTTTAGCTCAAATAGATGTTCAACTTAGGAAGAGAGCAGATTTGGTTCCTAATTTAGTTAATACTGTGAAGGGTTATGCTACACATGAAAAATCTACTTTATTGGAATTAACAAAGGCGAGAACTGCTTTCTTAAATGCGGGAAGTGATATGGGTAAGAAAGCAAAAGCCGGAAATCAAATGCAGGAAGCTTTGAAGAGTATATTCGCTGTTGCGGAAAATTATCCACAATTGAAGGCTAATGAGAACTTCTTGCAGTTACAGCAAGAGTTAAGTGCTATCGAAGATAAGGTTGCTTATTCAAGACAGTACTATAATGATTCAATCTTGAGCTATAATAACTCAAGTAGAACTTTCCCGGGAGTATTTTTCTTTAAGATGTTTGGATTTCAGGAGAAGCCATACCTTGAGATACCTACTGAGGCAAGAGCAGTGCCGAAGGTTGAGTTTTGATTATAAGAATTAACTTGAATATATATTTTGATTTATAATAATCTTTAAAAGGTTTGGACTTTTTTATGATTCATGGCACCTACAAGAAATTTGCATGAGTTAATTGTTACAGAGGTTTCTAGAAGAGGATTTGATAGATTTGTAGAATATACGGTTTTTCCTGAAGGCGTAAGTGTTACTGAGGCGGCAAACTTGTTGAGGGGTAGGGGTGCTAATAAGGCTGAATTCCTTCTTGTTCCTGCAGATTTGGTTCCGAATTCTCTTACTGCAACGAGAATTGGTTCTCAAGGACTAGGCGAGAGATATGTTGTTTATATAGCAGAGCGTGATGCTCCGGGTCATGATTCCAGTTATGGTTAAATTTTAGTTTTGTTGTTCATGTTGCAAGTGCTTAATATATAAAGAATGGACAATCTTGTCAACGGATTTTTTGTTAGCTAATTACCGCTCGGTATTGGACTTCGTCATAATACCTCGCTTTACGGATTTTTTTGCGAAAGTGTCAGCTTTTTACATCATTGGCTAAGTTTTTTGTTTTGTTCTTAATGCGAGTCAAATATCACAATCTTTAAAATGTTGTTTTGTTTTGTGTTAGTATGGCAAATGTAAGTAAGGCATCTGTTGATTCGAGAATTTCATTTCAGGACCAGATTTCTGGTAATAAATGGAAAAGCTTCTTTTTAATGGCGATTATATTTGGTGTGTTTGTTTTAATTGGGGCGGTTATTGGGATGATTTATCAGGCGGACTTTTTTGTTATCATGATCATTGCTATAGTTATTTCTACTCTTTATCTTTGGATTAGCTATTATAATTCTGATAAGATTGCTTTGGCTTCAGTTCGTGCGATAGAGGCGCCTAATTCCGGGGAGTTTCGACAGTATCATATTGTTGTTGAGAATATGGCTCTCGCAAGCGGGTTGCCTAAGCCGAAGGTTTATTACATGAAAGATGAACAGATAAATGCTTTTGCTTCTGGAAGAAATCCTGAACATGCAGTTATATGTGTTACAACTGGAACTTTGAATAAGTTGAATAAGCAAGAACTTGAGGGAGTTATTGGACATGAGATGTCGCACATTGCAAATTATGATATTAGATTTATGACTCTTGCTGCAGTGATGGTTGGGATGATTGCTATTATCTCTGAAATATTTTTGAGAAGTTTGTGGTTTAAGGGTGCTGGGCATGGCGATAGCGATAGTAAGGGAAATGCTATTCTTGTAATTGTAGGAATTGCCCTTGCGATACTTGCCCCCATATTTGTTCAGCTTGTTCAGCTTGCAATATCTAGAAGAAGAGAGTATGTTGCTGATGCAAATGCGGTTCAGTTCATAAGAAGTCCTACGGGGCTTGTTGGGGCTTTGGAGAAAATAAAGAGTGAACAGGTTAGTGGTGGCGTGAAGAAGCCTATTCCAAAAGCTGTTGCTCCATTGTTTATGGCAGATCCGTTTAAGACAAAAGTTTCTGGTTTGTTTATGACGCATCCGCCTTTGGAGAAGAGAATTGAATTGTTAGAGAGAATGTAGGCACTCTTCTTTCACTCTTTTCTTTTTAGAAACATAAGGGAACCAAGGTTTCCTTGTTGTTCAACCTTCCTTTAAGGTTGGTGGTTCAAAAGAAAAACTAAGAATGGGTGTTTCAAGAAAGAAACTACAATTGTGAGTTGCCCATATGTGAACGAGGGTTATGTTACCTAAATTGTGCTCGCGCTCCGCGCCTTTGTCGCTTCCGCGCTCGCTTCTGAGACTTTTTACGAAAGGGTATGTGTTTTTACACACGGGCAATTTTTTATTTTATGTTTTGAGTTGAAATAACTTGATGTTTGATTTGCCATAACCTTTAGCATATGTTGTTACCAAAAAGCGAGCCCCTAACTTGCAAGATGCAATTGTGCATCAAAATCGGGGCGAGCGGTAGTAGGTAATGTCCTAGGAGGTTTTGTTGGGAGCATTTTATCTTCATCTTTTGTAATATTGGCTTTTTTACGCTCTTTTAACATATATCCTTTAGTTCCATAATCTTTAAATAATGAATATCTTGAGAGATTTGATGGCAAAGAATTCAAGTTCAATAATTCCCGTAATTATAGTAACTGCAATCTTAGTATTTGCAATCTCTTTTTTAATCTTTAGTTATCTTCCTAGTCATAATCATAATAAACTTGTTTATGATTATAAGGCTGCGATTTATGGCAGTACATTATGTCAGTATAAATGCCCTTTGACTTTGCAACAGGTTCAGAATAAATCTGAGTATCTCCCGGACCCCGCTTGTGTCAAGAAGTGTACTGATACGTTTAAGGACGTTCTTTCTAAAGCAGATGATCTTTCAAAGAATGAGCTTCTTACAGATAGACTTATGGATGATATGTCTGCGGGGATAAATGGTTGTAGAACTGCTGCTTTGGATGCCACAAAGACGAAAATGAACAGCACGATGTTTATTGGTTGCTCTGTTGGAAAACTTGAAGGGATGAAGAGTAAGTATGGGTATTTGAACTAGAAATTCTAAACTATTGTCGCTCGATGTCTGACTTCGTCAAGACATCTCGCTTTACTGAACTTTTAGTAAGTGCCTTTGGTTCTTTGGGGTTTGGCGGCATTTATTATCTATATTGGCTAAGTTTTTTTCAGCCTGTAGAAACCTATTTTATCTTCGCATCTTTCCGCCGAATTTCTTTGCCATCTTTTGTAAGGTTCTTTGATCAAGTTTTCCCTCGGCTAAGCCGGATTGGGAGGACATCATCTCATTTATGAGTTTATGTTGCTTTAGAAGTTCTCTAATCTCCCCTGTTGTTGTTCCACTTCCTTTTGCTATTCTTGCTATTCTCCCTGTTTGTTTTTCTAAAAGCTCGGGGTTTTCAATTTCTTCTTGAGTCATTGAGTGAATTGCGTTTTTCCAGTGTTTCATTTTTTGTTCTTGCTTTTCTAATTGTGCTTTTGGAACTTTTGATGCTGCGTTTCCTAAACCTGGAATCATACCTAAAATTTTATCCATGCTTCCTAATTGGGTCATAGATTCTAGTTGAGAGTATAAATCTAACAAAGAGAGTTTTCCTTCCTTCATGCTTTCTTCCATTCTTTGCTGCTGCTTTTCTGTTGTTGCTGAGTGTACCTTTTCTAAAAGTGCTTGAAGATCTCCCATTCCTAAAAGTCTTGAGATGAAAGATGAGGGGTCGAATGTTTCTATTTCATGTATCTTTTCTCCAACTCCTATAAAATAAACTGGGGCTTTTGTTTCTGCACAGGCTGTCAATGCACCACCGGCTTTTGCGCTTCCATCCATTCTTGTTATTATAACTCCGTCAATTGAAAGAGCTTTTTGGAACTCTGCCGCTTGGGTTTTTGCTGCTTGTCCAATATCTGCGGGCATTACTAAAATTCTGTGTGTGGGTTTAATCTTTTTTTCAATGTCTTTTATTTCTTTTATCAGTTCTTTGTTTAGGCCATCTCTTCCTGCTGTATCTACAATTACTAAATCATAATCTTCAAGATCTTTTTCGTATTTCTTTATTATCTTTAGAGGGTCTTTTTCTTCTTTGTCAATGAAAGCAGGGATTTTTGCTTTTGCAGCCATTTGTTCTAGTTGATCCATTGCTGCAGGTCTTTGGGTGTCTAAACCTAACAAAGCAACTTTTCTTCCTCTTTTTGCATAGTAGAATCCTAGTTTTGCTATTGTGGTTGTTTTTCCACTTCCGTATAAACCTAAGAATAGAATTGTTGTTTTCTTTTGAAGCTTAAGTTCTTGTTTTTCTCCACCTAAAATGTTTTGAATTTCATCATGTATTAATTTTACTAGTTGTTCTTTTTTGTCTACGCCTTTGATTGTTTCATCTATTGCAAGTTTTCTTATTTTTTGAGATAAAGCAAAGACTAGTTCAACATTAACATCTGCTTCTATTAACGCTCTTTGAATGTCTTTTATGATTTCATCTATAAGTTTCTTATCTACGAAGATAGCATTTGTTATCTTTTTGATGCCGAGTTTAAGGACATTGCCTAGTTTTTCTAGTACCATGGTTTATGGTTTTAAGAAGTAAAATGAAGGTTAATAAGTTTTGGGTTTGTGAGAAAAGATATTTAAATGATGTATCTGTTAGTTGGATTATGTCAAAAGAGAGTTCTAAAAGAGTGTATATGGCTCGGGAAGAAGTTGAGAAGCATCTAAAGGGTTTAAAGACAGATGAAGCGAAGCTTAATTATTTAGGTACAATTCTTAATAGAGGTATGAAGGGTAGACCTGTTCAACAACCCATTGTTGGATCATATGATGCTCCAATTCCTCCTCCGAAAGGTCTGCTTAGGCCAGAAACTGAGAAATCCATACGTCTTGCCCAAATAGAAATTTACAAAAAGCATCCAGAGAAGTGGGGCTTTGCTGCCAGAATTAAAGACCCTACAAAAGCCTTCAGAAAGGCAGGAGGCAGAAGTTTTTGAGGGTTTCAATGGAATGAAGAATATGCTTCATGAATTTATCCATGATGCAAAGAAAGGTGACGAGTATCTTTTTTTTGCTTTTTACACAAAAAATCCTGACGATTTTGAGAATGTTTATAACTTTTATAAGGAATTTGAGAAAGATAGAAATTCAAGAGGAATCAAATTAAAGGGGCTTGCTCCAAAATCTATTAAGGATAAGTTTGTTGGTAGAAATATGAAAAATGTAAAATTTGTAGATTTTCCTGTTCCTATGAATATTTCTGTTTTCAAAGATAAGGTAATATTTACCCCCTGGGAAGAAAAGCAAATTTCTTTTTTAATCCATTCAAAACAGATGGCTGATTCGTTTAGGGAGTATTTTTATTCTGTGTGGAAGAAGTGAAATTTATCTAGTCAAACAACTTCTTAATCAACTTTGCTTTGTCGAAGACTTCAAAGTCATTGTAGGTTTGGCCTGTTCCGAGAAATAGGATTGGGCGTTTTGTTATGTATGAGACAGAGATTGCTGTGCCGCCCTTTTCATCAACATCTGCTTTGCTGAGGATTATGCCATCGAGTCTTATGGACTCGTTGAAGGCTTTTGCCTGCTCTGTTGCGTCGTTGCCCGTAATACTTTCACCAACGAAAATTTTCATGTCGGGTTTGTTTACCCTTACGATTTTTTCCATTTCTTTCATTAGAGAGTCTTTTGTGTTCATTCTTCCTGCGGTGTCTATAAGGACTACATCAATATGATGTTTTTTTGCGTATTCTACTGCGTCAAAGCCCACAGATGCCGGGTCTGCGCCATAGTCTTTTTTTATTAAGTGGACCTTTAATTTATCTGCGTGCTGTTGTAATTGTTCTATACTTGCGGCACGGAATGTATCTGCTGCTGCGAGAACAACTGAAAATTTTTGTTTTATTAGAAAATGTGCAAGCTTTGCGATGGAGGTGGTTTTTCCACTTCCGTTTATTCCAACAAAGGCAATAACAAAAGGGGTTTTTGTTGCTAGAGATCTTTGAATTTCTTTTACAATATTTGGGGGGTTGATTAGTATTTCTTCAATTGATTCTTTTAGGGCTTTTTGTATGTCTACATCTGAATCGTTTTTTCCTACAAGTTTTTCATTTAGAGACATTCTTATTTTGTCTACGGCGTCATAGGCAACATTATTTTGTAAAAGAATTAGTTCAAGTTCGGGGAATAACTCATCAAATTTATCTTGTGTGAATTTCTTTTTGAATCTTGAGAAGAAACCTTGCTTTTTCTCTTCTTTTTCTTTTGGTTCTTGGATTGGTTCAGATTCTATTTCTTCTAGTTCTTCAGCTTCTTCTAAAACTTCTTTTGTAATTTTTGGTTCATATATTTCTTCTATATCTTTGAATTGCCCTTCGTTCTTTATGTCTTCTAGTACTAGACTACCTACTTTTTGCTGATCTTTAGGTATCTGATTTCCATCTTGTGGGGGTAGCTTTTGTTTTTTAGATTTCTCTTTCTTAGTTATAGTTTCTAATTTTGGTTTCTTTTCTAGTTTTTCTTTAGTTTTTTTAGGCTTCTCAGCAGGTTTGATAGGTTCTTCTGTTTCTTTTTTTGCTTTGCCTATCCAAGATTTTAGCTTTTCTTTAAGGAATCCGAACATTGTCTAAGACACCAAGGTTTTGAACTTGCAAGAATGCTCTTGCATTCAATATGACTGACGTCAACTTCCTGTTAAGGGAGGGCTTCCAGAGTCAGCCTTGATGTTGTTTTTTCTAGTGGTTCTTAATTTATAAAAGTGCTTATTAACGAGTATATACCCAATGGGTTGCCAATGCTTAAAATGGAATCTGCCAAGACCTTAGAAATTAGGATTACTAAAAAGCGAGCGAACGAAGTGAGCGAGCGTTGTTTGTTAACATGTGTGGAGGAGTTGTTGTGGCAATGTGGTTTTTATAATAACTTTTAAATTTTATTTGTAAACTATCTTCTGGATCAAAAGCGTGGTCCATAAAAGTCCCGTGACGAAGCACATAATTGCCGAGAAATAGAGATTTAACGTATAGTAGGTTATTGCTATTGCGTACATTCCTATGGAGGTTATTAAAGATGTTTGAACAGTTATGCTAGATTTTCTTGTTTTTGCGCAGTGATATATTTGCGGGATAAGTGCGTAACTGAATAAAAGAACGGCAATTGTGATGACTATATCTTGCCAGACCATGAAAGCCTGCAGAGGGGATTGAACCCCCGACCCTCAGTTTACAAAACTGACGCTCTACCACTGAGCTATGCAGGCGCTAGCCAAATAGCCTACTTCAAAGGAAGGTTGACCTTCAAGGGAACCTTGGTTCTCTTAAGTGAGCTATGCAGGCACATAAATTGATTGAGAAGATCGTTTAAAAACATTTTTATACTGGCGATTATTGATTATATTAATGGCAGAAGGGGTTAACCCGCCTGGTAGCGATTACACGCCTCCAGACTCTGGCAATGGAAATAAGTGTCCTCGAAGACTGTTGGGTATGTGTGGTCCTGGTGGTCGATGCTGTGGGGGCATACCTTCTCAGTGTTCTATTTTTTTAGGAAATATCCCTGCTTATGATGGTATCGCAACAAATAAAGGAACTCCAAGGGATCTGGGTGATCAGACAACTCATAGAATTTTTTATCTTGATGATCCATTTGGAAATTCAGTCATTGGACAACGACTTGCTGCGGAAGCTCTAGAAGCAGAGGCTAGAAGATTTTAGGCCCAGTCTAAAACTTCTTCGGTCTTTTTAGACTTCTTTGTAGGATATAAATTTTCTACGATTTCTTCTGGTTTGAACCACAACTTAATCTCTCTTTCTGCGTTTTCTTCGCTGTCAGAAGCATGAACACAGTTTTCAAAAACTCCAGTTTTTGAATTTATTCTGCCGTATTTTCCTCTTATTGTTATGGGGTCCGCGTCTTCGGGGTTTGTTTTACCTGCTATTTCTCTTATTTTTTGTATTGCGTCTTCTCCGTAATAGACTAAAGCCATAACTCTTGGAGTGTGAAATTCTCCCATGATATATTTTAGAGTTGATTCAAAAATGTGTGGCTTTTTTGCTTTTAATTCAGCATAGTGCTGTTCAGCAAGTTCCTTTTTTACAGAAACCACCTTTGCACCAATAATCTTTAATTTTGTTTCAGAGAGTGTAGAAATAATGTTACCTGTTAAGCTCTTTACCAATCCGTCTGGTTTGATTAGAATGAGGCAGGATTGGTTTGTCATTTTTTTACCTGCTTTTTATTCTTCTTTAGCTTTAGGCTTAGAAGTCTTCTTTGTCTTTTTTTCTTTCTTCTCTTCAGAGTCGTCCTCTTTTGCTTCTTCCTTAGGCAAACCCAGGTTTTTATCTTGCAAGCTCTCTTGAGCAATATGACCAAGTTCACCTTTCCTTTGAGTTTCTTTTGCTTCTGCTTCCTTCTCTTCTTTTATTTCTTTAGCTTTTTCCTTTTTTTCTTCCTTCGCTTTTTCTTCTTGTTTCTTTTTTACTAATTCTCTTGCTTTAGCAAGTTCTTCGGTTATTTCTTCTGCTTGAGATTTCTTTTCTTTCTTCATAGAGCCCTTTTCTAAAGCTGCCTTAAAATCTATTTTATCCATTTGACTTGTTTCGAATACTCTTAAGTCGTTAAAAGATAAAGGATATACTTTCTTAAGTTTTGGAATCATTTCTCTTTGTAGTGTTCCTGAAAGGATTTCGTCACAAAGTTCTATGAATGTTTTTTCTTTAACATATTCAAGTAAGAATTCTTTTGCCGTATTTCTTAGATTTTTTCTAACTGCTCTTGAAACCTTTTTTCTTGTTATTAAAAATGGTTTTATTATTACTTCAACGTCTTTTGCGTTTGCAGTGAAAGAGTCTTCAACATAGTTTGTTCTCTTTCTCATCATTCTTCTAATATATGCTTTTAACAGAATAATCCTCTTTGGAAGAGCTACAAGATGATTTTCATTTTTGAATATTGAAAATGTAACTTCAATGCCCTTTCCTTTCATTTTTCTTGAAAGATCAAGCTTTATTGTTCTTTTATCAATATCATCTGATTCTAGAACTTCTAGAGTTGTGTTAATTATTGGAACTTCAACTTCGACAAATTTTTTCTTAAGTGCCATTTTATTCAATTACAAGTTTTGAAACTCGCCTTCCTTTTTTGTTTGTTTTTGATTTATTACATTCTTTACAAGTATACATAACAACTGCTTTCTTTGTTGCCTTTGTCTTTCTTTTGTATTTAGATACCGCAGGACGAGAACGTCTTCCTTGATTCCCCATCCCTCTGTTTAGACCTCTAAGTTTAGCTCTTATCAAGGAACCGTGTTTCATAGTTCCACCTTTAGAGCCTGTTTTTACTTCTTTGATTTTTTGTTCTGTTACCTTATTACAATAAGGGCAGAATCTGTTTGTCTGTTTTGGTAATTTCATACTTAAGACAACCAAGGTTTTTTGACTTGCAAGAAGCTTCAGCTTCAACATGACTGTTCAACTTTCCTGTTAAGGTAGGACTTCCAGAGTCAGTCTTGATTGTATTATTGTTCGCAAAAGATGGTTTATAAAGTTTTTTATAGTATGGTTGCGCAGTTAAACTGGGAATTATGGCAAGAATTAAATTTCATAAGGGAAAGCAGAGAGAATTTCTGAAGAAAGTTCTTCTTAATAGTGATTCTCCTTCTCTTCGTGCACTTAGGCAGTTCGGAGTTAATGTTCCTTATTCCAGTCTTAAGAGTTATTTTAATGAGAATAGGACCTTGCCTGAGGAGCTCCTTAATGATTTATGTGTTATTGGGAAGTTGGATAAGAAAGAGATTGAGTTTGAGGTTGTTGATGAACATTGGGGGCAGAGTCTTGGGGGGAAGAAAAGCCGGAGAATTTAGAATTTGAGTTGTCGAGATTGTCTCTGGATTGAGAGGATACTAAAATTTTGGTAACTATGTGTGGAGGAATCGTAAGGGTAGGAGCAATTTAATGTTTTGGCTGAAGTTTTGTATGTGAAATTCTTTTAATATCCTGTAGTTGGGAAATATTTATATAAGAATAAACACTCGGGTTTTTATGATCCCATAGTCTAACGGTATGACATCTCTTTGACGTGGAGGAGGCCCAAGTTCAACTCTTGGTGGGATCATTTATATTCTTTTATGTGATAATGTTTATATATTTGAAAATTGTTTGTTTTATATGAAGAAGGGTGTGAAGAGAAGGGTAGCGAACAATAATATAAGTTATGTTTCTCTTATTCTTGTCCTTGCTTTTTTGCTTGTTCTTGGATATTTTATTTTTAATAATAAGAGTATAACTGGAAATGTAATTGGTTTGTCTGGAAGCGGGACTGCGGGTGATCCGTTTCAGATTACTAATTGTACTGATTTAAATGCTATAAGGGATAATTTAACTGCGAGTTATGTTTTGGTGAATGATATTGATTTTAATTCTGCAGGATGTGAGGGGTTTATGAGCGGTGCGGGATGGGTGCCTGTAGGAAATAGTGATGTATCGTTTAAGGGAACTTTTGATGGGAGAGGACATGTTATTAAAGGTTTACGAATGGATGTAGGTTCAATGGAGGGTGTAGGATTGTTTGGGTACGTAAGTAATTCAAATATCTCTAATGTAAATTTAATTGATGTAAATATCTTTGGAGGGTATATTGGTGTTGGAAGTTTGGTGGGTTCTATGGATGGCAAAAGTAGTGTTGCTAATTGTTCTGCAACAGGAGTTATAGATAATTCTGCGGAGCCTGCTGGCAGGGATTTTGGAGGTTTAGTAGGAGATAGTTATAATAGTAACATCACTAATTCATATACTAATGTTCTGATGATAGTCAATTCTCTTAAGGCTGGTGGTTTAGTGGGAACTAATTCTGGGAGTATAGTCAATTGTTTTGCTGCAGGAAATGTGACGGGTCCTTCACCTCTTCTGTCAGATACTTTGGGGGGTTTGGTAGGATACAATTCTGGATTAATAAAGAACTCTTTTGCTGCAGGATTTGTTAACGGAAGCCAGACCTTCGATGGGGGGCTTTCAGGTGATAGTGATAACTTGAATATCATTAATTCATATTACAACAATTATTCTTCTCATCCTCTTAAGTGTGTGGGTTTTGGCCAAGGCAATTGCACTGCTATTCAAAATAATATTTCTTATTTTTATGATATGTCAAATTCTCCGATGGTGAATTGGACAGGAGAGGTATGGGTATCCTCCGTAGATGATTTTCCGGTTCTGTCTGCTCAGATTGCAGTTCTTAGCTGTAGAAATTTTTATCTTGAGAATATGAATTATAAACTCTATCGAGATATATCTGTGAGGGGGAGTTGTTTTAGAGTTGATAATAATAACATAACTCTTGACTTCAATGGATATACTGTAACTGGAAACGGGAGTGGATCGGGGGTTACAGCAATGGGCGAGGATTCTACTAGATTACTTAATGGAGCTGTATCAAACTTCAGCGAGGGAGTGGTTGTTGGTTTTTCCAGTAATATCCGCGTGATGAATAATACATTCGGTAATCTCATTACTGGTGTTTCTGTTGAACAATCCGGGGGTAGCATAATTTCAGATAATGTATTTGTCAATAATTCCCATGGTATTCTTGTGGGTTCTAGTTCAGAAAACAATACTATTGAAGGAAATAATATCCTCGGGGGTATTTATGGTGTGGAGATAGATGGTGCGACAAATAATACCGTTTATAAAAATGTTGTGAGTGATTCTCCAAGCGGTTATGGTATTGTGTTGACGAGTTCTGGCTACAACAATATCTCCGAAAATAATCTTTCTCGCCTTTATTATTGTATTTCTTTTGGCAGTCAAGTGACCAACAGTTTCTTAGGCAATAATGTTCTTGATGAGTGTAGATTTGGTGGAATTCTTATTTTGGGCGGTTCTTCTAATAACTCTGTCTTTGGGAACAGTGTAAGCAATTCTCCTTATGGGTTTTTTATAAACTATGGCTCGAACAATAATCTTCTTGAAAATAATATCGCAATGAATAGTGATTCTGTTGGAGTTTATATTCTTGAGACTGATGGAAACAAGATAAATAATATGACTATCCTCGGATGTTCTGACCCTACAGGGGGATGTATTAATTTGGAATCTTCGGATAATAGTTTATTTTATCATGGACTTGTTGATTCCTTAAATGCAAGTGTTCCTTTGATTTTCTTCATGGATTCAAGCAACAATAATTTTACGTGCGTGAATTTTATAGACTTTTCTGAGGGGCGGATTAATTATACTGGCGTTTCAGAAAATAATACTTTTACCCCCCCTTCTGGATGCGTTCCTGTTGTTCCTCCAAGCGATGGTGGAGTAAATACCGGCGGAAGTGGAGGAAGTGGCGGAGGCGGAGGCCCTGGTGTGAATAAAACTAATCAAAGTTTGATAGATCAATTGATAAATGGCGTTCAAGGTGTTTCTACTGGGGGGGAGGAGAATCCTTCTGGAGATAATGGTAGCGGGGCTAGTGGAAGGAGCGCATTTTGGGTTTATTTTATTATAATTTCTATTTCTGTAGTAATCATTGGATTTGCAGGATTTTTCATTTTGAAGTTTTTGAGAAATGGAAGCTATACTAGTTCTTACTCTGCCTCTAATTCAACTTCTTCAAGTGCCTATTCGTAAGGCTCTTGTCTCGATTATTTCTATTTTTAGTTTCTATCTTTTTGTTAGTTAGTAAGTTACTTAGTAACTAAGTTAATAAGAAACATTTAAATATCTCCCGGGCGATGTTTATATCAGGAAAAAAGAGTGAAATAATGAAAAAGTATTTACTTCTAGTAGAGGATGAAAAGCTATGGGAAAAGTTTAAAGAGTTGTTAGAAAGGGATATTAATACAGAGATAATGGAATTAATTAAAAAAGAGATTAAGAGGCGGGAAAAAGAATGAAAACTAATTTTAGTTCTAGTAAACGTGCGCAGGTAACAATATTTATTATTGTTGCTCTAATCATCGTTGCGGCAGTTGTAATTTACTTCTTTTTGAGAGGAGGGATTGGGATTTCTGGAGTATCAAAAGAATTGAAACCAGTGTATGATACTTATTTGGGATGTATTGAACAACATGCCAAGCAAGGGATTTCTATAATGTCTTCTCAAGGAGGATATATTAAATTGCCCGAGTTTGTTCCCGGTTCTGCTTATCGACCGTATTCCTCACAATTAGATTTTTTTGGAGAGCCTGTTGCTTATTGGATGTATGTCTCTGGAAATAATCTTCTGAAGGAGCAGGTGCCTAGCAAGGTAGATATGCAGGTCCAACTTGAGGATTTTATCCGTTCTCATCTTGATGAGTGTGATTTTTCTGGATATATTGAACAAGGTTACAATATCCTTGTAGATCCTTCTGGAAGCGTTATCGTTAAGATTAGTGATGGAGATGTTTCTGTAGACGTAAGTAATAATGTTGCAATATCTTTTGAAGATAAATCTGCGGTTGTTAACAAACATAGCGTTAAGATTTCAAGCAAATTGGGGAAGTTCTATAATCTTGCAATGGACACATATAACTATGAGAAACAAAATATGTTCTTGGAAGATTATGCTTTGGATGTTCTGAGAATGTATGCTCCTGTCGATGGCGTTGATTTAGGATGTGCCCCAAAGATATTCATTGATCAGAACATAAAGACTGATCTAACTAATGGACTTTCTTCAAATGTTGCAGCTTTAAAGTTAAAGGGAAGCTATTATACTCTATCTAAAAAAGAAAATAGTTATTTTGTTACAGACATCGGTAGAAATGTTGACGAGAATGTTAATTTTGTTTATTCAACTTCTTGGCCTACAAGAGTTGAGATTTACGGGGATAGGGTAGTTCAGCCAATAGGTTTACAACAGGGATTGAGTATGCTTGGTTTTTGCTATGTTCCTTATCATTTAGTTTATGATGTTGATTTTCCGGTTTTGGTTCAGTATTATGATTCTTCTGGAGAAAATTTTCAATTCGCTATGTCTGTGATTATAGATAAGAATCAGGCAAGGAAAGCATTGCCTACTTCGGGAGGAGTTTCAG
Source organism: uncultured archaeon (assembly GCA_903828655.1). Lineage (GTDB taxonomy): Archaea > Nanobdellota > Nanobdellia > Pacearchaeales > GW2011-AR1 > CAIKMX01. Next base: position 13,847 of record CAIKMX010000035.1, on the reverse strand, counting down.
TTGAATCTGGAATATGCAAGTATAAAAATCAGAATGTAAATGTTAAGACTTATGACGCTTCTTTAAATCCTCTAGCTGCAAAAATAAGATTAAAGTGTTTGAATGAAATGTGTGATATTGGTGATACAGTCGTTAGTAGTGGTGATGCTGTCCTAGATGCAGAAATGCCCGCATGCGTCAATGGATTTATTATTGCAAGTGCGGATGGATACGCAGATGGAAAATATCAAATCTCTACAAACGAACAGAGTGAAGCGAGTGTTATACTAAAGAAGAAGTTTAACATGAGTTTGGATTTGGGAAAAGTTGATAGGGCTGTTATAAACTTTGTTGGAGATAGTTATTCTACAAGTGTACTTTATCCTGAGATGAATTATGTAGAGTTGACAGAGGGAGCATATAACGTTTCTGTTTATGCTTATAAGAATTCAAGTTTAACATTCCCTGCAATTAATGATAAAAAATGCGTAAGCGTTCCTGCGGAGGGTCTTGGAGGAGTATTCGGGGCGCAGACAGATAAATGTTTTGATATAAACGTTCCAGAAGTAAAAGTTGAGATGGCTCTTGTTGGTGGAGGGAAGAATTCGGATTATTTCACTGAAGATCAACTGGCAAATTCTAAGCAGCTTAATATTAATGTTCCTTTATTTGGAATTCCTGCGAGTACTACTGAACTTCAAACTAACTATGCTAAGGCTGATGCGGAGAAGGTATATTTGACATTCGAGTAACACACTCTTTTCTTTTTAGAAAAAAGAAAATTGGTGGTTCAAAAGAAAAACTAAGTTAGCAAATAAAAAGAGACAAAATAAAAAATGAAGTATAAAAAAATGAAATTGGCGTTTGGAGTATCTTTACTAGCTTTTGCTGTTTTTTCTTTTAATCTTTGTTTTGCAGAGATTATTGCTACAAATCCTCTCGGTGGCGGACAGTTTGGCTCTGGCACTGGTGTCGGTAGTTGGCAGTATTATCAGCCGGCGTTTAGTCAGTATTATAGTTCTGAACAGATGAATACTTATTGGCCTATTCTCAATAGTATCAATGAAGGATTGTGCAATGCTTCGAGTGATTTTCTTATAAGTATCCCCCCAGGAGGATGTTCGCCTCTTGTCGTCACGAGTGATTTATTGGAGGAACAGAATGTTCCAGTATTTTGTCAGCTTCAGTCCATTCAGTTGAATCCTCTGATTAAGGTTTCTTCTATCAAATCTATCTCTTTTAAGGGAACTTATCCTGCTAATGTTGCGGGAGTCAGTTTTCATCCGGCTCTCGCTGCACTAAATACTTATCAGACTCTTTTGGGAAGTCCAGTGGTTAATAATATTGGATATGTGGTGATTGTTCTTAAGAGAAATCCCGTTGAAGCAAATATGACTGGAGAGATTTCTGGAAATTTGACTGCAACTATAACTTATGATGCAGATAAAGCGTATGGGGTTGGAAAGGGAGAGTATTATTTGCCCGTTATGAATGATGGCGAGTGGGCATTAAGGTATAATGATTATAGTTTTTGGAATGGAAAGGGTTATTTGAGATTGGCTGGCTATGGCATGGGGGTTGCGAAGATTGATGTTATGACTGACCAGAATAATGTTCTTAGCCAGATAGATCTTAAAGAGGGAGAGACAAGCAACCTTATGTATTTCCCCGGATTTTATTGTCAGGCAGGACTTAAGATTCAGTTGAACAAAGTTGTTGCCCCTGAAAATCAGGCGAGATTGGTTGTTGATGGAAATTCTGTGTGGGTTAGAGAGGGAAGTAAAATAATTGATGGAAGTTGTAGTGTGAGTAATCTTGCAGTTTTGTCTAATGGTACGGGGAGTATGATGATTTCTTGCCCAGGGCAGAAGTTTTTATTAAGTCTTCAAAAATCTGGAATGGGTTTTACCGTTGCAGGAGTTGAGGGAAAAAATTATAAGATCGGAGATCCTGTTGTTCAAGGGAGTAGTGGGTGGTTCTTAGTTTATTCTGGTACATTGCCAAAAAATATTAAAGATTATAAGGAAAACGAATTTGCATTTTTAGTTAGTTCTACTAAGGGCGTGAGTGATTCTGATTTGATGGGTTATGCAACAAATTTGCAGAAACAATTTAGTTTGTTGAGCAAGGCTCAAAAGCAGTCTACACTTGAGGAGTTTCAAAAGTCTTTGGCTAGTGGTTTTTCTAATACTAAGATTCAGATTTTGGTTAAGGGAGAGAGCTATAAACTTTTAGATGAAAATAAAGTTTCAACAGATGTTGTTTTTAATGGGGTTAATCAGGCACTTGTAGATAAAGACTACACAAGTGTAGAGCCTCTTGTGAATAATTATTTTGATTTGGGAGTTTCTTCGGTAAATAGTCTGACTAGTACTTTTTCTTCTGAACAGTCTGGAATGAAGGAAAGTTATGGGGAGATTGCTCTTGCTGAGCAGATAAGAATTGCAGGCATTTTAGGGAAGGATAAGACCCGTGCAACGTTGTTACAAACATTCGTGGATACATATCCTTCTTCAGTTATGGCTAATCAAAAGAGAGTAGAATTAATATCTTTGAATTATTTTAGCTTTGAGAATGCTTACAAATCTATATTTGTAAATAATAAATATCATACTGTGATGGTTGATAGTTTCAAACCTGTTGATGCGGGGGCTAAAAAGACTACGATTAGTGTGGGGATGCAGTATTTTAATGATGTTGAGCAGGGGGCTATTTTGAATATTTCAAATACTCAATATTTTGTTGTTGACGATATTCAACCTAATAGTGTTAAACTGGTTTATTATTCTCGTGGTGGCACAAGTACAAGCACTAGAACTAGTGGGAATAATACTAAGGCAAATAATACAAGTGTGAATAATGGTTATTCTAGTTCAACATATACAATCAAACTTCAAGACTCTGTTTCGGTTGATCAACGAAACGTTGTTGTAAGAAATATTAATGTTAATGAAGTTGCTTATGTTTCTGTAATCCCTGAAGTTAAGAATTCTCAGACTCAGGCTCCATTTGGATTCAAGATTGGCGTTGAGAAGAGAGCAATACAAATTGGACCTGAAAAGACACAACAGATGATTGATAGCTTGAATAAAACTATTGCAACATGGCAGAATATTGTTGATAAAATGGGAACGATGATTACGGCTTGGAAGGGAGCTTGTTTTGCTACATCATCTGTTTTAATGTTAAAGACAATGGCTACAGGGGTTGGTGGAGAGAGTTTGGCTCGTTCTAAGATTATGGCCCAGTATAAACAAACATGTGATACTGATCCAAAATATCGAGGAATGTCCAGAACTGCTTGTTATGATGCACTGAAGGGTCCAATTGAGAATGATGTTAGTTCACTGACTAAGTATTATAATACTGTGAATGGACAGATTGATTCAGTACTTAAGGGAAATATAAAATCAACTGGATTGTTTGGAGAGCAGCAGGTTGTTGACCCTGCAAAGTATATTGATAGTATAAAAGGACAAGTAGGCAGTTCGACTAAAGTTACGGTTAATACCCCTGATGGAAATAAAACTTATACTGTTAATGATTCGAGTACTACCGAACAGCTGAGAGCATTTTATTTGTGGCAACAGGTAAAAGATTTACCTGACACTTCTGTTGCAAAACAAATTGCTAGGACCGATTTAGATAATTCCTGGCAGAGTGTATGGATGCAAAAGAGCAGCCAGGAAAAAGCGAATGCAACGAGTAGTATGTGGGGGGGCCTTAATGTGGGTCAGGCGCAGAATTTGAATAGCAAGGCATCTAATACTCCTTGGACGGGAAATAAACTTGGAACTGATGGAGTTGCGGCGGTTAGTCATTGGGGAAGTGCGAGAGTTGTTTCAACTTCGTTAAGTACTGATACCGTTTTCCAGGATGGTTGGATGTATTTTAGATATGATGATAAGATTAAAAACTGGAGGGCGAGTGATAACAAGGACGGCAAATGGCCGGATGGATGGACGATTATTAATCAGAGTTCTATGAAGGACATATTTGGAAAGGATAATCCTAATTTTGATTATAAGAGTTTTAGTTCCTATACCTATTTTGATACTTCTAGTTTTTCTGGTGTAAAAACCACTAATGTTATAACTGCAGATTCTATGTGGCAGGCAGTTACTCATAGCGATGGGCAAAATTATCTTCTTGTGTTGAACAAGGGAGCAAATAATGAATTGAGAGTTGTTGAGGCATTTGACAATAGTCCTGCGCATAATCCTGTTAGTGATGTTAAACTTGCCGAATTGCAGAAATCTTATAATTTTCAGTCTGGAGGAGATTGTGCAAATGCATTTAAGGATGGAACGGCTAAAGTTAGATATTATGAAAGTGGTTCTAATAAAGGAAAGCCTGCGATTGTTCCATTTGATTTGAAGGGAGGATGGTACGTTAAGATTCCTAATTCTGCTGGAACTGTTCTGGACAATTCTCCAAAAACTTACCAGGCTAACGGGGATGTAAGTTATTTCTTAATTTGCAATGTGGGACCTAATCATATTGAAGAGAATAGTGCTGGAGATGATTTTTGCCAGAGCTTTGACGTTAACAATTACAATAAAGTTGAGAAATTCTTGAGTTGTCCTGCTATGGCGCCTGCGAAAGTTCAGGAACTTGCTGTTAAGGCGAGACAGGCAATTAAAGAGGCTGAAAGTCAGTATGGAAATTCGATACTTTCTATACTAGGACAGTCCATGAGTTCTGGAACGCCAATGAGTGATACTGGAAATGCGGACTGCCAGGATTTTATGAGTCCTGATGATTGTAAATTAATGTTCAATGTTTGTGATCCTGTGATATGTCCAAGTTCAAGATGTAATCTTGGAGGAAAATTTCCTGTTTCAGATGTTGTTCAGACGGGGATTATAGGGAGTATTGTTTTATGCTTGCCTAATATCAACGAGGGGATATATGTTCCAGTTTGTTTAACCGGGATACATGCAGGAATTGATGGTTATGTACAAATTATGAAGGACTATAGAAGTTGTTTGGCGGAGAGTTTGAACAGCGGGCAGCATGTAGGTATATGTGATCAGATTACCTCAATTTATTTGTGTGAATTTTTCTGGAATCAGTTTTCTCCTTTGATGGATATGCTTATTCCAAAATTTATTGAAATGGCTTATGGAGGAAATCAAAAGGTTAGAGGCGGGGGAGAGTATTTGACTGTTCAGGCCGCTTGGGATAATCTTCAGAAAAGTGTTTCTTATTTTACAAACAATTATGCTCAGAATGCAATGAAGGCATTTCAGGTTAGAAGCATACAAGATGTGGGGGGAACATTCTGTAAGGCATATGTAGGGACTACGATTCCTGGTTCTGCAAGTATTCTTGATAGTTTACTTGCTCCTGAAAGTCCTTCACAGTTTGCGGCATGGTTTTCTGAAACACCATTTACTGATGCTACATTGCCTCCGACATCACAATATAAAGTTTATTTTAGAATATATGCTGGAAATGATCAGGGAGTTAATTATAGAGTTTATTTGAAAGATCCTCCAGCAACGAGTTATTATAGAAATAATCCTTATGTTACTGTTAAGACCGGCTATATCGGAAAGGGACAGACTGCAGACCAGAGTTTGGATTTTACCTCTCCTCAAGGATATAAGCAACTTTGTGTTGTTATAAACGCTGAAGAGCATTGTGGTTTCAAATCGGTTTCAAGCGATTTTGGATTGCAATATCTAAGTAACAAATATGTTGCCGAACAAGCTACTCAAACAGATATTGTTTCACAAAAGACTTGCGTTTCTGGAACTCCCTCTCTTCTTGCTTCGACAAATCCTAATTTGCAAGCAGCAATTCAAGCGGATATCTCTCCAAGTATAGCAATGAGTGGAATAATTAGAATTTGTTCTACATATAATCCTGATACAATGACTAATGGAACGAATACTGATCCTAGATGGAAAGATGTCGGTTATTGTGATACCCCCAACGTAAGATGCTGGTTGGATATAAAGAGTGTTCAGACTAATCTTCAGCAGATACAAGCCGTTGAGAATACTAGTTTGAGTATATTACAAAGTCAAGCGAGTACTATGCTTAATGGAACTGCTTGGAACTACGCCCAGGTTCAGGCAACATTGTCTAGCGTAGAAAAGATTATTGGCAATTTCCAATTAACACAAAACAATCTGCAAGGAAATAGTTATGAAAGAAAAGTTTATATCGAAGGGCAGATAAATGATGCTATCTCCAAGTTAGATACTATAATTAATCTTCCTCTTGGTGGAGGGCCTACGTCAAATGATCAGGCAAGAGCTTTGATGATGAAGGCAAAGATTTATGATATTGTCTGCGAGAGTTTGAGTTGGATAAATGTTAATGTTCCTAGTTCACAAAATTTTGTTGCGAGTGCGACTCCTACCGGGACTAGCTCAACTGGGGCTAGCTCAAATGCAGGAATCTCCTACCCCGAGGTTTTCCAAAAATTGTCTGCTGCTGATGGAGAAATTTATTATTTTAAATATTATGAGAGTTATAATAATATTCAGGGGCAATGGAAATATAGTTTAACTAACAGTAGTAATTGGCCTGATGGGTGGACTTTTTTAGATGATAACAAGATTAAAGCAATTGGATTTGATAATTTTCCTATAAACGATTATAAACAAGGAGTTTTATATCTCGATCCTAGCAGAGCAGTTAGTTCAGGCAGTGGAACGAGTTCAACTAATTCAGTCTTGGATAAAACTGCAACATATGATTTTGTTCCAGGGAATGGGAAGCCAACGATTTATTTTAAGTATTATGAGAGTTATAATAATATCCAGGGAGAGTGGAGGTATAGCACTAATGAAAAAGCTTCGTGGCCAAGCGGATGGAGCGTGCCTAGCCAGAGCTTCTTGGATAATTTAGGTATCGGAGCATTTCCCACAAAAGATTTTGAAGCTGGAGTTGCTTTTTTAGCGGATATAATCTCTGAAGATTAGAATTATAGATATTTATTTTTAGAGAGATTAAAATGGGGAGATAAGGAATTTGTGCAGTCAAGCCAACACTGTTGCTTGCCTGGAAGAACACAAATCCACGCAGTGTTTTGCGTAGATGAGGATTCTGCTCGCCTTCAGGTCTGCGAGCATCTTGCAATGAACGTTAGTCCAGATCTAAAAGCTCGACCCCCGTTTAGAATTAATCGAATCACTAGACGTTAGAATATCTTCAAAAGAGATTTCGCTTTGCTCAATTTCTTAAATGGGGAGAGGAGGATTCGAACCCCCGTAAGCATAAAGCTACTAGGTTTCTCGCAAATGAATTGGCATTTTATTTGGACGTTAGTCCAATCCCTTCACTCGACCTAAGCCTAGCCCGTTTGACCGCTCCGGCATCTCCCCGCGTTTATTTATATTCGAGATGATGGATAAAACAACTTGCTTGTTGTCCTCCGGCATCTCCCCTATCGTTCTTCTTTTGTTAGAATATTTTGATATAAAAAGCTATTCATTTCAAAACAAAAAGGTATTTAAACCAATTTTTGAGTTTAGTTATATGAAATTAGGAAGAAAGAAATCTGGTGGAAAGTATAAGAGACCAAATCAGACTAAGTTGCACGCTCGTGGTGGAATTGTAAGGGTAGTTAAGCTTGCAGAGGAAAGAAGGAAAACTATTCGAGGTCGTGGTGGAATTAGAAAGATAGTTTCTTTGTCTGGGAATAAGGTAAACTTATTTGTAAAAGGAAAGGCAAAAAAGGTTACAATAAAGAATGTTCTTGAAACACCTTCAGATAGATTCTTAGCTAGACAGAATGTTCTTGTAAAGGGAGCAATAATTGAAACTGACGCTGGAAAGGCGAGAATAACAAATAGGCCAAGTCAAGAAGGAATGGTTCAGGCTGTTCTTCTTGAGTGAATTTTTTGGATTATATAATAATTTTTTTGGATGTAATCTTGGGAGAATATAGAAACCTATAAACCTTTGAAGTTTATGTTTTAAGAAAATTTCTTAAATCAGATGTATTAAATATTTTAATTTTAGACTGTTCTTTAAATGCGGGCTCATTGCTCCAGATTGCACAATCTAATTTTAATGCAAGTGCAAAGAAAGGAATATCTTTGTCATGTATTAATTCTCCGGCTTGTGACCCATATTCCTTGAATGATTCTTCAGGGATTATTTTTATAGATTTAGCTAGATCCGATAACATTTTATTAAATTGTTCTGGATTAATTTTACCATACTTTAATATCCCTGATTCATTTTTATTTAGTTCATCAAGGGCATATTCTGGAGTAAATAATTCTAAGTTTAATAATTTAGAATTTAAAATAACAAACCTAACAGGATTATCTCTGAAAAAAGATAGTAATATGTTAGTATCTACAATCAATTGCATTTTTTACCAACCTTTTTCTTTGTACTTTTTCCACATTTCTTCTTTTAATTTCCTTCCTAATCTTAGGGTGTCTTCGTCGGTTAGTTCGGATTTTTCGAAATCTTTATCTAATTTTTCTAATAATTCAAGTTGTTTCATTCTTTTTGCGAATGCTTCTCTTGCTAATTCAGACCAATTTAGCCAAGCAAATTTATCCATTTTCTGCTTGAACTCGTTGGGTATTGATAATGTCATGTTTGCCATTTGTCCTCCAATAAATTTAATTGTGTTATTACACATAATACACTTGTATTATGTGTATTTAAACTTTTTGGTTTATGGGTTTTATTCTAGGATTGAGTTGCCAAACTTGTCAACGGATTTGAGATACTAAACTTTCGCTCGGTATTGGCATTTTGCACGATACCTCGCTTTGCGGACGATTTTTGTTAACTGGTGTGTTCTTAACGTTTTGGCAACACATATTTAGTAATATGCATAGATGCTTCGTTGCTGTTTTATTTTTTGCTTTTGTATAGGGTAATTTGTATTCTATTGTTTAATTTTTCCTTATTTTATGCTACTAAAGAGAGGTGCTTATAATCGGAAGCTTTAAAAAGGGGAAACATTTAAAAACCTTACGATGAGCATGATCAAAAGGTGCCCTGAGTGTAATAGTTCTAATTTAGTCTATGATGAGACGAGAGGAGAGGTTGTTTGCGGGGAATGTGGTTTGTTAGTAGAAGAGAAAATGGTAGATACTTCTCATGAATTAAGAGCTTTTGACAAGGCAGGAGAGAAGTCTCGTGGTGGTGCCCCTATTTCTATACAAAAATTTGATAAGGGACTAACGACAAATGTTGGAGAGATTTCAGATATTTACAAACTTGATTCTACACAGCAAACTAGAAAATATCTAAGATTGAAGAAGTGGCAGGAACGAGTTTCAACATCTATTGAAAGAAACTTAAGGCTTGCAATGTCTGAATTAAGAAGAGTTGCGAGTTTCTTGGAATTGCCTTCAGTTGTAAGGGATGAGGCAGCAAGAATTTATAATTTTGTTTTACAAAGAGGACTTGTAAGAGGAAGAAGTATGGAGTCTGTTATTGCTGCTTGTATTTATGCTGCCTGTCGTTCTTATAACATTCCAAGAACTTTAGATGAGATTTCTGCCGCATCAGAAGTAGAAAGAAAGGAAATTGGAAGAACTTATCGGTTTATTATAAGGAAGATTGGATTAAAAGTTACACCTTCTTCACCCAAAGACTATATTTCGAGATTTGCTTCTACGTTACACTTGTCTCCTAAATCTCAGAATGAGGCTTTGAAGATCTTAAAGAAAGCGGAAATATCTGAATTGACTTCCGGAAGAGGTCCTGCAGGAATTGCGGCGGCTGCCTTGTACGTTGCTGCTTTGCTTAATGATGAAAAGAAGACTCAAAGAGAAGTTGCGGATGTTGCAGGAATTACGGAAGTTACGATACGAAATAGGTATAAAGAACTTTTAGAGAGATTGAAGCTTGAAGATAAGATAAAGATAAAAGAGACTGATAAGACTAAGTAGTTTTGGATTTTTGGAATGTTGGTTAATTTGGGAGTTGTTCCACAAGTTTATTCTTTTTAAAATTTGAGCATTTTACATATAAACCCTATTTAATCTCTCCACGATGAAATGCAGTTACCAAAAAGCGAGCCCGAAGGGCGAGCGTCAGCAGTTTGTTAATGTGTGTGGAGGAATCGCATTGTTAGAGTAATTTTTATGTTGTGGGGGTATTTTACATATAAACCTTTTTGAGTTACCAAGGTTGTCAAAGTATTAGGATGTTACCAAAAGGGAGAGTTTTAGGCTTATTTTATCTTTTGTTCCACAAGATATTTGTGGTGTAACTCATAACTAATTCTCTCGCTTTTTATCCTCAATCTGAGAAAACATTTATAAGGCAGTTATACCACAAATTATTATCTTAATTAGGTGCTAAAGGGTGATATGAGTTACAAAAGAATTGTCAAAAAGAGGGATAAGACTTATGGTCCTTATATTTATAAAAGCTACAGGGATAAGGATGGAAATGTAAAAAAGATCTATATCGGAAAGGCGATTGAGGATCATGAAAAGAAAAAGATTCTTGTTCCATTGTTTGCCGTTCTTGCGGTTGTTCTACTTTTGGCGAGTATTGTTTCTATAACGACTATTTCAAATAACGCAAGTTTTGTTGAACATATGAAAGAAGCATTGTTTAAATCTGGTGGGGGGGTGATATCTTTCTTTTCTGGAATATTTTCTGGAGATATGACTGGAAGAGCAAGTTTGAATACAAGTCAAATTTATTTTGATGGAGAATCTTTTTCGGGTTATCTTGAAATGACTTTGAAAAGTGGAGAGTTAATTCCTGCTAGTTCTAAAATTGTGGTACAACAGGATGGATATGAGAATGAGGTTGTTCTTTCTGATGTTGTTCAGATGAATGCAAATGGAAATTTTTATGCTGATGGAAAAGAGATTTCTGGAAGCGGAGAGGGTTATGGGGTTCTTGGGAATAGAACTGCTTATCCAGAGGTTAGATTTGTTATGGTTTTGAGTGATGCTGAATCTTCTGAGGGAGTTTCTAATATCGGTGAGAGTGTTGTTGATAATTCTTCGTCGGGTGTTGCCGTATCTGAAAATAGTTCGTCGGGTAGTGGTTCCTCTGGGGTGGCGAGCGTGAGCGAGCCAGTTGTTAGTGCAGGTGAGAGTAATCCTTCTGGTTTAGATTCTAATGTTCCTAAAACTTCTGTTTCTGTAACTTCAACAACTTCTTCAGAAATCGTTTCAGAAGCTCCAGTTTCTGAAAAATCTGTAAGCGAGTCTTCTACGGGAAGTGCTGGACAAATAATAACTGGTTCATTTATTGCCTTAGAAGATAATGAAATTGAAGGAGTTGTTTCTAAAGAGCATCCTTTTGAGTATAATCTTCCTTCGGGTAAAACTGCAAGCATAGTTTCCGGGTCTATTGAAGTGATAAACTATACCGGAGATGTGGGATTTTTATTTTTGGATTTTAAGGTTATTGATGGTAAGGTAACTGTTAAGACTGACTTTTCATATTCTGAATCTGGTTATGGAAAAGAGTACTCTGGTGGCGAAGATAAAATCTTGAAAATTGACTTAAATAAATTAAGTGTTGTTCCGGTTAATGGAACTATAAATGTGAAGTTAATGTATGGCCCTGACATTCTTGCAGAGGTTACAAAGCAGGTTTTGAATATCGGTTCTGCAAGTTTGATTAATCAGACTAATGAAACTATCGTTGAAGTTATTTCTAATGTTAGTGAATCTAATTCTAGCGTTAAGCAGTATGGGGCGGTTATTGGAAGGCCAGTTAGATGGTTAAAGAAGGTACAGGCCACTGAAGCGAATAAGGATAATCTTCAGGTTGAACTTCCTAGGGATGCGGAGAATATTAGTATAAAAACTGGGAATGAGATTGTGCAGGCGGAAAGTGATATTAAAAATTCTGAAAAAAATATGAAGAACGTTGATAGAGAAGAGATTGCTTCGGGGATGTTCACTGGACAGGTTTCTTTAGATATTAAACAGGAGGAAGGAGTTATAACAAAATTTGTTAAATGGCTTGAGAGTTTTAGTTTTACTGGAAATGCGATTGTTGATAGCGAGGGAAATGTTGTTGGGAATGTTGTTTCTGAAACTGAATTGCAACAACAAGGCAATCTCGTTGAAACTTCAAATGAGAAAGTTGTTGATTTGACCAGTGTTGCTAGTGAGGCATTATTAAGTGAGAATGCAAATGCAACAGAGATTGCAGTGGAGTATTATACACAGGCACCCGAGGCAAATGAGACTCTGCTTGTTTCTGAAGTTGGGAAGAGGGTTGTTGTTAGTGCTCCTGATGAACTTAATTATACAGACATTTTGGCTTACACATTGCTTGATGATGTTGTTTCTTCAGATAATAAGATTTCAATGAGTGATACTTCTTCGTTGAAATTATATTGGTATGCTTCTAAAGAAGATGCGATTAGATACGGTTATGTTGTTGCGGCTATAGAAAATAATGAACCTATTGCCAATGAAACTTCTGTGGAGAGCGTAGGTGGAGGAATGACGGGAAATGTGATAATTGATGCTTCTGGAAATGCTATTGCAGATATTCCTGAAAGTGAAAGTTTACAAAGTTCTAGCGATGGGACACTTGAAGAACAGGTTGAGGCACTTTTGGATTTAACTCAAACGCCAAATTTAAACGGAGTTCAAATTGAAATGGAATATACTCCTTATGATTTGGATGATGATGGATATGTTGATTATATTGAATGGGTTGTTCCTCATTTATCTTATCAGGTATATAATGTTGTTATATCCAGTGCAGGTTATACTACTGGAAGCGTTATTAAAACTGGAAACTATTATAGGTTAGCTACAAGTACAACTGCACCTTATGATTCTTTGGTTGGTTATTGGAATTTTGATTCTGATTTGCCTAATACTTTGACAACGATTCATTATGATTATTCGCCTTATGTACATAACGGTACGGGGGTTGGGGGGGCTAATACGACTAGCACTGGATGTGTTTATGGAAATTGCTTGCAATTAGATGGGACGGGGGATTATGTTACTTTAAGTAATTCTGGTTCTCTTAATACTACCTTTCCCGTAACAAACTGGTCTATTTCTGTTTGGATAAATCCTGCAGAAATTGGCTCAACAGGAAATAAAGATTTTGTTAGCAATTCTAAGTTTAGGTTTAGAGCATTTTCAAATGGTGCATTGTTTTATGTTTATAATTCTTCTTCTGGAAGCTATCAGGCTGTTTCGCATTATGGTGCCCTTGCGGTGAATACATGGGTCCACATTGTGGGGGTTTACAATGGTACTCATATCGCTATTTACACAAATAGTGTTTTAAAGGGGACCACCCCGACTTTTGGACCAATAGTTAATACTACCGATAAATGGTATATAGGGAGGTATGCTGCTTCTGAGATTGCTGGAGGATATTTTAATGGTTCGATTGATGAAGTTATGATATTTAATACATCCTTGACGCAGGCGCAGATAAATGCAATTTATCAAAATACCTCTGCAAGATTTGTTTCTTCCGGAACATTGAACGTGACCCAAACAAATGTTACTGCTCAATATTATGATAATGTGACTGTTACAAGTGTTTTTAATAATAATATAAGTTCAAATATAAGTCTATCTTTAGGGTACTATAATAGTTCTTGGAGTTATGGTGCTGCGCAGAATTTATCAGGTGCTGGAAATCTTTTTACAATTGGTGCGATTGTTACAAACTTCAGTCAGAACTTTGTATTGCAGGCGGGCCCAAATAGTACGAGTAGTTTCTATACGCCTTTATTGAATGATTCTACTCTTGTTTTGAATACAAGTTATGATGATGTTGTGCCGACAATAACCATTGTTTCTCCACTAAATACTTCAAACTTTAATACTACTTCAATATTATTTAACGTAACTTCTTCTGAAACTACTGCTGGAACTGGAATGATTGTTCCTAATTTGGACAATTCGCTTGTATCTTGGTGG
>CAIKMX010000034.1 GCA_903828655.1 uncultured archaeon | reverse complement strand
CTAATTCCATTTATTGCCACCTTCTTTAAAAAGAGATTAATTTTAAATAGTTTAGGGGCCACATTTACAGCTCATGCTGTTGGTTCTGTAATATTTATTTACACGTTTGGATTAACTCCAGCAATTTGGATTGGTTTAATCCCAGTAGTATTTATAGAAAGAGGAGTATTTACCTTGGGAATTTGGACAAGTTGTTTAGTGTTAAATACTGTTTTAGATAAACTAACTAACTTAAAAATGGTTTCTTCTTTAAAACCATTAGTCAATCAAAACTATTTAGTTTCTACAAAGTTTTTTAAAACTTTTGCATGATTGTAAGACCAATTAAAACAAGGCCGTTAATTCCACCTCAGGATGATTTGCTTTATGTAATAAAGCATGGCCTTTTAAAATATAGACTAAAAGAAAAGTCTATAATAGTAGTTACCTCAAAAGTAGTTTCTATCTGGAAGGGAGATAATATTAAGATAAATCAGATAAAAGATAAAGATAATTTAATAAAACAAGAAGCAGATTTATATATAGATAGAAGAAAAGTATCTAAAGATTATGATGTAATGCTGACAATTAAAAATAATATCTTAATCCCCACTTCTGGAATAGATGAAAGTAATGCAAATGGATATTATATTTTGTGGCCAAAAAATCCATTTCAGTCTGCAAAAAAAATTTACGAATTTATAAAAAAAGAATTTAAGTTAAAAGATTTTGGAGTTATAATTTCAGACAGCCACGCAACTCCTTTACGAAGCGGAATTATGGGAATTGGAATTGCCTATTATGGTTTTAATCCATTACGCGATTACAGAAACAAAAAAGACATCTTCGGTAGAAAACTAAAAATGTCTCAAACAAATATAGTAGATTCTTTATCTGCTGCTGCAGTTTATGAAATGGGAGAGGGCTCAGAACAAACCCCAATTGCAGTTATAGAAGAAGTTGGTGATATTAAATTTACCTCAAAAAAGTTTAGTAAAGACTTATTAAAAATAGACATTGATGAAGATATATATTCTCCATTTTTAAAAAGTGTAAAATGGAAAAAGGATAAAAAATAGCAATAAAAAAACCGCTCAGTTGAGCGATTTTTTAAAGGAGATTGTTTTGTTTTTTGAGGTGTTTTAAGTCTAAGTGTTCATACGCTAGGTATGTAGCAATCCTGCCTTTGGGAGTTCTTTCAATAAGTCCACATTGCATTAGGTATGGCTCATAAATGTCTAAGATTGTATCTTCTTCTTCCATTGAAGCTGCAGACAGAGATTGTAAACCTACTGGTCCCCCACCAAATTTTTCAATTAAGGCACGCAAAATATTTCTGTCGCTTGGTTCAAGGCCCAGCATATCTACTTCTAAAGAATCTAAAGCATGTTCAGCAATTTCTTTTGTAATAATATTTGCTCCTTTAACTTGAGCAAAATCGCGGACACGCTTAACAAGGCGATTTGCAACTCTTGGAGTATATCTAGAGCGTTGAGCGATGGCCTGAACCGCTTCTGGTTCCATTTTTATTTTTAAAAGATTTCCAGATCTCTCAATAATTTTTTTAACATCTTCAGTGTTATAAAAATTAAGCTGGAAGGTTGCTCCAAACCTGTTTCTTAAAGGAGCTGACAACAAACCTGGTTTTGTGGTGGCTCCAATTAATGTAAACTTTGGAAGTTTTAATTCCATAGTGCGCGCCATAGGCCCTTTGCCCAAAACTAAGTTTAATTTAAAATCTTCCATAGCAGGGTATAAGGAGGACATTTAGAAGAACGTTAACTATAGTAACAATTATTATATTTAACAAGATTAGTTTGGATTTACCCGAGGCATACATCAGTTGAGTCGATACCGAAACTACTGAAGCAAATAACGCACCAATTACCATTATCCTTAAAGTGTTACTCGCTACTAGAAATTCTCCCCCGTAAAGGATATTAATAAATGCTCCTGGGAAAATAAATATCAGGATAGAGATAGGTAAATTGATGAGGAATATCCATTTGCTAATTTGTTTACTTAGATCTCTTATGATGATTGTCTTCCTTTTTGCATAAGCTTTCATGATTATCGGGAAGAAAAGGGGGATTAATAATTCGGAAGCCATAAGAAGCAACACGGAGATAGTAAATGCTGCACTATAAAACCCCACAGCCGTGGCCCCCTTATAATATCCTAACATAAATGTGTCTACCCAGTAAAAGATGCTTCCGATGATACTAAAAAAAAGCAGGGGAAGGGAGAAAGTCCATAGCTTTTTAGATAACTCTTTTTTTTCTTTGTCTCCAAGATTGCTTTTCCCGAAAAGCTCCTTAACTTGTTTTTTTAGGATGATATATGAAAGGAGGATCATACTTAAAATTCCGAATAAAAAGGACCATGCGACCGATTCGCTCTTAAATCCGAGAACAATGAAGAGAGTTATAAATAATAATTTTGTCAAGTTTTGTAAAATATTAAATATAAAAGAGTACCACCCAATTTTTTCATATGATTTGAGGGTCCCTAGAAAGGGGCCAACAAACAGTGAAACTGGAATAACAATAGAAAAAATCTTTAGGAAAGGAATTAATGCAGGTTCATGAAAGATATTCAAAGAGATTGTTTCAGATAAAAGAAATAAAAGTAAACCAAAAGCTAGTCCTGAGACTATATAAAAAAATACGACATATCTGAAAAGGTATCTTATCCTATCCTTATCATTTTTGCCTCGATAAAATGGGATATATCTGCTTAGTCCGCTATCAAGACCAAAAGAAGCAATGGATCCAAACCATCCCGAAGCGACTAACGCCAGAGAGAAAAGCCCAAATGCTTCTGCACCAAATTTTCTAGCAATAATCATACGGTAGACATAAGTTAAAACCTTGGATAGAAATATCCCTAAAAATACCCATGTTGAAGTTTTAACTATCTTTTTTAAAGAGTCATCCAGTTCTTTTCTTTCTTTCTTGGCCATTATAATAGTTACATCTGTTCCTTTTTATTTCTAACTAAATCAAGGTCTAGGCAAAAAAATTTGACTAATCGTTAAACTTATAAAGGCGGTTTTTATGGAAATATTAGACGGCCATAGTTGGTTGGTTACACCTGTTCCCATTCCGAACACAGAAGTTAAGCTTCCATCGTTCATGCCTGTACTGTCGCCAAGATGGGAACGCATGAAGCTGTCTACCTAATATTCTTATGAATTTTGTTGAACAAGTCTGCTAAAATAAAAAATCCTATAAGTCCCTTGAACATTTAGGACGCTACCAAAATTGTTCGTGCGAGCGCGAGAGTGACGAAGGAACGGAGCGCGAGCAGTTATTTAGTAACACATAAATCCGTTGACATACTTGGCAACATAATTTTAATGACTTTGTAGTTCAGAATATTTAGATTAGATAAAATTTTTATGAATCCTTAATTTGCAATAAACTGAAGAGTTCTTACTTGATTAGGAGTTAATTTTGAAACCAAATCCGGATTAGAAAGTGTTGCACGAGCTTTTTCTTGGGATTCTAAAAGTGCTTTGTATGCTTTGTACCCAGGAGTATTTGTTACATCTAAATCTTGAACAGCCAAATCTATAGCCCTATGAGATCTTCGAGCTAATTCATAAATGGCATTAGTAAATCTTGGATCTCCTGCCGGAGGCAGAGGATTAGTATATTGTTTATTCATAACAATCTAAGCTAGATTAACTATTTAAATATTTAGAATTAAACTTTAGAAAAATTAGAACTTCTTGAACTTATTAACTAATGCTAGAGTATCTGTTTGACCTAAGAAAGCTGCTCTGCAGCAGTATCTTTCGACGCCTAGCTCATCTAGAACGGCTTTTGCGGTCTTTCCGCCAGCTACTTCGTCTTTAAATTTCTTGTATAAATGTGCAATCGGCTTACCGCACGAAAAACATCTTATTGGAATTATCATAATTAAACTGCGAAAAATGGCTATTTAAAACTTACTGTAGATAGTTTTATATACTAAATCTAGCTGAAAATAACATAGGGGTGGACGCACCTCAGACGCCTAATTCTGAGAAAATTAATATGGAAAGTATTAAAGGAAAAACACAGCTTGAACTGAAAGATGTACATAAAACCTACGAGATGGGTGAAGAGATAGTTAGAGCAGTTTCTGGAGTGGACTTAAAGATAAATCAGGGAGATTTTATTGCTATTGTTGGCCCTTCTGGAAGTGGTAAATCTACAATGATGAATCTTGTTGGTGCATTGGACCTTGCGAGTACAGGGAATATATATTTAGACAATTTAGACATTGAACATTTAGAAGAAAGTGAACTCGCACAGATAAGAGGAAGAAAGATTGGTTTTATATTTCAGACATTTAATTTGATACCTACACTAACTGCAGTTGATAATGTTGCTCTGCCAATGATGTTTCAGGGAATAGACAAGGAAGAAAGAACTGAAAGAGCTGAAGAGCTTTTGATAAAAGTGGGTTTGGGACACAGACTTGCGCACTATCCAAATGAGCTTTCTGGAGGAGAGAGACAAAGAGTTGCAATTGCTCGTGCGCTCTCAAATGACCCCGAAATTATACTTGCGGATGAGCCTACCGGAAATCTTGATTCCAAGACCGGGCAGGAGATTTTAGAAATGTTTATAAGCCTAAATAAGGAAGGAAAAACTATCATAATGGTCACACATGATCAAAATCTTGCCAAAAAGGCAAATAAGATTGTGAGGATCAGAGATGGGAGAATTGAAAAATGACTGAAACAACACAAGAACCACAAGGGGCTATTGATGCAGCGATGAAGGCTGTAGGTAGTGCAGCGTTCCGTGCCGGGATTAGATACAATGAGTTGATTTTGCATCGAATGGAAGTGATAGTTGGAGAAGTTATTTATCGAAGTAGAATGGAAAATATGGGTCCTACAGCTATGAATGAACTTGAGACTTCCAGAACAGAATTTAAGGGCGAGTATGCTCTGGCAAGGTCAATGGAAGAAAACTATAGTTCTGAACACAATTCCGATACCCTCTTGAAGAATTTTGACAAAGCGCATGGAGATTTGTGTGATTCGATTGTCGGTTTTAAAACGTATGCAGAGGTTTTTGGAAACCAGAGAGGTAAAAAATAAAATGAAATCACAAAAAATGAAAACAGACAAAAAAATGCTTGTTGCACTACCAATTTTGCTAGTGTTAACTTTGTTTCTTACTGTTGTTTCAATTTCTTCTGTTAGCGCACTTACAATAAAAGATGTAACCTCAACACCTTCTGAAGTTGCGCCAGGAGAGACTACTTCACTTAAGATAACTCTTGAGAATAATCTTAATGATGATGTAACTGGTGTTACAGTATCTTTGAACTTAGACGCACAGATTGTTTCGGGATTAACTGGAAGCACGACTATCCCTTCTGCGCCACTATCTCCTGTTAAGAGTACGGAAGTATTTATTGGGGATTTGAATAGTGATGATAGCGCAATTGCGAAATTTGATTTGATTGCTGATGCAGGAGCAGTTGCAGGCGTCTATAAGATTCCAGTAACTGTTAGTTATTTGATTGATGGGCAGACACAAACAATAACTGAAAAGTCTAGTGTTTCTGTAACTATAAACTCCAAACCGGAATTTGTTTTGGATGCTGAGGGCCTTTTATTACAAAATCAAAAGAATGAAATTGACTTGAAGATTACAAATATCGGATTAACAAAGGCTAAGCTTTTGAATATTGAACTATCTCCAAGTACAGTTTACCAAATTTTATCTCCAACAAGTGTTTATATGGGAGATTTAGATACAAATGATTTTGATAGTGCAAAATTTAGTGTCTTTGTAAAAGATAGTAGCATTATTTCATTACCTATAACATTAACCTATAGAGATTCTTCAAATAAACCATACACTGAAGAGAAAATTGTAAGTGCAAGAGTTTATTCACAACAAGAAGCTATTCAACTTGGGCTTGTTCAAAAATCTAATACTGGAATGTATGTTACAATTATTGTAGTATTGTTAGTTTTATGGATTATTTATAGAAATATAAAAAAGTGGTCTAAGAATAGAAAGAAAAGGATGAACGGCAGGGAGTAATCTCCATGGCAACTAGTGATTTTTTGAAATTGAGTTTTAATAGTCTTAAAAGAAGGAAGTTAAGAACTGGCTTGACAATGCTGGGAATTATAATCGGTATAGCGGCTGTCGTTGCGCTTATTTCTTTAGGGGATGGATTGAGAACTGCAGTAACTGGACAGTTCTCTAGTTTGTCTGCAGATAAACTTACAATACAAAATGCTGGAACTGGTTTCGGTCCTCCTGGAAGTACTTCTGTAAGAAAGTTAACTGAACATGACCTAAAATTGATTAAGTCCGTTAGTGGGGTTGACTATGCAGTTCCGAGAATGATAAGAATGGGGAAATTTGAGTATAACGACGTTGCTTCATTTAGGTATATTGCAGATTTGCCAAATGATCAAAAAGCTGCAGATATAATTTATGGTTCTTACGATGCGAAGATTGATTCTGGAAGATTGTTAAAACCTGGGGAGAATGGGAAAATTCTTTTGGGGCATAGCTTTCAGAATGATCAAGAATTTGGAAAAGAAATTGTCGCAGGAAGTAAGGTGATGATACAAGGAAAGAGTTTTGAGGTTGTGGGGATCTTGAAAGAATCAAGTTCTTTTCAGTTGAATCTTGTTGGAATAATGTCAACAGAGGACTTGAAGAGCTTATTGAATATCGGGGATGAGATTGATTTGATTGTTGCGCAAGTTGCGGACCCAAAGCAAGCGGAAGATGTTGCGAAGAGAATTGAAAGTAGAATTAGAAGGGATAGAGATGAAAAGATTGGAGAGGAAGATTTCTCTGTTCAGACGCCCTTACAGGCAATTTCTTCTGTGAATACTGTATTGAATATAATTAATCTGATTGTTACGGGAATTGCTGCGATATCTTTACTGATTGGAGGAATAGGAATTGCAAACACGATGTACACTTCAATCATGGAAAGGACAAGGGAGATTGGAACTATGAAAGCTGTTGGCGCTAAGAATAGAGATATCTTAACGATGTTTGTAATTGAATCTGGACTGATTGGATTGATTGGTGGAATCGTTGGGGCATTTATAGGGCTGGGGATGGCGTTTACAGCCTCAGGAATCGCTAATGCAGCGTTTGGAAGCAATATCCTTGCAGTTTCAGTATCTTACCCATTATTGTTTGGTGCAATAGGATTTTCATTTGGAATTGGGATAATCTCAGGGTTTATCCCCTCATTCCAAGCAAGTAAACTAAAACCTGTGGATGCGTTGAGGAGCTAAAAAGATGAATCTGAACGAATATCTAAATGCAATGAAAGAATGCCCTGATGACCAACTGACAGAAAGATTCGTTGGAGATAATTTTAAGATTTTGGTAGAAAAAGTGCCCTCGGATTTGAGAGCATTGGTTATGACTGCTCCGTTTATGACTTTCCAAGAAGATCGTTCGGGTGCATCAGAATTTTTTTATGTTCCTGGAACGGTTATTATGGATGTAAGAGATGACGTGAGAGTATGGGACACCAAATCTCCGAGAGTAAAACCCTATCATAAGATTATAAAACTAAAATATAAATCAATGTTAAGTTTTCACACAGAACAGGGAGAAAGTAACCCTATGTACCAAAGAAAAGATAATGGTAAGAAGTTGGCAGGAGTTCACGAAGACAGGGCAGTTGCTAATTGTGTTGAAGAGATGGTTAATCTTTTGGCCATTGCAAAATTTAGTTTTTGTATAGATGATGTTAGATTCAAACAAGAGTGGGATAATCCTGATTTGATTATTTGGTATCCTAAAAGGCCGGAGATAAAAATATGATACAAGATTATTCTACAATGGCTTTGAAGAACTTAAGAAAAAGAAAACTTAGAAGTTGGTTGACGATAGTCGGAATTGTGATTTCTGTTGCAATTATATTTGTATTGATAAGTTTGAGTGTTGGTTTGCGTGAAGCGATAAATGAACAGTTCAAGGCACTTGGAAGCGATAAGTTTTTTGTTTTACCTAAAGGGCAACTTGGAGCGGCAGGAACTGGAGGGGCCGTGCAACTTACAACGGATGATGTAGACACCCTAAGAAAGGTTTTGGGCGTTAAGGCTGCTTCATATGCTGTTGCTGGAAACGCTAAAGTGGAGTATGATAAAAAAATAAGATATTTGATGGTTGCAGGCATTCCTACAGACAAGGATACAAAACAGGTTTACATTGAGAGTTTAAATTTGAAAATGGACGAAGGGGGATTCATCAATAAGGGAGAGACTGGAAAGATTATGGTTGGTTCGGATTACAAATACAAAAATATTCTTGGCAAAGCAATTGGTTCTGGAGATTCAATAATTATTAATGAAAAGAGCTTCAAGGTTGTCGGAATTATGGCTACGGTTGGAAATCCTAGTGATGATCAGAACATCATTATGTCTATTGATGATTTTAAAGTGTTGTTTAGTTCTGGAAACAGAGTTGATCAGATAATCGTTCAGACCAACGCCGGAGAGAATATAACCGATGTTGCAGACAGAGCAAAATCTAGACTGATGAGATCTCGAGATGTTACAGAAAAAACAATTGATTTTACAATTACAACTCCTCAAGAACTTCTTGCAAGTTTTGATATTATTTTGAATATCATAACCGCTTTCCTTGTCGGAGTTTCTGCAATCTCTTTATTAGTTGGAAGTATTGGAATTGCAAATACTATGTACACATCGGTTTTAGAAAGAACTAGAGAGATAGGCACTATGAAGGCGATAGGTGCTAAGAATAAGGATATTCTTATGATCTTCTTGATTGAGTCTGGAATGATAGGGCTAGTTGGTGCGTTGATTGGGCTGGCATTAGGATACGCTGCTGCAAAAACTGTCGAATTGATTGCAATAAATTCTCTAGGAACAACATTGCTTAAGGCCGCAGCACCATGGTGGCTTGTCTTCGGATGTTTAGCATTTGGGTTCATTATTGGTTCTGCTTCCGGAGTTTTTCCAGCTTATCGTGCAGCAAAAGTAAAACCTGTTGATGCCTTGAGATATGAATAATAATATTTTTTGAGAACATAAATATTTAAAAAGCTAATAAACTAAAAAAATCTTAATTGAATAAAGAGGTAATAAAAAAATGAGGAAATGTTTTTACTGTTCAACGGCCGTGGAGGACGATTCTGTAGTTGGAATGTGCCAGAGATGTATGTATAAGGTTTGGGGAGAGAAGATGGCCAAGGCAATTGTTGAGGGAATGGAGAAAGAACATGAGAAAGGAAACATGGAGTTAGGAAGGGTAAGCGAAAGTTCGAGAAATCCTCAAAAGAATACTAGTCATACGGAACAAAAGAAGAATTTTGTTCAAGAAGTTGAAGAGTTTGCAGAAGATGAGCCGGAAAATATTGTTGGAACAAATCTGAATGAATTTGAAGAGATTCTTGATGCTGAAAGTCTTGTAGAGCAGCCAAGGTTCAGATAGATAATAACTAACCCTCGAGAGACCGAAAAAGGGGCTTTTTCTCAATTGAAAACATTTTTAAATGAACTTTTTCTTGGTTTGATAGGGTAAATTACATTTGCTCGAGTTGGATGACAGCGCAGGTATTCTGTGAGTCAATTTAAGATGGCAAAATCAAAACAAATTAGGCAGCGTGGAAAACTTAAACTTAGTCAGTACTTCAAAACTGTTACAGTAGGAGATACAGTGAGTATTGTTCCAGAGTTAGGAGTTAAGAGACATTTTCCTGAAAGAATGTGCGGAAAAAGTGGAACAGTTATAGGATTTAGAGGAGAATTTGTTATGTTCAAGGCAATGGATGGAAATAGAGAGAAAGTTTTCATAATTCATCCAGTTCATTTGAAGAGATTAAGAACATTGGCTGACTCCGAAGTGAAAGTTAAAAAAGCTGAAAAAGTTGTTAAAGTTAAAGAAAAAAAGGAGACTAAAAAATGATAAGAGATTCTACACCATTGACTCTTGCGGAAGTTTCTGAGTTAGTTGGAGAATCAGAAAAAGAAGAAGAAGTTAAGAAATTCATAAAGAAGTTTACAAAGATGAAGCCTGAAGATGCTAAGAAAATGAGAAAGGAGCTTACAGATTTAGATCTTATAAAATTAAAAGAAGATTCTATTGTTAAGATTGTAGATTTTATGCCAGACGATTCAATTGATTTAAGTAAAATATTAGAAGGCGTTTCATTAGACCAAGAGGAGGTTAGTAAAATACTCGATGTCGTCAAAAAGTATTAATGAACATGGAACAGGAAAATTCGGAAAAACAAAATTTAGAAAGAACTTCAGGAAGTCAGAAGACTGGCCTACAAGTTCAGAGTGCAGGGTCTAAGAAAGAAGAATATGCAATTATTCTTGATTTCCTTCCTTATGGATATCCTTTGGAGAATAAGATGATGCCTCTTGCGCAGGCTATTGGTTTAAAGAATCTTACACTACTTCAATTGGTTCCAAGAAGAGGAATGAAATTTGAAGTTGGACAAAAAGTCTACATTGGAGACGGCAAGAGAGAAGAAGTCCAGTATATATTGGGAAGATGCCCAAGAGAAAAATTAACTGAAACTTCAAAGATGCAACTTGAAGAGTTCATAACGAAAATCGTCGGCGAGGAAGAAGCAAGATTCGTTAAATTTTTCAATGAAGCACAACCTATAAATACCCGACTTCACCAGTTTGAATTGCTCCCAGGATTTGGTAAAAAACACATGAGAGCGATACTAGACGCTAGGGAAGAGAAACCATTCGACTCTTTCGAAGAGATAAGGAAAAGAGTACACAATGTTCCGGACCCGAAGAAAGCAATCGAAAAGAGAATAATCGCAGAATTAACGGAGATACAGAGACAGAATCTGTTTATAATTTAAAATGTCAAAAGAAGATAACGAAAAAAAACTTGAGAAATTGGATAAGGACCGAGGAGACAAATCTAGCGCTAAGCCTAAAGCTAAGGAAGAGCAGTATGATGATGTTAAGCTAGTTAGAATTTTAGGAAAAGATATCAGAGGAGATAAGAAAACCTATGTTGGATTGACAAGAATAAAGGGGATATCCTGGGCACTTTCAAATGCTATTTGCAAGAAGAGTGGAGTAAGTCATGATAAGAAAATTCAAGATTTAACTCCTGAAGAATTGAAGAAAATAGAATCATTCATACAATCTCCTGATGTTCCAAAATTCTTGAAGAATAGAAGAAATGACTTCGACAGCGGAGAAGATAAACATGTTTATGGAGCAGATTTAGATTTAAGAAAGGATTTCGATATAAAGAGATTAAAGAAGATAAAGTCTTACAAAGGAGCTAGGCATACCGCAGGTCAGCCAGTTAGAGGTCAAAGAACTAAATCACACTTTAGAAGAGATAAGAAGAGATCTGGTGCTGTGGGGGTAAGAACAAAGAAGAAGTAATCACTCTTCTTTCTTTAGAAAAGAAAGAATTGGTGTTTCAAGAAAGAAACTAAGATAGCTAAATCAAATTAACAATAACATGGGAGATATAAAAAGAAAAAAGAAAAAATTCAGCAGGCCAAGAAAGCTTTTCGATAGCGTGAGAATTGAAACTGAAAATGCAACGATAAACAAGTATGGGCTAAAGAATAAAAGAGAAGTATGGAAAGCAAAGTCTAAAGTTTCTACAATGAGAAGACAAGCTAAGAATTTGATTGGAAAACCAGTAGCCCAGCAAAAGGCATTCTTTGAGAAGCTAAATAGAATTGGGTTGAATGTTCAAGCTATATCTGATGTTTTGGCATTGAATGAACAAAATTTGTTGGATAGAAGATTACAGACTTTCTTAGTTAAAAAGAAAATAGTAACTACCTCAAAACAAGCAAGACAATTGATTACACATAAGCATGTTTTGGTTGATGGAAAGGCCGTAAATGTTCCTTCATTTATTGTTTCAACAGATATGGAGAATAAGATATCTTTGAAAGAAGGAAAGGTAAAAGCTAAGAAAGGTTTAAATTCGGAAGGCGCAGTTGAGGTTTCAGCTTAATAACATGGCAAAAAATGAAGATAATGTTGGCACTTTGAACATCTACACTAGTTTTAACAATACTATTGCTACTCTTACTGATTTGGCAGGAAACACTATCGGAAGAATATCTGGAGGGCAGGTTACAAAGCACGATAGACTTAAAGCAAATCCTACAATATCTATGTTTATGGCCAAAAGACTTGCAGAGATTGCAAGAGATTATAAGATAAAGAGTTTATATGTTAGAATAAAGGGACAAACTGGCGGTACGGGATTAGGTCCTGGAGCTCATCCAATTGTGAGAACACTTGGAAAGGAAGGATTTAATGTTATAAGTATGTCTGAAATAACAAAGATAGCCCGTGGGGGTCCAAAGAAGAAGGGCGGAAGAAGAGGAAGGAGAGTTTAAATATTCCCAAAAATAAAAAATAATATGGCAATGAAATTATTGAAAAAGGACGAAGGAAAGATTGTGTTTGAAACAGATATGAACATAAGCCTAGCTAATGCTTTGAGAAGAAGTGTTGGAGAGATTCCAATCCTCGCAATTGATGAAGTAGATATTTACAAAAATGATTCAGCATTATACGACGAAGCAATTGCCCATAGACTTGGTTTAATTCCTTTGACAAATCAGAAACTTAAGGACGGAAAGAGTGTTGCATTTAAGTTAAAGGCAAAGGGAACAGATAAGGGAACGGAAGTTCTTTCTGGAGAGCTTGGAGAAGATATAGTTTATGGAGAGATGCCTATTGTTTTACTTGAAAAAGATCAAGAATTAGAACTTGTTGCTAGAGCTAATGTTGGAGAGGGAAAGCAACATGCTAAGTACCTGCCAGGACTTTTATATTACAAGCAATCACCTAAGATAAAGATAACTAGCGAGGGAGAAAAACATTCTGAACTTGCAGAACTTTATCCTGAAGTATTTGAATTCGACGGAAAATTAAAAGTTAAAAATGCTTGGGCATGCGACTTAGATGGAGACGATGTTACAGAGTATAAGGGCGTTGATATCGAACTAAGTCCTGAACTTGTATTTGTAATTGAGTCCTGGGGTCAAATAGACGTAAAGGATATATTTAGTGAAGCAGGCAAAGCACTCAAGTCAAATTTGAACGATTTGACTAAGGCTCTCAAGTAATTTTGAGAGTATAAATTTTGGTATCTCAATGAGACAAGGGGAGATGCCGGAGCGGTCAAACGGGCGACGTTAAGGCCGTCGTGGCTTAAGCCTGCGGGGGTTCGAGTCCTCCTCTCCCCATTCACTCTTGTGAGTGTCAAGGGATAGTCAAGAGCAAATGGCTCGCTCTCCCCATGAATATTCGAGAAGATAAACAAAGGAAAAGAATATGAAAATAAATAAAACAAAAATAGAACGAAGAATGAAATCAAAGACGGATTCAGAGTTAGTAAGTACTATAATAAAACTAAAGAAAACAAATCCGCTAGTTGCTAAGGAACTTTCTAAACCTAAAAGAAGATGGGCTTCTGTTAATCTTGAAGAGCTAAATGAATTAAAGGGAGATGTAGTTATTGCGGGAAAGGTATTGGGTTCTGGCGATTTGACTAAGAAGAAAAGAATTGTTGCATGGGGAGCATCTGAAAAAGCAAAAGAAAGAATAAAAGATGCTGGTGGAGAATTTATTACAATAGTTGAAGAGATAAGAAAAAATCCTGAATTAAAGAATTTGGAGTTGGTAAGATGATGACTATAGTTTTTGATGCAAAAGACGCAATTGTCGGAAGACTTGGAACAGTTGTTGCTAAATCTTTGTTGAAAGGAAATAATGTTATAGTAATAAACTCTGAAGAAGCAGTAATCTCTGGTTCGAGAAAAGATATTGTTGAAAAGATACATACTCGAAGATCTAGAGGAGGTTCTTCTAGAAAGGGCCCAAGAATTCCTATGCTTTCGGATCGATTATTGAAGAGAATGATAAGGGGGATGTTGCCATGGGATAGAACGAGAGGACAGGAAGCATATAAGAGATTGAGATGTTATGTTGGCACTGGCGCAGGGAAGGTTAAAGAAAGTGAGTTGAAGAGTGCTATAAACCTCGGCCATAAGATACCTGCAAAGTTCACAAGAATTAAAGAAATAATCAAGGAGTTTAAGGCACCATAAAATGGCTGGCGGATTCAATAAACTTGTTGTTGCAGGAAAGAGAAAGAGTTCAGTTGCTAAGGCAACTATAACTGAAGGTAGTGGGAAAATTACAATAAACGAGAGACCTATTTCATTTTATCCGGAATTAAAGCAATTAGAAATAAGCGAGCCATTAATTATTGCAAAAGAATTTTTAGGAAAATTAGATTTGGATATCTCGGTGAATGTTAAAGGCGGAGGAATGTCTTCGAGAATTGAAGCTTCTAGGCTTGCGATTGCAAGAGCAATTGTCCAGTTCACAAAGAACGATAAGTTGAGAGAAGCTTTCATTGCGTATGATAGAAATATGATTGTTGCTGACACCAGAAGAAAGGAAGCAAGAAAGCCTGGAGATTCCAAGGCAAGAGCAATGAGACAGACTTCTTACAGATAATTTTATTGGATATTTTTGGGGTGATTTTGGGAAAAGTATAAAAAGGTACTGAATCTTAAGATTTTACCTGAAAAGGAAAAAGAGTTCTGATAAAATAATATGGGACGCGAAACAAAGTCATTTTTGGGTGTTGAAATAGAAACCCCCTTTCAGAGAGCGATGCTTATCTCGGAAATTGGTTTTTCCAGTTTAACGAACTTATATTCTTGGGTGTATATAAATAATGCATTCAGTGCACGTGAGCAAGGAAGGGAATTAACCCCTCAAGAATTAAGAGATTATTATTTTGGTTTGGCAATGACCTATTCTGTTGCGGGGGAGTTTTCTGAAGGAAGAGATTCTGAAAGATTTAAGAGAAAAGAGTGTGCTGCAAGAAAGAGACTTCAGGAAATATCTTGAGGATGATTTTTAGGGGTTGTTTGGTAATGTGTTGAAACATCCGTTAACAACTTTGGCAATGTTTTTTGTTTTAAATAAAAAAAGTTGAACAAGTATGCTAAAATTTAGACACCTTCGTAAAAAGGTCCGTGCGAGCGCGGGAGTGAGCCTTTGCGAACGGAGCGCGAGCAGAGATTTAGCTCTTGCAAAAGTATAAAAGGTAAATTGTTCTTAATTGTTTATGGGTTGGGGTAATCTGCGAAGTTGGGTGAAGGGGGGAATTATAGGGGCTTTAGCTGGATTGATTATCCTCTTATCTCTTATTATGTTAATGAAATTGTTTTTTATCGGTGATAACTTTGCGTTGTATCTTTTCCCAACAATCTTTTTTGGTTTGATGGGCATGACGATGCAGTACACTTCTCCATCAGCTAACCAGATAGTTCAATTTGTTTTCTTAGTGATTCTTGCTTTTGTTCCATATTTTATTATTGGATCAATTGTGGGTTGGATAATTGGAAAAATAAAGAAGGAGTAATTACCCGCTGGTCTTTTGTTCAGTCTCTTTTTTATCTTGAACGTCCTTCGTTCTCGATCTTTCTTTTAACTTTCTTTGAACAGCGTAGAATATTTCTGGAGAGATCATCTCTTTGTGGTTGCCTTTGTGAAGATTTCCTGCAAACTTAACTTCGCCAAGATAGGTTCGGTTCTTTAGAACTTTCTTAAGGCCGTTTACGGATAAAGCGTAATGTTTTGCCATAGAATTTAATGAATAATCTTTTTCTAAGAAAACCTTGAAGATTGAGTGGACTTTTGCTGCCGCCTGATTAGGAACTAAATTGCCCTCAATAATATCAAAACCTAACGGTGCTCTTGTTACAGGGCTGCCTAGTTTTGCCTTGTCATTCATACCTTTCTTCTGATTTCCACCAAGAGTTTGATTGTACTTTCTGAATGTATCAAGATCTCTCCAGTTTAGCTTCTCGTTTAGGTACAAATTAAATTGAGTTTCATCTTGAGGAGCAAAAACAGCACAAACTCTGCAGAGTTCTTTATTGAACTTAGTCACACTCTTTTTATCTCTATAGGCACACTTTTCACAAGCCATGATTTAGTAAGAAAAAATAGCAATTTAAATCTAATGTTATGGGTTTTGTAGGCGTATTTTACATATAAACAAAAACACTCTTTTTCTTTAGAAAAGAAAAATTGGTGATTCAAAAAGAAACTAAGATAGCAAAATAAAAAATATTGCCAAGCCATCAAAGAACCCGACAAGTTACCAAAAAATTGGGAGAGCGGGCATCGTGCAGAATGCCGGTGCGAGCGACATTAGGTAACATCATACTCGTTCACGCACTTGGCAACTCTGATTGTTTGTATATAAAACGCTTAATAAAAAATAAACTGCTTATCTAATTTAATTTTTGAATATAAATCTTTAAAAATGTAGTTTTATTGTAAACCCTAATGGGACGTATTTTATACGTTGGAGGTGATGATTCTAATCATGCTGGAGAGTTTCCTCCAGGAGAATTTCTTGTTGCTACCTTTTCATTGGATAAGGAAGACAGCATAGTAATTCCATTCCCAAATAGAAGAGATTACGCAAGATTTGAAGAGTGGCTAGAAAATCCTGGAAGAGATTATCGGTTTGTGGTTAGAAGAACCGAACATCATAGACATTCTTGTTTGAATTTGCCTGCTGCAATGCCTACTTTAATAGAGGCCTTTATTCTAGATGAAATGAGAGCTAATGGAAATACAAGGGGATATGATCCGGTTAGTCAGTTAAATGTTTATCTCGACGGCTATCTTAACGGGGCTGCTAAGGCAGTTTTAAGAGATGATTTGTTACGAGTTAAAGGAATTCAGAGAGTTGTTGTTGATAATTTTATAAAAAAGAAAACGCGGAGTGATGGCGGCGTTTCAAAAAGACCTGTTTGTCCCCGGGTTGTTTGGATGGCAGATGTTTTGGCAAACCAGCTTTATGCTCAAAATCGTGGGACAATTAGATTGGCAGGGCATGAGAAGATGGTTGTTGGTAATGGGATGTTTGATGAGTAGATTCTTTGATGTTTAAAATTTTGAGTTGCCAAGGGTGTTAAAAACTAGTGCACCTTCGCAAAAAATTCGGGAAGCGAGGGCGAGAGTGAGCCCTTGCGAACGGAGCCCGAGCGATAATAGGTAATGTAACAATCCGTTGACATACTTGGCAACTCTTAATGTTTTAAATAAAAAAAGTTGAAAAAGTATGTTAAAATTTTAGCACCTTCATAAAGATGGCTTCGGAGCGAGGGCGGGAGCGAACTCAAGTGAGCGGAGCCCGAGCGATAATTATTTGTTAATTCAAATATCCGTTGACACCTTTGGCAATGTCTTTTGTAGAGTATCTAATGGACTCTTTATTTCCTTAATTTTTTGGTTTGAAATGTGAGTGTATAACTCGGTGGTTGAAATTGAGGCGTGTCCGAGTAGGGCCTGGATGTATCTTATATCTACGCCATCTTCGAGAAGATGTGTGGCGAACGAGTGGCGTAACGTATGTGGACTCACCGATTTTTTTATTCCTGCCTTGTGTGCTGTTTTGTTTACTATTTTTTGAATGTTTCTTGTTGTGAGTTTGTTTCCGGATGTTGAGTTTGTGAATAGATATTCTCGGTTGTTTTCTTTTTGTTTTTCTACTTGTTTCTTAAGTTTAGGAAGAATGAAGTTTGGAATATTGAAAACTCTGTCTTTTCTTCCCTTTGCTTGACGAACTTGGCCTATTTTTTCTTCAAAGTTTAAATCTACAACCTTGAGATTTACTAACTCTGAAACTCTAAAGCCGCAAGCATACATTAAACTTATGATAAGTTTTGACTTTTTTGTATTTGAATTTTCTATTAACGAACGAACTTCGTCCTTTGTAAGAACTGTGGGAATCTTTTTTTCTCTTTTTGGTCTCTTTATTGCTATTGTTGGATCTTTTTTTAGAATAGATTTGAATGCGTATCTTACAGCTGACAAGAAAACAATAATAGACGTTGCTGCCTTTTCTGAAAGATTATCTGCCATGTACAACTTAACATCATCTTCATCAATCAAATCAGGATCCTTTTTTGAAAATTCAAGTAATTCAGAGTTTGCAAAAAGATAATTTCTTATTGTATAGGGGGAATTCTTTGAAATTTTAAGCTCTGTTTCCAACTTTTTAAGAAATTCCTCTTTTTTCATGAATAGGTTTGTGCGAACCTGTTTAAATATCCTATGGTTTTTGGTAACATTTGTGGAGGAATCGCATTGTTAGGACAATTTTTATGTTATTGGCCATTTTACATACAAACAATGTTTAACTTTACCCTGATGAAATGCAGTTACTAAACAGGACGTTATCCTCGCTGTTTGTATCTGTTTATCCCCATTTATGTTTAAATCAGCATTTTAAACAGCCACTCCTTTAGTGTTATAAACCACACATAGGAAGGTTTATAACACGCCTTTTTGTGGGTTTTATAGATAAATATGGGAGCGCAACACATGAATAAGACAAGTCCAGCTTCAGATGAATATGCTGAAGATGGAGAAAACGACGAATCTAGTTCTTCTAAGTCTTCAGACGGAGACGATAGAGAAATGTTCGATGCTACATGTTCTGACTGTGGGGAAGCTTGTAAAGTTCCTTTCAAACCTACAGAAGGTAAGCCAGTACGATGCAAAGATTGTTTCATGAAGAACAAGCCTAAACGAAGTTTCGGTGGGCACAGCGGCGGTGGATTCCGTGGTGGTTTTGGTGGCGGTGGCGGTTTCAGAGGCGGTAGGGACGGCGGGCAAAGACAAGAGTTCGATGCTACATGTTCTGACTGCGGAAAGAAATGCACAGTACCATTCAAGCCTACACAGGGTAAGCCAGTTCGATGCAGAGATTGTTTCAAGAAAAGTAAAGGATTCGATTAAATTAACTTTTAATCATCCTAAGTTTTAATTTTTTATTTTTATTATTCTATTTCTAGTTTTTTAGGGGGATGGCGAGGGCGCTGAAGTTTTGAGAAAAGTATAAAAAGGAAAGAAAATTATCACGTTAATGAGGAAGATTCGTTCTGAAGATGTAAGGAAGGTTGCTAGGCGTGCAAAGAAGTACCCTTCTAAATCTGGTTGGGGATATGCGGAAACATTGGATCCTGATAAGGAGGAAAAAGATGCTACAGGGTATATAGTTTCTGCTGATGAATTTTATAAGCAAGGCAATTATACTGATGCTCTTGAGGCACTGGAACGGGCAGCAAGGGCGGGCCGTAATGTCCATGATGAAAGTTTTTATGCAACTTTTCCTGACGCAGAAATTGATGAAGATAAATACTTTAAGATGGTTGAAAAGCGATTGGGGAAGGTGTGGAAAAAACTTAAGAGAGACAGCGTAGAAAGTTATAAGGCAAGAGAAGTATCAACACTGATAAGCAACTATAGAGACTTAAGAAATGCTTGGAGATCTGGTTATACTAACGGCGTGTGGGCTCATAAAGAGGATACAGATACTAAGAATGTGTTAGAAAGATTGAAGAATGATGGTGCGAGTGAGGAGGTTTTGAGAGCCTATCAGCGTCCTCCAAGAAGGAAGGGTTTGGAGACAGATGTTCAATCACTGGTTCCGGCAGCACTCACAATTTTCGGCGTCATTGGTGCCGCAATTTTTTTTTCATACAATGTTACAGGTAATGTAATCGGAAATATGGCAAATTCAACTTCAAATATTCTCGGGGCTATTTTGTTGGTTGTTGGGCTTGTTGGTGGTTTTTATTGGGTGAATAATAGAAAGAGGAAATAACTCCTCTTTTCTTCGAAAAGTTTGGTAATGTTCCAATCCGTTGACATCTTTGGCTAAGTTTTTTATTTTCCATGGCTTCATTTTTTATCTTGTTCACTTAGAGGGCTTAGTACATAATGCTTGTTTAAGAGGTCTTTGTACTTTGGTCTGCTTTGTGCAAAGCGTAATTCATCTTTTTGCTTTCGGGGATGACCTTGCCCTTTTCTTTTAAAATATCTGTGATTTCTTTTTTGTATCTGAAGTCATGAAACATCTTGTGATGATTGGGGCAGAGGCCTACAAGGTTTTCTTCTTTGTTGTTTTCTTTGTTTTCATCTAAATGATGTAAATCAACAATATTTGAAAAACCGCATACAAGACATTCTGAAGTAATTTTTTTGTAAAGGTCGAGATTTATATGGTGGCGATTTCGGTAGTTCCATGCCTTATTTTTTTCAGAGTGATAAACAAATTGGTAACAGCCGGCACATAATCCTTTTGAGTGGTGTGGAAGTTCTCTTTCGCACCTCTTGCATTTCTTGGGCTTTTGGACCCAGACATATTTTTTGTAACAAGTAGTGCACATGCCTTTGGCATGCTTTTCTGACTCTTTTCCACATTTTATGCATTTACCAAAAGCCATGATATAAGGAATTTCACCAACTATAAAAAGATGCAGTGAAATTCCGGAGTGGTGACGTTCGAGTACACTTTTACAGAACTACTCCCAATACAGGTTGTGCGAAGCTTATAGCGTGGGGATTGAACTGTGTGAAAAGGTGTGTAAAACTAGTGAAAATGAATGGTTGCAAGCCCGCCAGGACGTCCACCTGGTTGATCCGGGCCATCATCATTGTAAGGTGCACTTCTCTTTTTTCCAGCAGGTTTGCACGAAGGTTGGCTTTGTGCATGACGTTCTAATTGCTGCTGGATTTTTTGAGCTAGAGGGCCTTGATATTCTTGATCGTTCAGATACCACCTTGCAGGACTACCTGCAACAGATTCTATAAAATCTCCAGTTACTGGATCAAATCGTACGAGTGCCAAAGACTTGCTTTCTCTCCCAGCAGGTACATAAAGAACCCCTCTCCCCTGAGTGTTTGGCAATCCATGAAAAGATGTTCGTGGATCGACAAAGATCATTTCTTTTGCTTGGTCCGGATTATAGTCTCTTAGTGCCATGATTAACCCATGCCCCCCTCAAGACCCGTATGTGGTCCCGCAAGTCTCTGTTTTTCCCACTCTCTGTTTTGTTTTGTCAGGGGTTTGCACTTTGGTGGAGTTTGTGCATAATGCGTACGATCTTCGATTTTGTCATTATCCCTATCATCGAGAATTTCTTCAGTTATATATCTCCTTGCAGACTCGTGTGTTTTTTGAGGGATCCCATCTTCATGAGAAGTTACTCCAACTACTGGGTCTCTTTTTGGGGTAGGAGTGTATCCATCCTTTCTTGAACTTACAGTCACCCTTGTTAGCCAGTGCCCATCTATTGGTTTTTTAGGAGTATAAAAGAAGTAGTATCCTCCTCCCTCATGTTTGTTTCGAGCCCGCAGGACAGGATTTCCATCGATTAATTCTCCTGCAAGTTCCTCAAGGACAATATCCATAAGATATTTTAATTCCTTTGATTATTTAAAGATTTATGTAATGTTTGTGCTGTTT
The DNA here is from genome assembly GCA_903828655.1 of uncultured archaeon. Lineage (GTDB taxonomy): Archaea > Nanobdellota > Nanobdellia > Pacearchaeales > GW2011-AR1 > CAIKMX01. The sequence continues at coordinate 11,765 of CAIKMX010000034.1, read as the reverse complement.
GAACGGACCTCTCGTCGTCGTTTCGTCGTTGTTTTGCCATTGTTTAAGTGTTCAAACGGCTGTTTGTTTTATTGTTTGTCTGTTGATTTGTCTGTTTGTTGGAGTATCTGATGCGGTGTTTGGGTTGTTTACGTATTCGTAGGGGTTTGGAGATCGCAAACTCCTTTGACCCTGGCCCCGAGTTGTGCACTTAGGTTGGCAAAGTGCAAAACATAATATCTGAAAGGTTGTTTGATGAAAAGGAAAGGAAAAGAAAAAATTAGAATAAGAAGAATAAATAAAAATAGAAATAAAAGAAAAAAGAAAAGAAGATAAATTAAAATAAAATCAAAGGAGATTTATCTTCCGAAAATTGCCATTATCAAGCTGATGATTGCACCTACGACAACAATCCATCCGCCGATGACTACTACGATAGCTGGAAGTCCTGGAATTCCTAGAATCCCATTGATCATGCCAGAACCTACTGCCAATGATACAAGAATACCGACTATCCATGTTATCACCGACATAAGACCTGCTTTTGCCATTTAATACCTCCTTTTTTAATTTTAATTATTTGTTTAATTAACTCTTTTTAGTTATAGTTTTCGGGCTTTTTAATCTTTTCTCCTCTTTGTAAAGAGAGTTAAGAGTATAAATGCTAAGATAAATGCCAGGAGCATGGTAACAAAATATGCTTCAGTAAACCTATCCGAATATCCCCAATATAGACGAGAGATGCCCTCATCGCCATACTTATCTGGATTCAGCGTGCACACGCTCCATGAATAAATCTTGTTTGGGACTTCCGGTGCTGTCTGGCACGGAATGATATTTAGGCCTAAAGATAAGAAAAAAACAACTAGCGCAAAGACTAGCGCGTACACCAGCTTTTGATAAAACCTCATGAAGATAATAGGTTTATTCGGTTTATAAGTTTTTTGTATTATTGATGAAACTTGGTGTTTGTGGTTGTTCGAGCAGGTGTTTATTGCGTTTATTGAGGATGAAAAGTGTTTGAATGGGGTGTTTATGTGTGTTTGTTTGAATGTGTTTGTAGTATTTTGGTGGGACTGTTTGGAGTGTTTGAGGGATCCTTGAAAGATGTTCAAGGTGTTTGTTGGGGAGTTTGGGGAAATCTGTCGTAGATACTTTGTTGTTTCGAGGGATGTTATTATATATTTAAGGGATAATCTTGCATTCTAGGGCCGTTTAAACGACCGTTTTATTTTCAGGGTTGTTTAGTTTTGGGGGGTGTTTGAGGGTTTAAACAGGGACCTGTAAATTTACTCTAGATGGGCTGTTTATGTTGAACTACATTTCGAGCATATCTTCACTTTTTGAAGTGTTTTGAGAGTTGTTTGTCTAAACGGGCTTAAACAGGTTGGCTGTTTGTTTATGTTTAAACGCCCTACCAAACAGCTATTTGAACAAATAATCGGTTGTGGGGGTTATGTTTACAAGTTTTGTCGTCGTATTCTAAGGTTGTTTGCTCTTTAAACAGATGGTGTTCTTTTCTTAAACAAACAGCCTTTTTTGGGGTTTTTTGACTTAAACAGCCATTTTTTTCCTACTTTTGACGAAAGATTTAAATAGGCTGTTTGAGAATAATTATTAAGATGTTTTGGTTTTCAAGCTCAAAAAAAGAAGTGAAGAAGTTGAGGGAAGAAATACATAGTTCTTTTAGTAATGTTAAAAAAGACTTCAATAAAGTAGGTGAATGGATTAAGCATATAGACGGAAAACATGCAAATCATGAGGATGACATCTCTATGCTCAAAGACCAGTTTATTTCGATTCAGAGCGATCTAGATGAGATAAAAGAGTTCATTTCATTCTTTGGTGAGGGCGTTTCTAAACAGCTTCCTAAACAGACGCAAACGGCTGTTTACCAACAGCAGGTCGTTGAAGCCGTTCAAATGCCTGTCCAAACGGCTGTCCAAACAGATGTTTTAGCTAATCTTACAGTAATGGAGAAGATAATAGTACGAGCTTTACTTAGTTCAGAATTGAAATTAAGCTATGAAGATCTAGCCCAATTAATGGGAAAAGATAAAAGCACTATAAGGGGGCAGGTGAATACAATAAAACAGAAATGTGCCGGTTTGATAGAAGAGACTCAGGAGAGGACCGGTAAGAAAAGACTATCAATACCTGAGAAAATGAGGGAGAATATCCTCAAAAGTGTAAAAGTAAGGGTTAGAGAGAATAAAAGAGCTAAAAAGGATGAAAAAAATGAATAATTTGAGCAAAAATATGGGTAAAAGTGAAAAAGTGAGAGTTAGCAATAGCCGGGGATACGGGGCTTGCTTAAGAAAAATGAAGATTTCGGATGAAAAAGTGAGAGAATTTGAGGTTTTTGGATCATATTTTGTAAAAAAGAGTGTGGTGGAAATAAGTGAGGCCTGGAACAGTTTGAGGTTTTGTAGATTTTTGCCATAAAAGTGAGGATAGTGTAGTGCCTAAAAATGTTTTAGGCTAAATTGTCTTCATTAGAGTGTAATTTGGGCCGGCCTGAGTATGCTAGATTCAGGGCTCAAACGGCGGGAAATGTATGCGTAATAAAAGTTATACGGTTAGCCGAACAGGAGTATCTTTAAAAAATATTAGAGGTCTCTTAATTGGTTTATCGTCGTTAAATTAGTTATATTTTTTAGATCTTGTGAGATAGAAAGAGTTATTTTCTTATTATTTTGACGTATTTTGAGGATCGGAATGCCTTTAGAGGTAAGTTTGAGTATATAATCTCGGATAGATGATTCGCTGAGATTTAAAGAGTCCGCAATGGCCTTGTAAGTTATCTCTTCTGCACCTTGATCCTCTAGAAGATAGAGTGTGCTAAAAACAGACATTTCTTGAGGGGTAAGACGCTTAAATTTAAGCCTTATTTCCTTCTTGATGCTATCTAGAGAACCTAAAACTTCTTGGGCCTTTTGGAAATCGTTAAGGGGTTGTTTTATTTGGTTTTGTGCGAACCTTATAGGTTCATTGTGGGATTGTCTGTCTGTCTGTTGGTTTGTCTGTCTGTCTGTTGGTTTGTCTGTTGGAACCCCCCTGTTTCCAGTGGAGAATGGCAAATTTAAGCCTTTTAGGGCTTCTAAAGCCCAATTATCTGTTGGATTATGTGTTGGAATGGGTGAATCTTGTGTTGGTTTGTCTGTCTGAAGAGGGTATTGTGTCTGATGTGTTGGATTATGTGTTGGAATCATTGTTGGAGTATTTGTCTGTATTTGAGGGTTAATTGTGGTGTTTATTGTCTGTCTGTCTGTTGGTTTGTCTGTCTGTCTGTTGGTTTGTTGATTAATCATATTTATTTGAACTTGAATAGAGTTCAGCTGCTCTCTTAAAGAAATCATGTCATCCTTTATTCTTGCAAATGCCTCTTTTATGGGATCCATGGTTTTGTGATAAGGTTTATGTTTATATGGATTGTTGTGTTAATAGATATAGATTACTTAAGGATTAAGGATTATTGATGCTTAGAATATATCTCTTGGGCCTTATTTGAAAGTCTCCATCTTATTCTTCTAGAATAGATCTTTCCGTCAGAGTTTTTTGAGATCCGGACTATGAGGTCTTTCTTTTCTAGATCTACTAAAAGAACTTTTATGAACTCTTCATCTCTTGCCATTTCCCTTGCAATATCCGAAGTGAATATCTGTTTAGGGAATATTGAGAATAGGTGATGAAGAACTTGTTCCTGTATCTTCTCTTTTTTTTCTTTAGATATTTGGGGCATGTGTTGGTTTAGTTATTCGGTTTTAAATATCTATGCACAGAAAAGTTTAATAACTTAATGTGTTTTTGGTGATCAGTAGTGACCTTTCTACCACTCTTTTCTTTTAGAAAAAGAAAATTTGTGTTTCAAAAGAAAACTTTGATAGTGTTCTACAGATTGTAGAAGATTCGTAAATCGAAATTAACTAAAACATGATAAAACAAACATTTGAATACATTGAGAAGAGAAAGCCAGAAGAACTAACTAGAAGTTTGGACCCCCTTGTTCAGGAATGGTTCTTTGGAAGGTTTAAGGCGTTTTCTGATACGCAGTTGTATGGGGTAATGCCTATTTTTGAAAGAAAAAACATCTTAGTGTCTGCCCCTACTGGAGGAACGAAAACTTTGACTGCATTTTTGAGCATTTTAAACTATTTAGTTATGCTTTCAAGAAGAAATGAGCTTGAGAATAAGGTTTATGCGGTGTATTGTTCTCCACTTAAAGCGTTAACTAATGATATTTTTGTAAATTTGGAGAGACCGCTTGCAGAAATGATGGAAATTGCTGCAAAAACTCCTGAAAAGTTTGGAAAATTACAAAAAATTAGAGTTGGATTGAGAACCGGGGACACTTCTTTGAGTGAAAGAGCGAAGATGGCAAAGAATATTCCCCATATTCTTGTGACTACGCCTGAAAGTTTAGCAATTATGATCAACTCTCCCAAGTTCGCAGAGAGTTTTTTTATGATTGAGTGGGTAATAGTTGATGAAATACACTCACTTGCTGAAAATAAACGAGGAGTTCACTTAAGTTTGACACTTGAGAGGCTTCAGGAGATGTCAAAGATGCCAATTTCGCGTATTGGATTGAGTGCAACTATCGCTCCTTTGGAAAAAATAGCACATTATCTTGTTGGAAATGAATTAAAGGAAGAAAAAAATGGGAAAAATGAAAAATCTGGAGAAATGATTCCAAGAAATTGCCAAATTGCTGCTGTTGAGATGATAAAAAAGTTAGATTTGAAAGTTTTAAGCCCTGTAGATGACTTTTTAGAGACAACTTCTTTGGAATTGAATGATAAATTGTACACTTTGATTGATGATTTGATTGAAAATCATAAGACTACACTGATTTTTACTAATACAAGGGCTGCAACTGAGCGAGTTGTTAACAGTTTGAAGGAAAAGTTTCCATTAAAGTATATAGAAAACATAGGTGCACACCATGCTTCGCTATCAAAAGAGCATAGATTTGAGATTGAAGAGAAGTTACGTAGGGGAGAGTTGAGAGTTGTTGTATGCTCTACATCACTTGAGTTGGGAATTGATATAGGTTTTATAGATTTGGTTTTACTTCTTGGAAGTCCGAAAGCAGTTTCTAGAGCGCTGCAAAGAATTGGCCGTGCTGGACATCAGTTACATGAGACTGCTGTTGGAAGGTTTGTTGTTTCGGATGTGGATGATTTGATAGAATGTGGGATGATTTTGAAACATGCAAAGGAAAGGAAGATAGATGAGGTTCATATTCCTACAAATGCCTTGGATGTTTTGGCCCAGCAGATATATGGGATGGCGATCTATAAGGTTTGGAACGTTGATAAGATGTTTGAGACTGTTAAGAAAAGTTACAGTTATACTAATTTGAGCAAAGAGGACTTTTTTAATGTTATATCCTATCTTTCTGGAGAGTATGAATTGAAAGTTCGTAACGTGTATTCTAAGATATGGTACGATCCCGAGACTCGGGAAGTTGGAAAGAGGGGTATGATGGCTAGAGTAATTTATATGACAAATATTGGAACCATACCTGATGAGAGTTTTGTGAGTGTTGTAGATAAAGCAGGTAATAGTATCGGGAAGTTGGATGAGGGATTTTTGGAAAGATTGAAGAGAGGGGATGTGTTTGTTTTGGGTGGAAAAAGGTACGAATATTTGTATACTAAGGGGATGAAAGTGCACGTTGTCCCGAGTGTTAGAAGTCCTACAATTCCTGCTTGGTTTTCTGAAATGTTGCCTTTGAGCTTTGACACGGCAATGGGAATCCAAAAGCTTAGGAAGTATTTGGCTGAGATGTTTGAAGCTAAGAGGTCTGCAAAGGAGATTAAGGCGTTTATTAAAGAGTATATTTTCAATGAGGATGTTCATACTTTGAATACAATTTATAGTTATTTTGAGAAACAATACAAATATTCAATAATTCCTCATGAGGGAAGGATTTTGATTGAAGAGTATAGGCAAGGGACTAAGAAAGATAAGAAATTCCTTATTTTTCACACTTTATTCGGAAGAAGAGTTAATGATGCTCTTTCTCGTGCGGTTGGATATTTAGTTGCAAGTCATTCTGCACATAAAAGAGATGTTGAAGTGGGGATAAATGATAATGGATTCTTTATAGCTGGAGCAGACATAAATCTTGAAAAGGTTGAACAGGCTTTCTTGAAATTGAATGAAAAGAATATTCAACAGGTTTTGGATGAAGCGATTGAGAATACAGAGGTTTTAAAGAGAAGATTTAGACATGCCGCGGCTAGAGGGCTTATGATTCTTAGAAATTATAAAGGAAGAACTAAAAGTGTTGGAAGACAGCAGATGTCAAGTCATTTTTTACTTGCGGCGATAAACAAGAAGACGAAACAGTTTCCGATTCTTAAGGAGGCAAGACGTGAAGTTTTGGAAGATTTGATGGATATTGAGAATGCAAAGGAGATCTTAAAATGGGTAAGCGAGAAGAAGATCAAGATTGTAAAGAAAAACGCAAAGGAAGATGCCCACGTTATGAGTCCTTTCGCGATTAATCTGATTTTATCAGCTCACTCAGATGTTATAAAGGTCGAGGATAAGATTGAGTTCATAAAGCGCGTCTACGCCGAATTGGAAAGGTAGACTTGCATTTATTCGTATTTGAGAATCCAAATGAAAGAGAGTTTATGCGGAGTTGGAGAGATAATTATCTCTTTCTTCTAAAATAAAAGAATGCTCCTACAATGCCTATAAGAAAAAGTGCTGCTCCAATGATGTTTGAAGTTGAGTTTGTTAGGTTGCCGATTACGTTGCCTGTAACATTTGAAGAGAAAAAGAAGATAGAACTTATCAATCCCATAATTGCAAGGGTTCCACCCAATGTTCTTTCAAGAGATTTAGGGAATATTCTTTTTCCTACATTGGAATCTTTCATCCACTCATGCCCATCGCGACCTTTTTCAATGCTCCCAGGGTTTTCATAAAATCTAACAGGCACATTATATTTATCTGCTACTTGTTTTTTGTAAAACTCCATTTTAGCTAATTTGTCTTTATCAGAACTTTCGGGGCTTAATCTAATATTTACTGATAAAATCCTTTTTGGAGAAGCATAATGCACCCCATATGCAAATTTTACCTCATCTTCCCCACCACCTATCTTATCCCTTTTTCTCCAGTCAACGGAATATGGAGACATGGGGATATCTTTTGTCCCACTCCCCTTCTCTCCTTCTTCAGGAAAAAATTCAAGGGAATAATCATCTCCATGAGTTATACCTTTTTTCCATCCTAAAAGCGATGGCCATTTATTCGTTCGGTGATTTCTCCCCCTTTTTACAACAGCATTGTCCTGTTCTTCCACCCCTCCCGTAAATCCTTTTTCAAGAATATTTAATACCGCATCAAATCCCCCACCCTCCCGGCCAGGATAATAACGAATATCCTGGGGATAATAACGGATATCATGTACTACTGGAGCGGGCACAAGTGCAATTGTTTTTCCGGCTTTCCCAATTCTTTTTAATGTGAGATACTGGCCGGCGAGCTCTGTTTCTGGAGGGTAATTTTTTCTTTTTCTATGGGACACTAAAATTGGAATAACTCTTTCTTGGGAATCTTGAGTAGAAAAATCATGCACTTGCTCGGCTAAAAAACCATAATCTGCTTTCTGACCATAGTAGGGCATAAACTTATTCCTTATTGTTTGTGTACTAATTCTTTTTGCTTCCCTAGTTGAGAGAGTTGCAAAAGTGAGTTGCTCACCTGCTTTTCTCGGACCCCTTATATGTCTAATTTTTAAAGGCATATCCGAACAAATAATTTCAATCTTAAATATCTTCCTCTCTCTTTCACAAAAGTAAAAACCTTAGCCAAGTCGTTAAAGAATCAGCGTGTTCACAAAATTATCGGGAGCAAGGCGCCTTGACGGATGTCTGGCGCCGAGCGGTTATTGTTTGGTAACTTCACGTGAATGAAGACTGTCGAGGTTTATGTTTGATCTTGTGTTGAAATCACTGTTGGAAGAGGTGTTGGAGTGGTTGTCTGTTTGTCTGTCTGTTGGAAACATATTGAACAATATTCACTCCAGTCGTATATCTTTTAGTATAACAATGTTTAAAAGACTAGTTTTGTCTTTTTGATTATGGGAGAGGGAGATGTTGCGATAATTGCTGATTCTGCAGGGAGAGGTTACGGATTTGCTAAGGGCGTTTATGATCATATTATGGGTAAGCCTGAGAGGGATTTTTCTATGGGGATGATTGATATTGAAACTACCAACTTCAAGGATGGAGAGTTTAAGGTTAGAGTAAAAGAAAATATTCGTGGTAAAAAATGTTTTTTTATACACGATGCAAATCAAGAACCTAGCAGATGGCTTGCTAGTCTTGCTTTTACTTTAGATGCGATGGCTTTTTCTTCTCCTAAAGAAATTAATTTGATTATGCCCTATACGCGATTTGCTAGACAAGAGAGAAAAGAAGATTCGAGAGTTAGTGTAAATGCAAAAGTTTTGGCAAATCTTGTTTCTGATTATGCAGACAGAGGAATGACTGTTGACTTACACGCTCCGCAGATGCAAGAGTATTTTTCAATTCCTTTTGATAATCTTTACAGCTTCCCTAGTTTGATTACTCATCTGAGAGCCCAGCATGCAGGATGCTTAGACAACTTGGTAGTGGTTAGTCCGGATCTTGGGGGAGGAAAAAGAGCGGAAGCTTTGGTTAAAAGATTAGTCAAGCAAGGTATCCATGCAGATGTGGCCTTGGGATATAAAACAAGAAAAAGGGAGAATGAAGTTGAAAAGGTCGCAATAATTGGAGAGGTTGCGGGAAAGAATTGTTTAGTTGTTGATGATATGATAGACACAGGGGGAACGATGATTAAGACTGGTGAAGCTTTATTAGAAAAGGGAGCTACAAGCGTTTGTGCTTTTGCAACCCATGGACTATTCAATGATAGGACGAGGAATTTCGGAGTTTTTAAGGAAGTGATGGTGGGGGATACCTTGTGTTGTGAACCTATGCCTAATTTAGAGATTGTTAGCTTAACGGGATTGTTTGGAGAGGCAATTTATAGGACCGTTGTTGGAGAGAGTCTAAGCGGATTATTTAATGATCATTAATGACGCGAGGTTTGGTAACGATACTGCAGAGGGGTTGTGGTAAGAAGGTATATCTTTTTAAGTTGCTTTATTTTTTTATTGTTATGACTAAAATAACAGATTTCGAGATAATTGACCGCTGTCTATTCTTAGAGAAGGAAAAGATCTTGATAGTTGGAGATCTGCATCTTGGATATGAGGAGTATTTGATGGAACATGGGTGGAGCTTTCCTAAAACTCAGCTTGAGATAACAACCGAGATTTTTTCTTCTATTTTTAAGAAAACCGGGAAATTGAACAAGATTATACTTTTGGGGGATGTCAAACATCATTTTGCAGGAATATTGAAAAGTGAGTTTGGGGATTTTTATTCTCTTGTGAGTCTTTTTAGAGAGAATTTGATTGCTAAAGGAAAAGTAGTGATATGTAAGGGGAATCATGATAATATTCTTGAGCCGGTGGTTAGAAATTATGATTTTGTTGAGCTTGTGGATTATTTTAGTTTTAATGAATATTTATTTATGCACGGGGACAAAAATAACTTTAAGCGTAATGCCTTGTGGATTGCAGATGGAAAAGTCAAGGCTCTTGTTCTTGGACACTTTCATCCTGCGGTAACCTTGCATGAAAAATTAGGAGTAAAGAAAGAAAAATACAAATGCTTCTTGCATGGATTGAGTAAAGAGTTCAAGAAGAATATCTTTTTTCTTCCTAGTTTTTTTCCTTTGATTGAGGGAACAGATATCTCCAAAAGAGATGGAGAAGATGACTTTTTGGATAAAATTGATATAAATAATTTTAATGTTTATGTTTTGCCTGATGCCTCTACTTTTAATGAGAAAGTTTATGATTTTGGAAAAGTGAAGAAGTTAGGGTAGATTCAGGGTATTGTAATTATGAGTTGCCAATGCCTAATACTTAAAATGGACAATGCTATTTCTCCACATATGTTAATTATGAACACCAAGGTTTCCTGAATTTCACCTTTCCTTTAAAATAGGTATCGTCACAATCCGTTGACATACTTGGCAATGCAGAGTTTATCAGTAAAATACTTTATTGTTAAAGGGTCAGGACAGAAACAATTCTACTTCAGACATTTTTATTTCAAGACCGTTTGGACATTTGTACAGATCCATACTTTTTGGCAAATCTTCCATTCTTCTTCCTCCATATTCTACTACAAGATTAAACTGCCTAAGATGTTTTCTGGCAACATAGCTGCCCCGGTTTGCAAGAGCTATTAGTCTTTGAATATACCATTCTCCTTTTCTGGTTAACTCTCTGCCTTTTACTAGTCTTACCATACGCCCCCACCAGGAATCGAACCTGGATGCCGATAAAGGCTCGGTTTTCGAGACCGATGCAATACCATTATGCGATAGGGGCCTTATAACGGACAAATTATATTAGAATTAATAGATTATAAAACATTTGGTAATGTGTTGGAACATCCGTTGACATACTTGGCAATGTTCTTTATAATGGCTTAGGGGACATTAAAACAATGTTAAATTTTGTGTGATTACTAAACCTCACTAGCAAAATCGTGAGTGAATTTACAAACGGAGATTTTGCGAGAAATCAATTAATAGAGATATAATTTATAGGATGATTTATACTTAGTTCGACTTTTCTTCTTGGAGTTTTAGAATTGGAATGTTAATATGCGGTGGAAGACCAACTTCGTCTTCTAAAGAAAGAGCCTTAAGTGATGCTTTTTGCATTATTATGTTCATTATAGCAATTTGGGTATTTGGAGAATGACTTTTATCTTTCCAGTTGGAGAGTATTTCTTTGAAGGTCTTTGAATCTGCTGAAAGGAAAAGTTCTCCGCCTACTGAAACTTTACCTAGTTCTTTATAGCTTATTCCAAAGTCGAATAGTATTTTTAACAAATCTTGTTTTGATTGTTCGGGTTTAAACTTTTCGATGCTTCCGATGTTTATATTTGGAGCCATCTCTAATTTTCCCTTGAATTCAGAATTTATCTCTGCATGAGTCTTAGTTATCCGAAACCCTGCAAGCCTTATTTCTTGTTTGTCTGCCATGTTATTATTTATAAAAATGTATTTTTAAAGATTTGTATATTTAGTTTTAACAAGGAAAGTAAAAGAATTACAATAAGTCTTCTTCACTTACAACAATAAAATCGCCTACAGCTATTACTGAGTTGTAAGGTACTAAAGCTTCTTTGTCTTTTGTTCTTTCCAAAGAAAGATTAGAGGTATATGTTGTAAGATCTCTCAAGACAATGTGAATTAGTTCACCTGTTCTCGTCTCGAAAGTTATATCTTTAACTATTCCTAGTTTTCTTCCCTCTTTAGTCACCACCTGTTTATTTAACAGGACTCTGAAAGGTTTTTTGTCCATGAGGAATTGAGAGATAATTTATTTATAAATGTTTGTGTGATTTTATATATAGGTTGCAATATAGTGCTTTGTGTGCTGAAAAGTTTTTAGGTTATATGTCTGTGGGATGTTTTTAGTGTATTCTCTTAGCGATATTATGTTTATGGCCAATTTTATGGGTTTTTTAGAGTTTTTTGGATTTTTTGAAGGTTCTATATGTGGTTTTTAGGTCTTTTTTTGCTGTTTTTTAATAGAAATGATAATTTGTGCGAACTTTATAGGCTAAATTTTGTGAACACCCTGACCCCCTGATTGCTTCTGGAAAAGATTTATAAACTCAAACTCAAATTTGATTTTTATATTTTTTATT
>CAIKMX010000033.1 GCA_903828655.1 uncultured archaeon | reverse complement strand
TGGTTCCTTTCGGGAGCTCGCTCTTTATTGTTTCTAAAATATCTGTCATTTTCTAAAATTTTCTTAATAAGTATTTATTGTTCTCTATAAACTGCTTCTGATTTCAAGTTTGAAACCTGTCTTATTCCTTCTTTTGTGACTGTGAAAACATCTACTCCTGAACCAGATGCAGGATCTCTTTCAATTGCTACTTGTATAGCTTTTGTTGCTAGTTTTATTCCTTCTTCTATTGTCATACCGGGTTTGTATTCTTTTTCTAACATACCTAAAATATAAGGCATACCAGAAGAGAAATTTGCATCATAGTCTTTGATTTTTACTGTGCTTCCTGCTGGCTCTACTGAATATAATTCTGCTGTTCCATCTTCATTATAGCCGCCAACCATTAATCCGGCTACGAATTGAATCATCGAGGGTTGTCTAATATTTTTGTAAGCCATCATTGCTATTAAATTTGCAGCTTCTCTTACAGAGGGTCTTTTTTTATCTCTTAGTTCTTTAAGTTTTAATTCTGCAGAAATTAGTTTTTGCATCATGTCAATGTCTGAGGCTACGCCCGTGCCAGAAGTTAAGATGTAATCGTTTATTTTGACTACCTTGTCTGCGTTCTTTTGCATGACTATTTGTCCGCCAGCTGTTGCTTTCTTATCGCCAGCCATTACTATACCATCTTTACATACTATTCCAACTAGGCTTGTTCCTGAATGCATTATGTTTTTTTGTATATCGTTATCCATTTTATCTTATAGAAGTTAAACCTCTAGAATCGCGTAATTATGTTAAGGGCTGTTTCTTTATAAATGTTTTGATTTATTCTTATCTCGCTAATCTTGATTCTGCTGATCTAGCAACAGCGTTTGTTGGGATAGAATTTGTTACATGAGCGGGTGCTGAATTTGTGTAGGCTGGCTGATGAGAGGCGGCATATTGGTTTGCATTTGCTATAATACCGGTAACGCCGAGTGCCCCATATGCTAATGCAAGAAGAGATAATCCGACGCCCAAAGAAAGTTCATTGCTTTCCCTCTTGATTGTGTTTGCCATATTTATTGTATGAATAGGTAGTATTTAAATGTTTCGACTTCGTTACTACTTAATAATGATACATAATTGGTTTTATCTATCTTTGTAGGTGATTTGAGAAGGTAAAAAATGATAAGAAATCCTTAAAAAGCCATTTTTTGTGTTAGTAGTATGGAAGATTATGAAAAACTTTTAGGGGAAGCGTTTAAGAAAGTTAAGCCTTGCGAGTTTTGCGATAGGTTTGAGGTGAAGAAGGTGGAGGGTATGCACGAAGGGACAAAGACAATTGTGACTAATTTTGCTTCTATTGCGAGCCATTTAAGAAGAAAGCCAGAGCACGTTGCGAAGTTTCTGTTAGGCGAGCTAGCTTCTTCGGGGAATATAGAAGGAGATAGATTGGTTTTAACTAGAAAACTAACGTCTGCTCAGATAAATGAGAAAGTTGAAAAGTATGCAAATTCGTTCGTTAAGTGCTCAAATTGCGGAAAACCCGACACGGAAATCATAAAAGAGGGAGAGCAAGCATTTTTAAAGTGTATGGCATGTGGTACAAAGAAGGCTATTCACGATATATAATTAAATATTAAAGGGAGGAAACAAAAATGACTGAAGCATATTGCGTAAAATGCAAGAAAACTGTTGAGATGAAGAATGGAGTTGAGTCGAAGACTTCAAGAGGCACTACTATGATGAAGGGAAAGTGTGCTGTTTGCGGTACAACAGTTTGTAGAATGGTAGGAAAGAAGTAATTTTATATTCATGTTCCTCTTTGATTCTTGAGAGGAATTTTTATTTTTTAAGATATATTTTGGAGAATAGGCAAGCTTAAAAAGAGAAAAAAATTAGGTGTCTTATGAAAACCTGGATCAAGATTTTGATTGCAGTAATAGTTTTAGTTTTGATTGTAGCAGCTTTAACTTTAGCTTTTGGATCAGTTAGTACTGGTAATGCAATTTTTGGTGGAGATTCTGTGAAGAGTTTTGTTAAGTGTTTGAACGATAAACAAGTATCCTTATTTGTTTTTGATGGGAATCTACAGGCAAGGGCGCAATTAAAGATGTTTGGCGAATCTGTAAGCGACTTGAAGGTTATTGATTGTGGTGTTACACCGGAGAAATGTATTGGTGTTATGGTGTATCCTTCATGGGGAATAGATGGAAGGATTGTTTCAAGTGGTCTGTCATTAGGTACTCTTTCTCAGCTTTCTGGATGTAGGATAGAGTGATCTTTCGCAAAATTATTTTTATAGAATGATGTTTCGTAAGGTTTATAAATAAGTTAACACATGGATACTTATGGATAATAGATGGTTAGTTGGTTTTATCGAAGGAGAAGGATGTTTTAGTATCGGGTTCATAAAAACAAAAATGTCGAAGTTTGGATATCAGATAAAGGCAATGTTTGTTATAAAAATAACAAAGTCTGAAAGACAAGTTTTAGAAGAGATACGAGAATATCTAGGGGATATAGGTAATATATATTCTGAGTCTAGTGAGAGAAATAGACAGCACGGGATGAAAAACGCGAATGATGCTGTTTCATTTAGAGTTACTAAAATTAAAGAGTTAAAAACGGTAATTAAGCTTCTTGAAAAAGAGAAGTTTGTCTCAAAACAGAAAAGACAAGACTTTGAAAATTGGGTTGAATGTATTTCTCTTTTTGAAAATAAAAGCCATTTTACAAAAGAAGGATTTTTGAAAATTG
>CAIKMX010000032.1 GCA_903828655.1 uncultured archaeon | reverse complement strand
TGAACCACCAATTCTTTCTTTTCTAAAGAAAGAAGAGTGCTCACATTTCAAGTAATCCCAAAAAACCCTGGATATTCTTCTTTAACTGGGTAAATGACCTTAACATAAGAATTTTTCTCAGGATATACTTCGGCCTGAAATAGAATTCCCTAAATGCCTGTTTATACATCCTTTCAACCAAGGCTCTCTTTATTTCTCCATGTTCAAAAACTGCTTTTCCAGCAACGTGGTCATAATTATCCCAATTATTCTCAAAAATCTTTCCTTCTTTTTCAATGATCCTTCTAACTTCTGTAGCCGGATAAGGGACCATAATTGAAAACAATGCAAAATCGGGGTCAAGTTTTTTTGCAAATTCTATTGTTTCTCTCATTGTTTTTGCATTTTCACCAATATTGCCGAACATAAAAAAGCATACACATTCAATACCTGCCTTTTTAGTGAGGTAAACTGCATTTTCTACCTGTTCTAATGTCTGCCCCTTTTTCATCTTATTAAGTATCTCCTGATTTCCAGACTCAGCACCATAACTTATAGAGTAACATCCCGCACGTTTCATAGACTTAAGCAGTTCAAGATCTACAGTTCCAACACGCACACCATTTCCGCATTTCCAGATTATTTTAATCTTCTTTTTAATCAGAAGATCACAGAATTCGAGCACCCTTTTCTTATTAATTGTAAACAGATCATCTACAATATGGAATTCCTTAAATCCATATTTTTTAATTAAAAATTCAACCTCCTCAATAAGACTTTTGGCACTTCTTACAACAACACAACTCCCAAAAACTTGTTTATTGCAATAAAGACACTGTCCAGGACAACCTCTTGAGGTTAATATAGATACAAACTTTTCATGCCTGCTGTCTGCAGATTTGTATTTGTCTAATGGAAGAAGATCATATGCCGGATAGGGCAATGAGTCCAAATCAGTAATTGGGCCTCTTCGAGGATTTATAATCACTTTTCCATTATCTCTAAAAACCAAACTTTTTATACTAATAAAGTTCTTTTTTTTCTTTTCAAGTTCCCGTACTAATTCTAAAAAACTAACCTCTCCTTCGCCTAAAACAACAAAATCAACGGAAACATTTTCCATGATTTCTTTAGGTAAGGCCGTAGGATGTGGGCCCCCTAGGACAATTTTCTTTAAAGGGAAGTTTTCTTTTATTCGAGAGCACAAATTTAAAACTTTATTGATGCTTGGAGTTTTTACTCCAAAACCCACAATCGCAGGGTTATACACTTTAATAGATTTTAGTATCTCCTCATCAGAAAGGTTTAATGCTTCTGCATCTAAAATATTCACTTCGAATCCCTCTTTCCTCACCACTGCTGCGATATATGCCAGACCCAATGGATGAATTATTGAGGAGATCTGCTTGCTGTCTCCAAATTTTCTTCTTGAATTAGGGTTAATTAGTAGGATTCTCATGTTGAGACATAGAAATCTCCTTTTAAAAATATTTATATCTGAACCCTCTATCCCTTATTGAACAGTGTACCTTCCCGTTACTGTGAAATAGACTTTTTTATTCTGGACTTAAAAAGGATTATTTTATGTAGTTTTTATTTCTAGATCTAATAATCTTTAATATATTCCAATACGCCCACAAATATGCTAAGAACGCCCCCTTGAAATAACTGTAAATCAACCGTATAATCCCCCCACTTTTATCAGGGTTACTAGTTTTGTTCTTCAAAACGCGTAACTTCAATGGATGGAACAGGTAAAATGCATCAATAAATGGCAATATTAAAAAATAAAAAAAACCGAAGTTTAGAACCATAAATATCAATCTGGTTTTGTTAAGTCTGAAATAATTGGTTATTCTTGCCTTATCTTGAATCTGCCGGTGATATAATATACTCTCGCTATTTGCGGCAAGTTTGAGCCCTCTCTTCCTAATCTGATAGGAAATATCTACATCTTCATATAAATAGAAAAAAATATTGTTGAATCCCCCTATATCGTATAACAAACTTTTTCTTACAAGAAAATTAGCGGTTGAAAAATAAGGATAATATAAGATATCTTTTCCAATAGGAACATTTTGGTATACTATCTCTCCATTACCTAGAACTATCCTGTTTATTATTCCTTTTTGGACTCCATCTTTCACCCAGGCTTCACCGCCAACGGCTCCGATGTGTTGATTACCCTCTAGTATCTTTATACTTGAAGATAGGACTCTTTTGTTCAATATTAAAGAATCATTATCCAAGAACCATACCAATTCTCCCCTAGATAGCTTAATCGCTTGATTTTTTGCGATACACGCCCCAACATTATCTGGATTTTTTATAATTATAACCTTCTTAAATAATTTTTCTATCATTTCAATAGAACCATCCGTAGAGGCATTGTCCACAACAATTACCTCCTTATCCTTAAAATTCTGTTCAAAAACGGATTTAAGACAATCTCTAAGACAATCTTTTCTATTTCGGTTTATTATTACAATAGAGACTTTCATGCAAACAATTTCTTCAATTTTTTATTATCATGGGTTAAGGAATCCAAGAGATTACAAGAATGGATACAGGAGCAGGATTGTATTTTTTGTCTCATCAAATTGGCTTTTTCAGAGGTCCATAGTTTGTAGAAGTTATAATCTGTTTCTTTAAGATTTCCAAACGGCTTGGTAAACTCACAAAAGGAGACATTGCCTCCGGGGTATATCACCGCGTCATAAACTCCTGCAACACAATTAAGAACCTTTCCCTTTGATTTAAGAATCTCCAAAGCCGTTTCTCTCTCAAGATTATTAAGATCCATAGAAATACTTTTTTCATTACAATTATTTTCAATAGTAAAATTTAATTCTTCAAGTATTTTCAAGTCTGGCAGAGAACTTTCTTTATCTCTTTGAACGAATCCCTCTAATACTCTTGGATCAAGGTTATATACTTCATTACAACTCCTTACATATTGAAACCTCTGGGGGATATTCCAGTGCTTTTTATTGAATTCCATCAAATCAGGTATTTCTTTAAAATTCTGTTTTGATATGGTAGTCATTAGAGAGATACTTAGTCTATTATCCTTTATTTTTTTTAAAGAATCTATAGTGTTCTCACATTTTTCGAATATATCTGGCAATCCTCTAATCTTCGCAGCAGTTTTATGAAGCCCGTCCATTGAGATGATTATATCTAATTTAGCATTGGTTTTTTTTAATATTTCTCTAACCTTTATCGAGATTAGCTCTGTGGAATATCCATTTGTAGGGATTATTATTTTTGAAACTTTTTTATATGTGGAGAATAACTCACAAATCTTTGTAAGATCCTCTCTCAAGAATGGCTCTCCTCCGGTTAATACCACCGATAAGAGTCTGTTCTTTAGAGATTTAACAATCTTTTCAATTTGATCCAATCTCATTTCTTGTTTTTTTGCAGTATTGAGTTCTTTCCAATAGAAACAATGACTACACCGAGCATTACATACATTGGTAATGAAAAAAGTTATTACTTTAGGAGTTTTTAATTTAGAAAGTTCATTCTTCCTAAATTTACATAAACCGTAGATTAGAGGATTTTTTATAAATCTCGGAGATTTTTTTAGTATTCGATAAATGCCCTTGCTTTGATATATTTTATTCATGTTTATTCAACATTACATTATCGAACTCATTTAAAAATCTTTGGTCAAATATCGCTTGTCATTTACATAATCGGTTAGATATGGTGGTGGAACTTCAGTTTTTCAGGCATCTTTTCGTAAAGCCTTATAAAATCCTTAAATGGAGAGTTAATAATTCTGAGCCTTATAACCATCGCAAGCATCTTTATGGGCACGCTTTTAAGATTAAGTTTTGAACCTGCAACATCTTTCCATATTGTTGGCACTTCCTTTATTTTAAATCCCTTCTTTCTTAATCGATATAATAAATCCACATCAAACCCCCACTGAGTTGCCCCCAACTCATTCACAACACTTTTAATTGCCTCTCTTTTGAACACCTTGGCACCGCACTGAGTATCCCTATAAGGTAAGAAAAGTATGCCTCTAACTATTAAATTAAAACCTTTGTGGGTTATTGCCCTCTTTAAACTCGTGTCTATCTTAGACCCTTTCATACTTCTACTAGCGATAGCTCCGTCATATGTGCCAATATCTCTAATTAGCCAATAAAACGACTCAGGCCCTGTAGCCATATCTGCATCGACAAATCCAATTAAATCGCTTTTGCCTTTTAATGCTTCTTTAAATCCTTCAATAATTGCAAAGCCCTTGCCCCCCTGCTTAAAATCTAGGTATCTTATCTCCGGATATTTCTTTGAGAATGTGGATACAATCTCTTTGGTTTTATCTTTTGTATTATTTATCACTACTATAATCTCAAAATCTAACAATTTTTGATTTTTCAACTTCTTAAAAAATTCTTCATAGGCTTCCAGAGTCTTACATATTCTTTTTTCTTCGTTATATGCGGGGATAATTATACTAATCTTTTTCATTTTTTATTGCTAAAAGCAAACCTCCGAGCAGAAGCGCGAATGAAATAGCCAATGCTGAAGAAAATTCGAAAAGATTCTTATTAAACATATACAATAGTGCTATTTGGATAATCGGGAATATCAAAAATATCCCCATATTTTTTCTCTTTTTTAGAGAAAGAAGATAATATGCAGCAACGTTGGCCAAAGAAAGAAATAAAAACGCAATACCCAATACCCAAAGAATCCCAAAAACAGCAAGATATTTACTGCCAAAAAGAATACTAATTAAGAGCTTTGGAAAGACCGCAAGGAAAATTACTCCAATAATCCCTACAAGAAGAGTTATCTTTATTGTATTAAAAAATATTTTGCTAGAATTCTTTTTACTTAAACCGCTAGTCAATGGGAACATTGCCTTACTTATTGGAGTAATAGCAAAAAATATCATCTTTCCCATCAAGGAAGCAACAGCATAAGCCCCTGCGACATCTTCACTGAAAAATCTTTTAGCAAAGATTATATCTACCGAGAACATAAAGAAGATTATTAACAATATAAAAAATACTGAGATGCTATACTGTCTTCCGCCATCAATCTTAATTTTTCTTTTTTTAGAACGATAGACATCTTTTATAAAATAAAATGACAGGATTAATGAGAATAATGCTCCCACTATTACGCCCCCCATAGCACCATAAACCTTAAATCCAAAAAAGATAAAAGAAATCCCAAAAATTATCTTAAAAATGGATTCACTCAAAAAGGACATTCCCATTTTTAGAAATTTTTTCTTTCCCTGAAGCACGCCTCGGCTTATTGGAGTGATAAAATAGCAAAACACAAGGGTTCCTGTTAAGAGCACGAGCCAAACATTAATTCCCATAAACCATGCTAGAAAAAGTGCTAAAGGAATAAATATAAGATAAACTATTAGAGAAAATTTTAACCCTCTCATAAACATCTTATCAACTAGTGCTCGGGTCTTCCATTCATTTTTACCATTAAATACCGAAGAGTATTTGGAGGATATAATCTGTGTTGATTCCATCGGAACTCCCAGAAGATATATTAGGCTCATGAGCGCAGCAAAGACTCCATAGTCTGCCATACTCAGCATTCGGGCCATAAAAAACTGATAAACATAATTCAAAAGATTAAAGGAATTCAACATGATAAGAAGAATCAAACTTCCCTTGAACAAATCTTTTTTTGTTGCATTCATCCAAAAAGCGCTCCTCTGAAGATCATTAGCGACAGAACACATATTGCTATCTGAAATAGGAGTATAAGATAAACAACATCTTTTTCTCTAACGTCCTTCTTAAATCTCTTTAGTATTGCTACAGCTAGATGAGTTAGGCCGTAAATCTTTTCATAAGGCATTTTAATAGTTCCATCTTTTTGAGGAACTGCAAAAGATTCTTTGTTAAGTTTCCCTCTACATTTGAGTATTACTTCAAGGATGTAGGGTATAAAAATTACGAGAGCTATTCTTTCAAAATTCCCTAGTATGGCCATTATTCCAATCATCGCCCCGACTGGGTAGGTTAGAACATCCCCAGGAAAAATCTTCGCAGGAACTTTGTTGTAGTAATAGAATGCCATAAGTGAAAAGACCATAATCATGCCTATAACTGCAAGCCAAGATGATCCAGTCAAATAAGCAATTAAGCTCATAAATGAGAGTATTATTATCCCCTGACCGGCCTCTAGGCCATTAAATCCAGCTAAAAAATTGAATGTAGTTGAAGTTCCGACAATTACTAATGGAATGAATATCAATGAGTAGATCCATCCCAAGCTAACCTCTCCAATAAGAGGAAATGCCACCGTAGGATGGCCTGCATTAATTACTATAAGAGGAATGGCCCCGAATAATACTAGTATAAGTCTTATCTTCTTACTAAGCCCTATTTTCCATCCAAGAATATCGTCTATCATTCCAATAAATGCAATAATGATAACTGAACATAGAAGTGCAAAAATTTTGATTAAGTCCCCAGTTTCCTTAAAGTAGAATGTTCTCAGAGCAACATAGATCAAAACACCAATTATAAACCCTGTAACAACGATAACTCCCCCGGCCTCGGCAACCTTTGGTCCGTTGTACTTATTCATATCTTTTCCCTCAAGCCCTGCTTTTTTTGCTCTTTTTATCCAAGAAGGAATCATCAGAAAGCAAACTAAGAAAGATACTAACAATGGTAAAATCAATATTGGTTCCATTTAGAAATTAGTTACTTTTAGCTTATAAATCTTTATAGCTGCCAACTAAGATACTTAGTATAATCGTTGTCCAAATACTTCTGTTGAACTGTTTCGCTGCCAGTATAATCAATATCCCATATTGTTATAGGGGCCCTTATTCCTTGGAAATCAATTATTTCATCAACCTGCATCCCCTGACTTCTTAAGGTACTAACAATAAAATCGGACTCAGTGTGAGCCACTTTAAAATTAGGAAATCTTTCAAACGGATCATTCATAAGGTATTTTTGTGCTAAGAATCCTCTCAAAACTCTTGGAGATATATATATCAATGAACCCATATCATTCTTCTGTACACCTTGAGATCCTTGAATTAGTGTGGGTACAATTCGTGCAACGCCCTCAACGCCAGTCTCGAAATCCTTTAGTTGTCCATTAAGATAAACATATCTTAGAGGTAACTGTCGTTGAACCCCTTGATAATAGAATACTGCTTGTGGCTGTTTAATCACCATTGCTCCATCTTTAGTCGTTACATCAAACAAGATTCCAAGTATTGCCGCTTGCCCTGCAGGCAAAAATATCTTAGTTCCATTTTGAGTGTATGAAATATCTTCATCAAGAGCAATTGGTTGTTGATACACCAATCTTTTTCCACTACTGGTCTCAGTAGTCTGTTTATCGTCAAGGTACATTGATTGAATCCAAGAGTATCTATCCATGTTTGCATCTGAGCCGATGCTTGAAAATGCTCCATATTTTCCTATATCCGAAGAATCAATAAGTAAGTGTGTTGCATTATGGGCATATAAAAAATCAAGAGCATCTTTTTGATTATCTCCTGTTAAAACTAAACGTCCCATATAATAATTCCAGAAAACCATCGAATTCCCTCCATCAAGAACTGTTGCCCTATTGCCTATAGATTGGACCCAATAACCATAATCCCACCAATGAGCAAAGACCGAATTTGTAGGCGTTTCATCTCTAACCCATTGCATCGCCTTTTGCCACTGCTGATTATACTGGGAAGGGATGTATACATTTGCTTGACCTTTAATTTCGTTGTAAAAAGTCCAGAAAGCAAATATTGACATAAGAATAATGACTAGAGTCACTGCTCCAAGTATAAACTTCATAGTTTCATCCTTTGAAGTTCTAAATCTTGCAATGCTATCATAAATCAAAGATCCCACAAAGATAGGGGCCACAGGGCCAAGGACCATTATAACTCTCACAGCACCCCTTGCAGTCATCAAGCAAATAACAAAAAGAGAAAATAGGAATACATATTCAAAATTTATTTTCTCAAACCCTTCTAGGTTTTTTCTTTTGTATCCTACATAAAAATAGATAACTGTTCCAATCAACAGAGCTGCAGAACCAAAATAAACAAATTTACTTATAAAATTTTCTCCATCAAATAAACTTGGATGAGGGGCATATCTTGAGAAAACAAGGCCTAAAAAGAACAATACATAAAGGATTGTTAAAATCCAAGAATCTTTCTTTTTGATTCCATGAAACATTTTTCTAAAAAGAAAAACAGATCCGAAGAAGAATAACCAGAATAATATGGGTATTCCTTTAATAATTGGTCCAAAGCTAGAGCTCCATTCATTAAAGTATGGCTGCCTATTCTCTGCAACAGTAGTATTCCAACGACCCGTAACTGGGTTAAACAATATTTTGTTCACTGCATCAATCTTTTCAAGTATTACTCCCGGACCAAAGAAAATCATCATCAATAAGATTCCCAATAAGACTGCAACGATCAAAGAAACTATATTTTTTGGTAATCTCAGTTTGGATATAAACTTATAATCAAAAAATTTAATTTTTAAAAGAACAAAATGAACTAGGATAGTAAATATGACCAATATTGCAAGGCCCGTGTCTATTGAAGAGATAAAGCCCTTAATCGAATATCTGCCAGATAGCGTTAGTATTGTCACAAAAGAAAATATAATCCAAAATGCATAGGCCACAGCCTCTTTTTTGCCTACTTTGTTTATAATTAAGGCAATCATAGAGGCAACAGCGATTGTAATAAAAACATATGTAACTCCTCCCCAAATTAATCCCATTAATCCTGTAGAAATACCTGCTAAGATTCCGAGAATCATAGCACTAACCATCTTTTCACTTTTCCAAGCCTTCAAGAATAAATAAAATGCAAGGAACATAAAGAAAAATGCAGCAGATTCTTTTTCCGGGATTCCTGCGATTGTTCTAGATAAAAATATTGGAATTACAATCATGAAGAAGGTGGATATAAGTGAGATTACATTTGCTCGAGTTTTGCTAGTTCCGTCTTTCAAATTAAATATCTCTCTAACAAACAAAAAGAAAGAGATAATTGTCAAAGCAAACATTATAACGGGGAATAAAGAAGCGGCAAATTCCATGTTATAGCTTCCAAACCAGTTTACTATCCTATATGTTAAAACAAGCATATTTGGCAACAGCTTTGTTTCTCCAGCCGTATCAAAACCCCGAGGGACATTTCTAAAACTATCTATTGCCGGCAAAGATCCGTTCTCCGCTATTATCTTTGCATATCTAGTAAACAACCAAGGGTCCAAGTCGGGGCCAAGAGTCCAGTTGTTTGTAGTAATATCCCACAATCCAGGTTTTCCCCCATGATCTAGCATAGGCAAGCTTCTAATATAAATTCCAAGAATCAATGCGACTATCAATAATCCAACTACCCAAACTCCCGGTTTTTTAAAGAACGAAACAACCTTTTCCTTTCTTTTTTCAATCAACATCTCTTCAGTGTTCATAAATTAACATACAAAATAAGCACTTTTAAACTTATAGTTTTTTTATTGTGCTTGGAGGGTAGTTATCTTCTGTCTTCCAGTTTAGTAATGTGACTCTTTGTTGACATGCTTGGCAACTCAGAAAAATTTGTAAGTAAAATGCTTAACAAAAAAACAAATACCCGCAACACCACCTTCGCATATCATGTTACCTAATTTAACAGGAAAGTTGAACAGTCATGTTGAAGCTGAAGCTTCTTGCAAGTCAAAAAACCTTGGTTTCCATAAGTTAGGTATCTCAATTTCATCTTGGGGGTTTAACAGAGAGGGTATGTAAAATGCCTAACAACATAAAATTGCTCCTACAAAAACGACCTCCAAACAAGAGTTACCAAAAGCTTTATTGTAACTTAAGATTCATCAATTAGTTCATCGGCACTCTCTTCTTCTTCCATCGAACCAAGTTTACTGCAATAGTTGCATCTTTCTGGTTCAGATGCTTTTTCAGTAGTGTACCCACAAACTCCACATCTATATTTTACCATAAAAAATACATGAAATCAGGCTTTAAAATAATTTCGGCGTTATGAAAACTTCAACAAGCGAAGCCAAAAACAAGATAACTATTGCAATTATTATCAAAATAAGTGCATCTTGCAAGATTCTCCACATTCTATCTCCCTGTAAGTCTCTTCTTATCACTGCTACAGAAACAATCCCTCCCGCGAGGGCCCCGACAAAGTATGCCCCTATTTCAGGAATACCGTGAATCATATATCTTGCCAATCCTATTGGAATATTATACAGCTTGCTTTTTGCGAAAATTCCTATCGCAACCGCAATAACCGAAGCATTCCAAACAAGGATGAATATTGCTCCCGCACCAAATGCCAAAGAAAAGAGTATTGTGAATATGAGAACGTAAATGTTATTTGCAAATATATTCATAACAAGCTCAGAACGAGCAACATTTCCAGTTATAACATTAATTCCATTTTGTTGTAAACAATAATCATAATTTGCTGGACTGTTTATCGCACAAAATACCTTTATCTGAAAATTAAAATTTTGTGCTGCATATCCGGATAAGAATATATACCAAAATGAGAACGCTACAACAAATCCCAAGAACATCCACATAAATGCACTCAACGCCTTAGAATGCTCTTTCAAAAGTCTTCCAGAAGAAGATATCTGAACGTCCTTTCCCTCCTCAAATTTAATAATATGATACATAAAGGGCAAGCAAGCAATCACTGTAAAAGTCACAACAAGTAATCCTGAACCTTCTTTTAATACCGAATCCTTCCCAAAAACAAACGTCACAAGAAGAAGTGAAACACTAGCCCAAAAAAGACCGACGAAAAATAGCTCCCAAGGTCTTCTTTCAGCCTGTTTTGGCTGCATAAACATCTCAATCATTTTTTATTTTTAAACCCCTTATCCTCTTATGAACTTTTGAAGAAGCTCAAGCTTTTAAATGTTTGGCGAATAATGCTCATACAAACTTTTTTATATCACATTTAACATATAAAATAAACGAAGATACGAAATAAAAATAAAAAAAGTGATGATGGATAAAAAAGAAAAGTTTGAAGAAATAATTGAAGATATCAAATCTGTAAAAATCCAAGGAGCAACTAATGTCGCAAAAGCGGCAATTGCTGCATATTTAATTCAATCAGACAGAGAATCGGTTAAAAAAATTCTTGGGACCCGTCCAACAGAACCTTTAATGTATCACGCCATAGAGTATTTATTCAAATCTAAGGATCCCAAAAGAGCAGCAAAGAAGTTTCTAAGTTATGTCTCTCATTCAGAAAAGAAAATAGCTATGTCCGCACAAAAAATTATTAAGAATAATATGAATATCTATTCCCACTGCCATTCATCTACAGTAATTGATATTCTGAAGTATGCAAAGAACAAAAAGAAAAAAAACTTTGTAGTTTACACGACGGAAGTTGAACCTTTACTACAAGGAAGAAAAACTGCGAAAGAACTTGCGGAGCATGGAATAAATGTAATAGTCTTTCCAGATCTTGCAGCAGAACAGGCAATGAAGAAATGTGATTTATTCCTTTTTGGTGCAGATGCATTTACGAAGAAAGGAGTTGCAAATAAAATAGGCACTTCAAATCTATGCGAGATAGCAAAGAAACACAACATCCCGCGATATTCGTGCGGGATAAGTTTAAAGTTTACCAAATCAAAACTAAAACTAGAACAACGAAAACCAGGCGAGCTCTGGCACGAGCATATAAAACGGGTAACCGAACAGAATCCTGCATTTGATTTTGTAAAGGGTGATTTAGTTAGCGGAATAATAAGCGAATTTGGAGTTCTTTCATTCAAACAATTCACAAAGAGGGCAAAAGAAAATTTACAGAAGTTTGGATGACGCTCGTTCGTTTCATTCACTCGCTTTTTGGTAATGTCACAATCCGTTCACACACTTGGCAACAGGTTTTAGTCAAAAGTATCTATTGAACAATTAATCCTCACGCCATCTTCAGCACTTTTCTAAGAATCATACTCGAAATTATTGAAGCTCCGATATACCACCCTATCCAGCCAGATAAAAGTGCTGCGCCTCCGCCAACAGGAGCAGAATAAATCTGTCTCAACCAATAGATCAATATCAATAAGGGAACTAAAGTAATAAACATCGGTTTAAACGAAGATTTGAACATCACTCCTGTGATACTCATCATTTCAGATTGAAGTTCTTTCATCTTGCACTCATCATTTTTCTTAGCGCATTCCTTAAGCTCTTTCTGAATTTCCTTTTGTCTCTTCTTCAAGCTCATTAAGTGTTCTTGATTTGTTATCCATTTCGTAACCAGCGTAGAAAATAACGTCGCAATCAGCGATATAACTATTATTGATAGTTTAGGATATGCAGTAATATAGTCCATTATCACCATGTTTGTATAAACGTTAAGCACTTTTTAAAGTTGTTCATTGAGGAATAAAATTAAAAAAACATAATTGATTGCTCCCCCAAAAAATGAACCTAAGTTGCCAATGCGACTCCTCCACACATGTTACCAAACAATTAACGCTCGCTCGTTTCACTCACTCGCTTTTTAGTAACTGCACTGAGAAGGTTTTGGCTAAGTTTTTTACAGGTTGACATTGCCAATACATTAAAATTAAGTTGTCAAAAATGTAAGAAGATTACATTACCAAACTGGATTACGCCCCGAAAAATCCCCTTAAAGCAGGATTCATATCAACAGCGTGTTGCTGTGCGATATTCTGATACAACTGATAGATAACCATTATTGCAAGTAATATTGAAGTTCCACCAACCAAAGCTCCGAATAAATCAGCAACCGAAGCAAGCAAACCAACTGCTGCACCGCCCATTATTGTTAATGGATTAACATATCTGCTTAAGATACTTTCCAATACTCTCTCATCCTTTCTAAATCCTGGGATGCTCAATCCCGAAGACATGATATTTCGTGCCTGGCTTCTCGCATCCATCCCAGAAGTGCTTACCCAGAAGAATGAGAACAATATAGAGAAGATAACATAGAATAAAACATGTCCTACTGCTTGCAGAGCATAAATCCATCTAAAACTTCCTGTGATAATTGTTTCCAATATAGGTGTAGAATGAACCCAGAATGAAAATCCTGAAACTGGAACTCCATTTGAGAATCCTCCCAAGAATGAAGCGTGCCCAAGCCAGTTTTGTATAAGTGACGCGAATAGTTGTATATTAGCGGCTAATGCAGATACCAAAATAACAGGCATAACTGAAGCATAGAAAAATTGTAATGGCCACTTTATTCCATATCCTCTTACTCTATCAAAACTCAATGGAATTTCTACTTTCAAAGATTGTGCAAATACTACGAGTATAAATAAAATTGCAGTAGTAATTATGGGATATATTGCTCGTCCAACTCCAACACTATCTCCGGCGATTACACTAGCAACCAAAGCTAAAACCTTTCCAGAAGCTTCAAGTGTTCCCTGAGGTCCAATAAACTGGAATAGCTGTGAAAATAATCTCCAACCTATACCTGCAGCGATGAATAGCGAAACTCCAGAACCGAATCCCCATTTATGTATAACTTCATCCATAAATACAATTAACAATCCGCCAAGAATCAGTTGGAATATAACTATCAATGTGTATCCTGGCATTGCTGCAATACCATTCATTAAAACGTAAACTAGTGCTTCAAATAATATAAATGCGAATACGAGCATTTTTTGTAAAGCCTGGAAATATCTTTTTCCTTCAGCAGTTGTTGTGTCAATATTAATTATCTGTGCGCCTTTCAAAAGTTGCAAAACGATAGACGCCATAACGATAGGACCAATACCCAAACTGATTATTGAACCAAAAGATGTTCCAAGAAGTATAGCAAGATACTCAAATCTTGACAATGCAGATTCAGCAAGCCCATAAACTGGAATATTTTCCAATATAAAATAGAAAACAAGGATTATTAGTGTCCACTTAAGTTTAACATTGAAACTTAGCTTCTTTTCCTTTGGTGCTCTAACCTCAGGTAAATTATGTAGCATATCACTAATAGCCATATTTATAGATGCGAAATTGTGTTTTTAAAGCTTTATATCAATTGTCCTGCCTGCCCAATGGAATCGATGCTCGCGCTCCGCTCACAAAGGTTCGCTCCCGCGCTCGCACGAACCAGTTTAGTAAGGGGACAAATTTTTGGGTTTAACAAAACATAAATTAAAAGTGGCCACAACGACTCCTCCGAGCAATTCGCTTTTTCAAGATAGAAATATTAATACTAATTAGCGAAAATGCAAATTGCGAGTAACAAGAGATACCTAATTGCCGCTCGGAATCGGACTCCGTCACGATTCCTCGCTCCAGACGATTTTTGTTAATGCCCCTATTTTTTACATAATTGGCTAAGTTTTTTGTTATTAAGCATTTTACATACAAACAATGTTAAACAAATATTGGGATGAAATGCAGTTACCTAAAAGCGAGCCCGAAGGGCGAGCGTAGTTCAGAATTATTTCTTCTTAGCAGGCTTAGCAGCTTTTGTTACTTTCTTCTCAACAGCTTCGGATTTTTCTTCTTTCTTCTCTGTTGTCTTCTTTTCCTTTACAACTGGAAGAATTATCTTTCCGCCTGCCTTAGCCATCTTTTCGATTGCAGATTGTGAAGCGTATTTGGCAATGATTTCTGCTTTGAATCCAACTCCCTCTCCAAGGATCTTGTAGCTCTTTAAATCAATCTTCTGTCCTTCTTTCTTGAACATATTTTTCTTTATATCAATAAGATTCATGCAGTCAAGTGTTTTCTTTCTTACAGCAGCGGAGGTGTATCCTCTTTTACCGAAGTAAGCCTTAAATCCTGCAGCTCTAGCAATGTTAAGTGACTTCTGCTTTGTCTGTGCAGCTTTCTTTCCAGTTCCAGACATACCGTGACCGCCCTTGTTACCTGGACCCTTATGTTTTTGTCTAAAGCCCCAACCACAAGTTCTTGCTCCTCTCATCCTTGACCTTTTGGTCCTTTTCTTCATTTTCATAAGGAAGCACCTCCAAGTTGGATATATTTTGAATACTTATCAAAATTCTCCTCTCCTCTTCTATGATGTCTTCCCGCAATTCTCCTTAGTTTTACACCATCTTGGGAGGAATCTCTTTCATAAGCTGCCTCAACGATTAAGTCATCCGACAACTGTCTAAGTGTAACTGCATAAAAGTTAGGTCTATCCGCAAGAGCACCAAAAACTGAATCGCCCGCAGGAATTTTAACTTCTTCTCTTGTAACTATTTTTCCATCAGGGGAAAGGAACCCTACCCTATTATGTCCACGGAAAGCCGCCTCTGTAGGCCATTCATTTCCAATTTTTATCTCAGCAATACCTGTCCCATCGTGGAATCTTCTAGGTCCAACGGCAGGTCCAACTGCAGTTGAAGCTGATTCAAAGCACAAACAATCGGCTCTCATATTACAACATCCTCCTCAAAAGTTTATCAATATCTTTATTCTCTCCAAGAATTCCTTTTCCTGTTGTTGCAGCCAACTTAACAGATTTCTTGAATCCGCCGATAGGTGGATGTAATCTGTAGAATCCTTTTTCTTTATCCGTTCCACGCTTCTCATTCAATTCTTTTATTAATGCAGCATCAACTTTACCATATGTAACATATTCTCTTACCGCCAAAACCATCCCCATTGTAACCTTGTCTGTTTCATCAATTAAAACACAAGCAAGCTTTCTTCTTATCTTTAATCTGTATAAAGTTTCAACTATCTCGCTTCTTAATCCAACCTGTCCTGCGATTCTTATTACTGCTATCATTTTTTTATAAGATCAAAAATTAGATCTTAAGTTCCCCCAATTTAGTCAAAGCTTCCATGCATGCTTTTGCAGCATTTATTGTTGTTCTTGATTTACCAAAAGTCTTTGAGTATACATCTTTGATTCCAGCAAGCCTTAAAATCCTTTTCATTTCATTTCCAGCAACCAATCCTGTTCCTTGTGGTGCAGGCATTAGCTTTATGAAAACAGATGAGCATTTTCCGTCTGTTGCAACAGGAATACTATGTAACTCTTCACAAGAGCAGTCATAGCTTGCACATCCTCTTGCTATTTTTTGAATATTCAATTTTGCCTTTCTTATTGCTTTTTCTCTTGCTGGAAGTGTTTCTGCTGCCCTTCCATATCCAAGTCCAACATGGCCCTTTCCATCTCCAACAACAGCCATAACGCTGAATGTCAAAACATTTCCTTCTTCAGTTTTCTTTTGAGTCTGTCTCCATGCTCTTCTTTTACCGCCGCCAAACTTTCCTTTAGCTTGTCCGATGAATAACAAATCACTCTTTAACCCTGGAAGTAACAAATCGACAATCTCAGCTTCCATTATCTTTCTTCCAGATTTGAAAATTTCTTCAATATGTTTTATCTTTCCAGCACGAACTTCTCTTCCTAATTCAGTTTTTGGAACCCATCTGTCTAATTTTTCCTTTTCCTCACGAGCAAATCTCTGTTCTCTTGATTCTCTAACATAGGTTCTTTCTTGATCTGCGTAATCCTTTATTCTTTCTTTTGTTATTTTTTCATCTGCGGCCTTTTCTTCAGCATCAACTATGCTTGACATTTCTGCAAGTTGTTTTTCAGCGTCTTTCTCGAATTCTTCTTCAGCTCTTGCTTCCATTTTTTGTTCCTTTACATTTTTTATTGATTTTTTAACTTCTTTCTCTGCCATTAGTCACTTGCCCCCAATTTCGTTTTTACTTTAGCAATCATTTCTTTCAAGCCTTTCTTAGCATGCTCTCCATTCAATCTCTCATCTGAAGGGAAAACCTCTTCATTAGCGCTTAAATCTAATCCACCATCTACAAGGCCCTTAACAACAGCATAATTTCTGTTTCCTCTTAGTGTTCTCGCCAATCCAAGATCTAAAACAAATCTTGAACCTTTAGCTTTTGATTTTTCAATCTCTCTAGCCAATAATAATCCCGTTAAATATCCTGCAGGTATGCTTTTCAAACTTCCTTCAAACTTCTTGTCCCATCCGTTCTTAATTAAATCCTTTGAAGTTATCCCTACAACAACTTTATCCTTTGCCTCAACGCTTTCAATAACCTGTGCAATGAAATACTTGTTTGTTCGTCTAACTACAATTCTTGGCCTTCTTGATTTCAACAGGGTCAATCTAAGTTTATAGTCAGTCTTATTTTCTCTTCTCCTTCGTTTAGCTATTACTTGCATGTTGTTTACTCCAATTCTCCATATGTTTCATTTAAATGTCTTTTACTTTTGAACTTTTTAGCACGGATCATTCTTCTTATCTTATTGTGCTTATCTTTGTCAATTTCTCCAGTCTTTAACAAGAATCTTGAGTACTTTCTCAATTTTCTAGTCATTATGATGTATTCTCTCTTTTCAACATTAACTTTCTTCTTTACCTTTCCAGTTCTTCTTCTGCTTGTTCTTTTAACAACTTTTAATCTTCCAGATACTGGTCTTATCTTTATTGCTCCAGCTTCAAACAAGTCAACAATATCTCTTCTTGTTATTGCTTCTTTTATCTCTTGTATATTCGCGTCAGCGAAGTATATTCTATTCTTCCCAACATTCAAAACCTTTGCTGCAAGAGCTTTTTTATTTGTTAAATTCATTTTGTACCTTCAGAGTTTTTTAGATATTTATTCATTATTTTTAGTTTCAATTCATGTGCTTTCTTTATCAAATCGCCTTTTTTCTTTGCTCCGATTTTAGCAAGGATAACTCCATCAACTTTCTGTTCATGTGCAATTTGAAGTTGAGCGAAATTTTCTACTCTCATGATATTTTGTCTAAATGATTTATCATTTCCCCAGCCTACCTTTACCTTTCTTGCTTTTCCTTTGATACTTTGTCTTACCTTACTATGCTTTCCTTTAGCTGCTCTCCATTTTCTATTTTTCTTAACCGAACTTCCAAGTTTTATCATTTTATGCCAGTCCTGTCTATAGAAATTTGGTTTCTTTCTTGTTTTCTTCTGATTTTGTTTTTTGCCTTTATTATTTTCCATTGT
>CAIKMX010000031.1 GCA_903828655.1 uncultured archaeon | reverse complement strand
TCATAGGGTTTTTAGAAATATAAAGACTAATATCCGATTTTCAAGCGTTGAAAAACTTGCAAGTTTTGTTGAAAAACTTGCTCAAAAAACTGGAAGATATATTTCTTATGCTTCTCCATTACTCGATGGAAGTTTGCCCGATGGTTCTAGAGTGAATGCGACGTATACAAAAGATGTTACTTCTAAAGGGCCTACATTTACTATAAGAAAGTTTACAAAGGCCCCCTGGACTCCTACTCAGTTGATTGGACTAAATAGTTTGAGCCCCGAAATGCTTGCTTACTTTTGGGTTTTATTGCAGTATAAGTCTAATATAATGATTGTTGGAGGAACTGCTTCGGGTAAAACAACATTGTTGAATGCATTAGCTTTTTTTATTCCTCCTGAAGGGAGAGTGGTATCTATTGAGGATACTCGGGAGATTAACTTACCTAGAGAGAATTGGCTTCCAAGTGTTGCGAGAGTTGGAATAAACTCTCAAGGTGTGGGAGATATTGATATGTTCTCTCTTCTTAAAAATTCATTTAGACAGAATCCGGATTATGTTATTGTTGGGGAGGTTAGAGGTCCTGAAGCTTCTGTTTTATTTCAGGGAATGGCTTCCGGTCACGCGTCAATATCTACAATGCATGCAGATTCTGTGGAAACTTTGATTAGAAGACTTGAAACTCCTCCGATAAGTCTAAACCCTTCTTTAGTTAATAGTTTAGATGTTGTTGCAGTAATGACCCATGCAATTATAGGAAAGCAAGAGGCAAGAAGATTGAGAAGTATAATTGAGGTTGTTAATGTGCAAACTGACGGAACTGCATTAACTAATACTCCTTTTAGCTGGAATCCTGCAGATGATAAGTTTTACTTTAAAAAAGATAGTAGGATTTTTAATAAAATCTCTGAAAGATATGGTGTTTCTATTGTTGAGCTTCAGAGAGAGTTCGATCTTAGAACTAAGTTACTTTATGTGTTGTTTAAAAATAAAGTTTTTGGATATTATGACTTACAGAGAGTTGTTAATGATTATTATAAGAGTCCATCTGAAGTGTTGAGGAAGTTCGGGATAGCTTAAATGATTTACCAGAACATTGTAACTTAAGTTGCCAAGTCCTTTCGATATATTGTTACCTAAATGTGCTCGCGCTCCGCTCCTTTGTCGCTCCCTCTTCACAATTTGCATTTGTTATCTGTTTTAATTGTCAAAAGCGAATTGCTCACGCTCGCACGAACGAGTTTGGTAGTGTGTCGGATTTTGGGTAGCTTGTTGGGCTTTTTCTGTTTATATGTAAAATATTTCTATTTTCTAATAATTATATTTTTAATCGTTTTTTGTAAAGATAACTTTAATAAACTCACTCTTCCTTTTGTTTATTGATGGGTGATATAGAGTTTTTGGGACAGCTTGTAAGTTCCTTGGCGGAGGCTGTGCGTAGGCTTGAGATTGCTAAAACAAGAAAGGATTCTGTTAGTTTTAACAAACTAAAAGTGTTCATTTTCGATGTTTCGCAGAAGATAGATATGAGTATAGAGGCAATTAATGTAAAACTTAGAGGCGGATATGATTGAGGATTTAAAGAGAAATGTTGAACAGGAACAAAAGATTTTATCTGATTTGAATACTCTTGAGAGTCATGTTAGAAAGTATTCTGGGAATATTAAATCTTATTCTTCTTCGAAGATTTCATTATTAAAACAACTTAAGATAGTTAATAATTCTGTTCCAAAACTCCTGAAGGGGGTTTTAATTTCTGGAAATTCTGATGATCCAGCAAGGTCTGTGGATAAAGAAAATATTAACTCTGGAAATTCAAGGGATATCTCTCGGTTTAGTTATGTTTCTCCTTCTTCTAGTGAGAAAAGGTTTGTAACCTTAGATAACGATTCAAGAAAGGATTATATAAAAGAACTTCAGATTTCTGAAAAAGGTTTTTCTGATTTGAAACAGTCTAGAGAAAGTCAGGATGGAGTGATGGTAAGAAGTCCAAGTGCTTTGGCCGCAATTTCAAATAAGCTCTTTTCAGGCCTTTCCGA
This sequence comes from uncultured archaeon, assembly GCA_903828655.1. GTDB lineage: Archaea > Nanobdellota > Nanobdellia > Pacearchaeales > GW2011-AR1 > CAIKMX01. Next base: position 5,455 of record CAIKMX010000031.1, on the reverse strand, counting down.
TAAAATAAGTCCTGGATTTTTAGATTTGAGTGATGATTTGAAAAAGGCTAACCTTCGGTTTATGCTTTCTACATATCTTTCTATTGCTCTCTTTGTTTCGGTTTCAGTTTTGATAGTTTCTGCTTCTATTTTTGCCGCATTGAATTATTTAGGTTTTATCGCGATAAATTTTGTTTGGATTCCATTTGCTTTGGTTGCAATAAGTTTGATGATCTTCTATTTTTATCCTTCTTCTGAAAGAAGATATGTTCAGAAGAAAATATCTCAAGAACTACCTTTTGCTGCGATTCATATGGCTGCAATTGCAGGTTCTGATATTGAACCAACAAAGATATTCAAGATAATCGCGGTATCTCGTGAATACAAGTATATAGGGATTGAGATAAGGAAAGTAGTTAATCAGATTGAAATTTATGGATATGATCTTGTTAGTGCTTTGAATAACGTTGCGAAACAGACCTCTAATCAAAAACTTGCGAAACTTCTTACAGGATTGGCAATAAATATAAGTTCTGGCGGAGAACTTAAATCTTATCTTGAGAAGAATGCTGAAAGTTATATGATGGATTATAAACTTGAAAGGCAAAGATATTCTGCTCTTGCAGGAACTTTTATGGATGTTTATATCTCTATATTAATTACTGCTCCTTTGATATTTATGATGTTGTTTATACTTATGAACGTTTCAGGTCTGAGCGTAGGTTATGGAATAGACTTTTTGATGGTAGTGGGAATTTCTCTTGTGGTTATAGCAAATATCATTTTCCTTTTTATTTTACAATTTAAACAACCGGATGTATAATATGAAAATTGGAGTAATGCACATAATAGGAATTGCAATAGCGCTTTTAATAGCTGGGCTTGGATTTGTGTTTTTATCTGGAAATCAAAGGTATTTTGTTTTTGTTGTGGCCGCAATTTTTATCACTCTGCCTTTTGTTATTTCTGTGGTTGTGCAACAAAGTTTTGAAAAAGAAAAGAATGAGAGATTTTTGGAATTTTCTAGAGATTTAGTTGGAAGCGTAAAGTCTGGGACGCCTGTGGCGAAGAGTATAATCAACTTAAGAACAAGAGATTATGGGCCATTGAATCTCCATATTCAGAAGTTGGCTAATCAGATTTCTTTAGGAATCCCTCTTACAGGGGCATTGAGAACTTTTGCTAATGATAGTGGGAGTAAAGTTATTTCTAGGGCTGTTGGGTTAATTTCTGAAGCTGAAAGATCTGGAGGAAGAATTGAAACGATAATTGAGTCTGTTTCTAGTTCGGTTAGTCAGATAGAAGAAGTGAAAAAAGAGAGGCAATCAAGCGTTGTTAATCTTGTTGTCCAGGGATATATGATATTTGTGGTTTTTATTATTATAATGTTAGTACTCGAATTTAAAATTATTCCATTGACCTCGGGAATTGCAGACATAAAAACTTTATCTGTGGTGAGTCAGAGTTCTAATCTAGGTAATTTTTCAACTCCCTTATTTGTTATGATAGTTATACAGTCCCTTTTTGCTGGGCTCGTTATAGGAAAGATATCTGAGGGAGAGCTAAAGGCTGGAGTTAAACACTCATTTATCCTTTTAGCTTTGACTTTATTGATAACAACCGGGGCGAGAGTGCTGTTTGGTTAGATTTGGTTTGTTTAAGAGGTATGTTGCCAAGACTTTAACATTTTGAATTTTCTCACAATTTGCATTTTCGCCAATTAGATTTGATACTACCCTCTTGAAAAAGCAAATTGCTCGCCAAAGATGTGAAGGGACTAGATATTACCTAACTTTTGGTATCTCTTGTGGAGGAATCGTTGTGTTTGGAGCAATCTTATGTTGTTTTGCATTCATTAAATATATAAAATGGTTTTCTCTGATACTATCATGAAAACACTCTTCTTTCTTTAGAAAAGAAAGAATTGGTGGTTCAAGAAAGAAACTAAAGGAGTGAAATAAAATGAACAATAAAAGAGCGTATGGACATTTAGAGATGATTATTGCATTTACGTTGTTTGTAGGATTTATTGGTTTTTTGATAATATTTGTTAAGCCTTCTGATAATTCAACTCTTTCAGATTCTGTTAATCTCGCGTTAAAGGATTCTTTTTTTGGTTCGGTTAAGACAAACTATACTCGTTTTTTTATTTCTATAAACAGCCAGGGAAGTAGTGGATGTTTTTTAATTGATTTAGATGAGAGGGCTTTCAAGTATCCTTCTGTTGGAGGATTTGTTGAAAAGGCGATTAGTCATGAAAGAATTAACTCAAATATTAAACCTAATTATGAGATTGCTGCGGCTGGAGGCGAGGGTTCATATTATGTTTCTATTTCCCCCGAATTTAATATTTCTAGCTCTAGTGTTATTTGTTCTTCTACTACAAGCTATACTTTTGGAAGCATAGATGAAAAAAATATGATTTCTAGAACTAAACTTGATGAGATTAAGGGAAGATATAAAACTGATTATAATGGTTTAAAATCAGATTTGGGCCTGCCCTCTAGTTTTGATTTTGCAATTTTATCTGATGACTTGCCTGAAGTTAGTATGGATAGGGATGTACCTGATAAAAGTGAGGTTGTTGCAACAGAATCCTTTGAAGATGTTTTGTTTTCAAATGGAGAAATAAGAAATGTTAAGTTTATCTTTAAAGTATGGTAAACTTGTTTTTTGGGTACTAGGTAAATATATAAATTGCGTTTATTTTCTGATAATATGAGACAAAAAGGGGCGTGGATAAGGATCGCTGAGGCGGTTGCTGCTATCTTAATTGTGTCTGGGGTTTTGCTCTTTGTTTATTCAAAAAGCTTTGAAGGGCCTAGTAAGGCAGATTACGTCTATAACTTGCAGAAGGAAATTCTTGATGTTATCTCTTCAAATGAAAGTTTAAGGCAGGCTGCTTTGACAGATAATGAAGGTTTATTGAATAGTTTTGTTTCTACGAGGATTCCGTCTTCATTTAATTCTTCTGTAAAAGTGTGTCTTCTTGGAACTGGAAGTAACATCGGGTGTAATCTTAATTTTCAGGTTGATAAAAGTCTTTATGTAGAAGAGATTATTGTAAGTACCAATCTTGATACTGAATCGTTTCAACCAAGGAGAGTTAGATTGTTTGTGTGGGAGAAATAAAGTTATCTTTTTCTAGACACTGCCACTGCTCCTAATCCAAAACCTGCGGCTAATGCAGAACTGACAAGTATCATTATCCTGTCTTCCATGCCCTCTCTTCGAGATAGTATTTCTGCTTGCTCTATGACTCCAGGGGTTATTTCTTTTGCCTTTGCATAAACGGCGTTTCTTACTCCTTCTCTTTTAGAGGTCGTTTCTAGGACGGCATATGATCCAAGGCCGATATTAGCTAAGCTAATAAAACCAAATACTCCTGCAGCAAGGTATTCTTTTGCTCCCATCTCCTTTTTTGATTATGCTTGATTTATAAGGATTTATGTGATTTTATTCAATTGTAGTTATCTAAATAATTATAAAGTCTTTTTTGCTATTAGTTTTATGCCATTTGATGTGATAATCGGGAGAAATGAGAGTGATAAGAAATCTTTTGGTAAAAGAGGGCTTATTTACATCGGAAAGACTTATGTTACTATGGGTAATTATACTTCTTTGTCTAATCCTATTTATCTTGATGTGGCAAGGAGCCATGTAATTTTGGTGGCTGGCAAGAGAGGAAGTGGTAAGTCATACACACTGGGGGCTATTGCTGAAGCGATATCTAAACTGCCTAAAGAAGAATCTCAAAACATTGCTCCTATTATTTTTGATACTATGGGTATTTTTTGGACAATGAAATATAAAAATCAGAAAGATGCTTTGCTTCTTGAGGAATGGGGTTTGCAACCTGAAAATGTTCCTGTAAAAGTCTTTGCTCCGTTTGGTTATTTTCAGGATTATAAGGATAGGGGGATTGATGTCGATAAAGAATTTGCAATTAAAATTTCTAATCTTGAGGCGAGCGATTGGGTTTCTTTGTTTGAATTGGAATTTACAGATCCTGTTGCGGTGGTTATTGAGTCTGTTGTTTCTAAGTTAAAAGAGGAAAAAGAAAAGATTGGAGGGGGATTTGGTTTTGAGGATCTCTATAAGTATATTCATGCTATTGTTGGAGTTAGTAATGATGTAAAGAATTCTGCAATTGCTCTTTTTGATGCGGCTAAATCTTGGAAGGTTTTTTCTGAAGAAAAGGGGACTGAGATAATGGAACTTATATCTCCAGGTGAGACAACAGTTATTGATTTGTCAATGTATACCTCTGTTGGAAATTTTAATGTTCGTGCATTAATTATTGGTTTGGTTTGTAAGAAACTTTTTGATGAGAGAATGAATCAGAGAAAGTATGAAGAGATTCAGGCGGTGCAGCATGGGATTGATTATAATTATTTTAAACCTAAGAGAGATATGCCTTTGGTCTGGGTTTTTATTGATGAGGCGCACGAGTTTTTGCCTAAAGAGGCGGATAGAAAGACGCCTGCTACGGATGCACTTATAACTTTGCTTAGGGAGGGAAGACAACCAGGAATTTCGATGGTTATGGCAACACAACAGCCTGGGAAGATTCATACAGATGCTATGACTCAAAGTGATGTGGTAATTTCTCATAGAGTTACTGCTGGACCGGATGTTAGGGCGTTAAATGAGATTATGCAGTCTTATTTGTATGAAAGTATCAACTCAAAGATAAATGAACTTCCAAAGTTGCTTGGAAGTGCGATAATACTTGATGATAATTCTGAAAGAATTTATCCTATGAGGGTGCGTCCGAGATTTACATGGCATGGCGGTGAGTCGCCAGCAGCGGTTAAGAAAGGTGAGGGGATTTAGGTCTTTATTGCCAGTGCTTAAACAATGCTGCCAAGATGAAATGGAGATACCTAACGCGAGCGAACGAAGTGAAGCGAGCGAGAGTTATTAGGTAATGTGTACTGCTAAGGGAGTGTTAAGGGGTTTTTATGTTAGAGATTAGGTTATCTTATGCTTTAACTTACTTCACGGTAAACTTAGCAAGCCATCTAAAGGTGTAAGGAGCAATCTCTCCTGCCTTTTCTATACTTATTTTGCCTATTTTGTTGTCTGTGTTTTCTTTTATTTCGTCTAAAACTTCTTCTTTAGTTTTGGCGAAGCCGTGGTAGTAAATTATTGTACTTTTTTTTGAAAGTTTCATTGCTGCTTTCAAAAAGGTGTCTTTTAGATTTGGTCTCGGCATTACAATAAAATCGGCTTTGAAACTTTGGCTTTTTAATTTTTCTGGAAGTTTATTGCTGTCTCCTGGAATTACTTTTACATAATTCTCTAAGTGATTAAGTTTTATGTTTTGTTCTGCGAAGGCGTTTGCTTTTCGGTTTAGCTCGTTTGAGATTATTTCTACTTTGATTAGTCTTTTGCTTTTATTTTCTTTTATCTTTTTTGCAATTACGATTGGATACGGCGCTACGCCCGCAAACATTACTATTATTTTGTTTTT
>CAIKMX010000030.1 GCA_903828655.1 uncultured archaeon | reverse complement strand
TCAACAGACACAATTGGTGGAAAATAGTGAAAATTCTCTCTTCTATCTCCAGCGGGAAATTAAATAGATTTTTAAGAGGAGAATATCATCAAATAAAAGAAGCGCATATCTACTCGCGTAAAAAAATGATGGTTCAGGTTGATGGAGAATTAATCGGAACATTGCCTGTGAATGTCAAAATTGTACCCAAAGCATTAAATGTGATGGTAACTAAATAATACAATAATCTAAATAATCAGAACAACTGCAATAATCATAATATGGAACTCAAAATAGAATTCAAAAAGGAAAAAGGAAAGGAAAAGAATGTTGTAAAGAAGGAAATAGAAAAACATCCTAAAAGAAGTGTTGTGACTATTATTTTGCTTGTTACTCTCGTAATTGCTTTTTTTGCGGCATTAAAGCAAAGCAACTGGATTTCTATGCTAATGATTGTTATAATTGGTGCATTGATTTGCTTACCCGCAGTTGTGGGAAAATTATCTCATATTGATATTCCTCCTTCTTTGGGAATCTTTGCTGTTGTATTTATCTACGCTACTCTTTTTTTAGGCGAATTTAATAATTATTATGCTGTGTACTGGTGGTGGGATGTATTATTGCATTTGAGTTCTGGTTTGGCTTTTGGAATAATTGGGTTCTTTATTTTGTATGTAATTAGTAAGGCTGGTAAAATCAAGGCGGGGCCTAAGGTTATTGCAATGTTTGTATTTGCTTTTGCACTTTCAATAGGGGCGTTATGGGAAATAGTGGAGTTTACAATAGACAGCACTTTTGGACCTATTTCTAATAATGCTTTTATGCAGACTGTTGTTAACGGCTGTGGTTTAGTTGACACGATGAAGGATTTGATAAACGATTCAATTGGCGGGTTATTCTCTGCGGTGATGGGTTATTTTTATCTAAAAAGAGATTCTGGAATAGTTGTTAAGCCTTTAACAAAACAATTCAAAAAAGATAATCCGAGATTTTTTAAGAAGAAATAGGGATGATTTTGGGGATAATATAAATAGAGTATAAGCAAATTTAAAAATATCATTTCTATAATTTTTTTATCATGGAAAAAGACATTGACAATTTAGAAAGACCTTCTGAAAGAGTTATGCAAACCAGCCTTCAAACTGCCTATTTTTTAGGTTTTTCAGATATACCTTTTGCAAAAGAAGTATCAATTTTATGTGGTGCTGATAATTGTCATTATACTCATCCTCAGAATATACCTGTTTTTGAGGCGCGTTATAAGGCAATAGACGCTCTTGTAAAAAGAAATGGAATGATCCAGGTAGTAGAATTCGCTGCTGGGAGAACCGTTAGAGGAATAAATAATCCTCAATGGAATTATATTCACTCAGATTTAGACCCTAGTACATTAAAACAAATGAGAACATTAGTTAAATCGCGGTTTAAAGAAAAACCAAATATCCATTTTATTAATTTTGATGTAATTTCTGGAGAAGGTTTAGAAGAAATATTAAAAAATCTAAGAGAAGAACGAACTGCCGTTGTGCATGCGGGTTTTACTACATATTTTCCTAATGAGACTAGAGCAAAAATTGCAGAAAGAGTTAAATTTTTCTTGAATAGGTTTGGAGGCGTATATATTACTCCCGATATTCCAACTGAAGAATACCACCGTGAAGTGCAAACAATAATTCCTGATGAGGATGAAAGAATACGTTTAAGATCAAAACAGGTTGGAAGGGACCTTCGGTCTTTTTACTTTAAAACATATAAAGAAGCATTTGAGTTTTATTCAAGTTTGGGATTTAATATTCAAAGATATCATTTCGGTGATTTAGTGGGTAATCTAGCCTCAGTTAATAGACTGTTTTCTAATTCTGAGCAGGGGAAAAACGTGGAAACAGTAGTTAAAAATAAAGAAATCTGGGCGATGACATTGTAATACTTTCAATTGAATCATCGTGGATCATCAAACATTAAGCAAGTATAGAATTAGAAATATTATTCCTATTGGGAAACAGATTACAAATAGGATTACAAGAAGTACCTTCGCTAGTGTATCAAGTTTATCAAACCAATTTCTAATTGTCATATAATAACCTAGGCATCCTTGTATATAACACTATGGGTTTTTGAGAGAGTTTAACCAAAAAATATTTTAGAACTTACGCTTTAAGATTGTCTACAACATTCTTTGCGAGAGCGATTAGATTGTCTTTGGAGCAACTAGATCCATCATTTATCTGAACCCATTTATCTCCAAGCAATACATCAACATATGCATTAGGATAATTGTTCTGAGCATCCAGAAGAGATTTATCACCAAGATCTAAGATAGTCTGATTATAAGCACTTACATACTTTGTTCCTGCATCAAATGCAGAAGCGGCCTCTAAATTAGATTTATACTTAAAGACATACACCGCTACACTCTCCGTAGGATAAACCCACATGTCTCTTCCTCCGATATTCATTATTTTTAAATCTCCAAAAGTGATTATATAAGTGCAGCCAGAATCAGAAGTTTTAAAGCGTGGTGGAAATATGTTAGAATCTTCTGAGTATCCCTTATTGTGTATGTTTACTTGGGAGGCAGAAAAACCACATAGGTTAACAAGATTTGCATCTTTAATTACCGAGTCGCAATAATTATTATAATCTACTATCTGATATTTTGTTGGTGCGCCAGAGTTATCTCCAACGTTTGATTCGCCTGAAGAAACTGATTGGTCTGGTATTTTTACATTTGAATGTGTTAGGGCATACCTACCAGCAAAAATTATTAAAATCAACACAATTATCCCGCAAATCCAGTAAATTGTTTTCATGGTTGTTACATTAAGATTAAAGTTGTTTAAAAATATATCTTTTGTAAATCATTAATGGAAACGTTGAAGAGTTTTATCTTCTAGGCTAAATCTGCCTATTAGAAACGCTTGCTAACTTATCTATTAGTTTGCCAATTTTAGATCGATGTCTGAAATCTTCTTTAGTCATAAGGCGGGATTTGCTTTTATCTTCTTCGAAGACTTTTGTTTGTTCTGTTGCGAAATTTTTATCATAGATATTTAGGTTTGCCTCGTCGTTTAATCTAAAAGAACGGTCATCAAAATTAGTAGAACCTACAGAGACCCACAAACCATCTACAATTAGAACTTTACAGTGATACATTGTTGGTTGATATTCATACATCTTAACTCCGGCCTCAAGCAATCTGCTCCAGAGTGATCTGCTTGCTTTCTGAATGATTTTTTTATCTGAGTAAGGTCCCGGCACAATTATCTCAATGGCTACTCCTCTTTTTAACGCGGAAAGAAGAGTTTCAATAGCTAGCTGATCTGGCACAAAATATGCTGCCTGTAATTTTATGCTTTTAGCTGCTGATGAAATTGAAAGTAAATTCATCAGACGTGAATTTTCGCTACCGTTACTAGAGCTTTTGAATGCTTGAGCTCTAACTCCTCCGGCTATAGGATTTAATTTAGGATAATAGTTGTTTCCTAAAAGTACTTTTGAATGAGTTTTAATCCAGTTATTGCTGAATGCTGCTTGTATCTGGGCCACTACAGGGCCTGTGACTTCATAGTGTGAATCTCTCCAATGGAGTTTTGATTCAGCATTTCCTTGCCATTCATCTGCAATGCCTACACCCCCAATGAAACCTATCTTGCCGTCAATAGTGAGCAGTTTACGATGTGTACGATTATTTATTCTAAAGAAATTATACCATCTTGGAGGGTGGTATCTTTCTAGCTCTATTCCTGAATCTATCATCTCTGATACTGACTTTCCATCCATTTTACTACTTCCCATCCAATCAAGAATGATGTGTACTTTTACTCCTTCGCGAGCTTTTTCGCATAATGCCTTGCAAAATTTGGTTGCGATATCTCCGGACCAATAGATATATGTTTCAAAGGTAATAGTCTTCTTGGCTTTTTTTATTGCATTGAGCATAGCAGGAAATATGTTGGCCCCGTTATGCAAAGCTTTAATTTTATTTCCATAGAGGATTGGGGGGCCCAGTAGATGTTCCATGGCTCTAATAAACTCTGGGTCTTTTACAGTGAAATGATGCTCCATCTGATAACGAACTTGCTTTTCTCTACCCAAATAGGGAAAGATAAGTCTTGTTTTTGATTTTATTTTTCTAATTTTTTCCTTAAATCTTTCTCGCTTAGACTGTTTTTTATTTTCTAATTTTTCCATGTTAATTCTCAATATTTAGCAGTTAATCTACTATTTAGGTCTTTTATCGCCTTAATTAACCTTGAAGTATCAATTCATACAGCTTATCTATATGTACTATAACTGTCTTGGATAATTATAATTGGTGTTAAATCAAAATGGAGGTAAAAAATGAAAATTGGAGCGGGAATAAAAGTGGGGAAAAGAAGTGGAGTTGGAGTTGGAGCAAGGGTCGGAAGAAAGACTGGAGTTGGAGTTATGGCTAAAGTCGGAAAAAGAAAGATAGGTGCTGGAGCAGGAATAAAGATTTAATTTTTTAAATTATCTCAATTCTAATCCTTTGGCTTTTGCTTGGACTTTTAGATTATAGGGACATTTTGTCTTAGAAAAAGCACATATTATACAGCATTGAGTTATGGGGGTTTTGATTAGCTGTTTGCAAGATTTATTTTTGCATTCAAAAGAATTGATTAGTTGATCTTCTATAACTTCTAGTCTGTTTGACTTGCTACAGAAAGGACATTTTATTGAAACTCTTTTAGGTATCTTAAGAATCCTCTTTTTTGCGCCCATTTTCATCTTAAAACTGGGCGTATTTATAATTCTTACTAAAAAATGTGAAAAATAAACTTTTTTATTTAATCAACTAGAAGCTAGTCTTATTTCTTCTTCTTAGTTGCTTTCTTTTTAGCCATTATTTGAACCTCTTTCCATGAAGATTGTGAGGTTGATTATTGAACTCTTTAGAAAAGTTTTAGAATTATTTGTCATTCTTTATTGCACTTTCTTCATGGTCTTCCAAGAGACGTCAAATAGACCTTCAAGAGCCTTTGCGAAGAACTCTGTGTTAATCCAAACACCCAAATCGTAGGTTGGGTGGATTGTTTCGTCGTCTAAAAGCATGAACATTATCTGTTCACTGTCTATAACCATAAACCTTGCTTTCATTCCTTCAAGGGCCCTTACTTCGGCTACCTTTGAAAACTCTTTTGCGACTTTTTTATTGTTAGCGTTTATTGGAGCCGCGATTCTTATTGTAACTCCTCTTTTCTTTGCTTTCTCAAGACTTGGAAGAAGGACTTCAAGTTTTCTGTTTAATCCATCTGCGGTAGTTACAAGTGTAATGGATGTTTGAGCTTCTCTAACTAGCATATCTAGATGATTGTAGATGTTCTGTCTGCCCTTTAAAGCACCTGATAAATCGGTATGCTCAATAAATTTTATACCATCACTGAATAAGGAAGTTAGTTCTCCAAGAACATCATCGCCCTTTAATTGCTCTAGTCTTTTGGATTTATCTTTTGCTTCAACAACGAGGTTCTTCTTTACTCTCTCTATAACCTCTTCGGGTTTAAGAGCAATGAATTTTATTGGTTTTCCTAGTTTCATTATTATGAAACCTTTCTTTTCTAAAGATTCTAGAATATCATAGGTTCTTGAACGAGGTACGTCGGAGATTGAACTAAGCTCTCCTGCTGTGGATGTGCCTCTAGATAGGAGTGCAGTCCATACCTTTACTTCGTATAAGTTTAAGTCGAATATCTTTCTCAGTCGACTTAGGAACTCCTCTTTTACGATCATATTATTCCTATGAGATAGTAGTATTTAAATGTTTCTTCGAATTGTCCAGAAATGGAGGGGTGAATTATTTTTCCGTCGCTGTTTAGACCTTTTTTAGCGAAATTATGAAATTTATTCCTTTAATTTTTAGCTCTTCTTTGTGTGTAAATTTGCTCTTTGAGGGTATTTCTGATAAATATATTGACTTTGAGTTGGTTCTTTCTTTTATAAATTTTATATTATCTAGTAGTTTCTCTTTTGATTCGGTGATAATTTCAAGGTTAATGTGCTGGGTTTTTACCAGCTCTGCTTTCTTTCTGAGTGATTGTACGGCCCTTGAAATTTCTCTTGCGAAGCCTTCTGCTTCTAGTTCAGGAGTTATTTGTTTATCTAACTCCAAAACGAATATTGTTTCCTTTTCTGCAGGTGTTTCAAACCTTATTTGCTTAACATTAAGCTGGGATTTTATAATTTCTTCAAATTCTTTGTAGTCTGCTTTATTTTTTAGGTAAATTATAACTGCAGGGAGTGGCCATTTTAGTCCAATTTGCGCTTTATCTCGTTCTCTTAGACCCGATTCTATTATTTTTGCTACGATTGAGAACTTTTCTTCTAGATTTTTGTTTATTGCTTTTTCGCTTGGTTTTGGCCAGGCGGATAAGTGAATTGATTTAGAACCAAATTCTGAATAAATAACTTCGGTTATATTTGGAGCATAGGGAGCAAGTAATTTTGCAACGTTTTCTAGAACTTCTCCAATAACTTTCTTTGTGTTTTTATCTTCCCTATCTCTAATTATTTTAATATATGTCTTTGAAAAGTCATTTACTATAAAATCCATTACAGGTAGTAATCCTTTTTCTATTTGATAATTTTCTAAACTTTCTGTTGCTTCTTTAATCACCGAGTTCATTCTTGATAAAATCCATTTATCTTCAATTTTTGTTTCTGCCTTTTTTGTATTATTAATTTGCTGATAAAATTGAAAAGTATTCCATAGAACGTTCATAAATCCAAAGATATCTTTTTTAACAAGTTCTATTCCAAACTTTTTAAAACTGCCAATGTCTGCTGTACAGAACTGCATTCTTGTTGCATCAACGCCTACTGAATCTAAAACTACGTCGGGATTCAGTATGTTTCCTTTAGATTTAGACATTTTTTCTCCCTTTTCATCAACAATGTGGCCGGCACAGATAACATTCCTATAGGCGATATTATCAAATAATACCGTAGAAAGAACGTGTAATGTGTAAAACCATCCTCTTGTCTGGTCTATAGCTTCTGCGATAAAATCATAAGGGAATCTTTTTTCAAACTCTTTTTTATTTTCAAAAGGGTAGTGAAATTGGGCGTAGCTTGCAGAACCTGAGTCATACCAGGTATCTATTACTTCGGAAACTCTAGACATTTCTTTCTTACATTTAGGGCAATTAAATTTGATTGAGTCTATCCAGGGCTTATGTAAATCAATGTCTTTGTTTAAAATCTTCTTTGCAGAACGTTTCTTTAGTTCTTCAATACTTCCAATTATCTCTTCATGCCCACAAGGGCATCTCCATACGGGTAATGGAGTTCCCCAAAATTTCTTTCTGGATAGGGCCCAATCTCTAACATTTTCCAGCCAATCTCCAAATCTTCCATCCTTAATATGTTTAGGAACCCAATTTATTTTTTCATTCAGTTTGATCATCTTCTCTTTGTAGTCCGTAACCCTGATGAACCAAGAATTGATTGCATAATACAATAAGGGGGTATCGCATCTCCAACAAAAAGGGTAGTCGTGTTCATATTTGAACTTTTTAAACAATTTTTCTTCTTTTTCTAGTCTAATGATTATTTCTTTGTCAGTGTCTTTGACAAATTTTCCTCTATACTCTGGAACTTCTTCTGTGAATTTTCCTGTTTCATCGACTGGCTGAAAGAAGGGGATATTTTGACTTTTGCATGCGTCATAGTCAACTTCTCCAAACGCCGGGGCCATATGAACTAGGCCAGTTCCATCTTCTTCTGTGACAAAGTCTCCAGAGATTATTTTGAAAGCTCCTTTTCCAGTAAAATAGTTGAATAAAGGTTCGTATTTTTTCCCGATTAATTCCTTACCTTTTACAACCTTGATTATCTTGGGGTCTTCAAACATTTTTGAGGCTAATTCCTTTGCTACTATGTAAACTCCTCTTTCTTCTACATAGGCATAGTCTATATTGGGATTTACTGCTATAGCAAGGTTTGATGGCAATGTCCAGGGCGTAGTTGTGAATACTAGCAAATATTCTCCTGAATCTGCTTTCATTTTTACTATTACTGCATCTTCCTTAATCTTTTTGTATCCTTGTGCGACTTCATGACTGGATAAGGGGGTTTCACATCTTGGACAAAACGGGACTACTTTGTGGGCTTCATACAATAACTTTTTTTCATAAAGTTTCTTTAGGGACCACCATTCACTTTCGATGTAATTGTTGTCTAGAGTTACGTATGGATTTTCTAGATCAATCCAATAATTTAGTCTTTTAGTTGATTTATTCCATTCCTTGATATATGAGAAAACACTTGCTCTGCATTCTTCAATGAACTTCTTCTCTCCAAACTTTAAGATATCTTTTTTATTGTTTAATTTTAATTTTTTTTCAATCTGAACTTCGACAGGCAATCCGTGGCAATCCCACCCGGCTTTTCTTGGAACTGAAAATCCTTGCATAAACTTGAATTTGTTAATGATATCCTTAAAAGTCCTAACTTCAAGATGATGGAGTGCCGGGGGGGCATTTGCAGTAGGAGGACCTTCTAAAAAACTAAAGAGCTTTTTCTTTTTATTATCACTTACGGCTTTCTTAATGTCTTTTTTATCTAGAATCTTTCCCGCTTGTTTTTCTATTTCATTAAAGTCGTACATGTTTATCTTGTGTTTATGTTTGTTTAAATACGTTTTTCTTTTGTTCTTTTAACGTTTTGTTTAGGTAATATTTGAATCCCTTGCATAGTGCTAGTATTGATGAATCAATGATATTTTCACTTACTCCCACAACTTCGAATAGTTCATGGTCTTTGAACAAAATTGCGGTTCTAACTGTGCTCGCTTCTTCGCTTCTTTTGGCTATTTCTACATGATAGTCTGAGAGATGAAGATTTTCAACTTCTGGATGATTTTTTATGAGTAAATTTTTTAATGTTTTGAATGCTGCGTTAATTGGTCCCCCCTCTATCTCTAATTCGGTTTTGAATGGATTGTTTTCAACTTCTCCATTTACAATAAACTTACTTTTTTCTTTGCTATCGTGCATACCCGTTTCTATTTTCCAACTATCTATTTTGATGTATTCTTTGAGATTTCCAAAGTATTTTTCAATTAATAGAAACTGTTCTGCAGGGAGTGCTTCTATCCTATAGCCCTCTTTTTCATATTCTCTTAGCTCTTTGAATAAATTTTCTATTTTTTCTCTTGTATGTTCGTCTTTTTTGTCTATTTCGTGACCAAAATGTCTTGCTACGGCTACTACGCTGCTTGTTCCTCCTAGTGTGTTTAAGAGAGCAACCCTTTTGTTTCCGTATTCTTCGGGAATGGAATGTTCATAGCTTGCTCCTTTGTTTATTGCATCTTGGTGTATCCCTCCTTTATGAGCAAAAGCTTCCTTTCCAACAAAGGGCATATTTCCTGGTGTTGGAATTCCGCTTGATCTGAATGCTTCTTCAACAGTTTCTTTTAGCTTTTTTAAATCAATGTTTAAATTGAAACCGAGGCTTTCATAGTTTGGCAAAAATTCTGAAAGATTAAGATTTCCGATTCTTTCTCCTCTCCCATTTATTGTCCCTTGAACTTGTTTTATATATTCTAAGCAAGAAAGGGCGCTTGCTAAGGCTAATCCGCGGTCATTATGAAAGTGTACTCCAAGAGGAGTTTTTATTCCGAGATTATCTAGATGTTCTCTAACTTCTTGGACTATCTGTCTTGCTTTATCTGGAAATATTCCTCCATTTGTGTCGCATAGAATTAGTCTTTCTGCTCCTGCTCTTGAAGCTTCAACTAGAGTTTTAATTGCATAATCTTTGTTTGACAAGAAACCATCAAAGAAGTGTTCTGCATCGTAAAATACCTTTATGTTCTTGTTTTTTAGAAATTTTATGCTCTTTTTTATTCTTTCGATGTTTTCTTCTGGCGTTATGTTTAGCTGTTTATCGACATGTTCTAGCCATGATTTTCCGAAGATGCATGCAAATTTTGCTCTTGAGTCTAGAATTGACTGTAAATTTTTGTCTTCTTCGGGATTTTCTTTTGTAGATGTTGAACCAAATGCTACAATTTTTGAGTTCTTTAGTATTTTTTCACATTCATGAAACGATTTGAGGATATCTTCTGAGGCAATTGGCCAGCCAAGTTCTATGTAATCAACACCTAAATCATCAAGTTTTTTGAATAGTTTTATTCTATCTTGGAAGTTGAAACTTGCTCCGGCTGCTTGTTCTCCTTCCCTTAACGTGCAATCATATATCTCTATAGACATGGTTTGTTTGGCAATCTGTTTGTGAGATTGCAATTTATATAATAATAGCTATGATAGAAATTCTTTCTATTGCTGTTATTGTATTACTCATAGCCATACTTAGGCAAACCAAGGTTTTCCTAAAGTTCACCTTTCCTGTTAAATTTGCTAGGTTTTTAAGTTTTTTGAATTATTGGCTTAAAGCTTCAATTGCTTCTTGCTCTGCAAAGTGCATTGTGCCTGGAATTATGAAACAGTAGGGTTTGTTTACTGTGTTTGGTAAGTTTTCGATATTTTCGTAGAAGATTTTTTGGTTTTTTGTGCCCGCACTAGACATTACTATAATTTTTTTTGGAAGTTCTAGATTTTGGGACATTGTAGCTTTTTTTATTTGGGATTTGGCATCTTTTATGTCTAAGCCTATATCTGCTAAAAGAAGAGTGTGGGCATTTGATCTTTGATTTTCTTTTATTATCTCTACAAAAGAAGTTGGCTCAAATTTATCTGGAATCCATCTTGGGAGTGAGGCTGTTTTTCCAAATTTGTATAACTGTAAGCCTGTTTCTGCTACGGCAGTTAAAATAGATGCATTATGGAAGACTTGGAATTTTATCTTCTTTGTTTTACATGAAGTTATCAACTGAATGTGGGTTGTTGCGGACAACGAATCACCGTAAACCAACAAAGAGATGTTTTGCTTTTTTGCTTCTTCAAGTATTGATTCGTTTTCAACTTTTTCTCGTTCTAATGGAATTATTTTCTTTTTTATAGTCTTTTCAAGGTTCTTTATTGGATAGGGGAAGTCTACGGTATATTTTTCTAAATAGACTTTCTTTGAGCTTTTTATTGCTTTTAGAGCTTCAACTGTTATGGAATTTTCATTCATGCCTAGGCCGATTAAGTTTAACATAAATGTTGTTGTTAAAGGAGATTTTTAAGAGTTTGCAATAATATGACTAAATGATATTGCCTAAACCTTCGCAGTGCAGTTACCTAAAAGCGAGCCCGAAGGGCGAGCGGTAGTAGGTAATGTGTTGAGATATCCGTTGACATCTTTGGCAATGTTTTTATTAGGTTTTGGTAGTTTTTATTTTTTTAGAATTCTTATTTCTTCTTATACCAAATTAACATTATTATGAATATAAATGTTAATGTTAGCGCGATTTGGATGTTTAATGTGTAGAAGATCGCTGCGGCGATTGCAACTATCCAGAGAAATTGGGGGAAATAGGGGGCTTTCTTGAAGATGTTTTTTTCGTCTGCTGTTAGATATGCTGCTAAAAGTCCTAGGGGGATTGCTGCAAGCAAGATTACTATTGAAATGATAATTTGGTCGGTTTGCATAAATTATGTAGGTAAAAATGTTATTTAAAGATATTTATCATAAGTTGCCTGTGCTTTGCAAAAAATATGGAAAAGACCTTTGGTAATGTGAGATAATTAACTAAGGGAGCACGCCCGTGCGACATCATCTTGGTGATGAAATCACCTAATTGAAGCGAGCGAAGCGAGCGCCAGTTTGGTATCGCCTACGGCACTCGAAGGTTTTGGTGGGAGTAGTTTTTTATTTAATTGGTTAAGTTCTTTGTTTATATGTAAAATGCTTATCTATGCAAAATTTTAAAACAAGTAAAACCCTTTCTAAATCATGGATCAAGTAGACTTAACTGAGAGTATAATAGAAGGAAATGTTTTTATTTATCCAACTGACACGATTTATGGGCTTGGATGCGATGCAGCTAATCGGGATGCTGTTGCTCGTTTGAAGAAGATAAAAGGGCGAGATGCGGATAAGCCCTTGAGTGTTATTGCACCCTATTTGGGGTGGATATTTGAGCATTTTGAAATTGAGAAAAAGGATATCGCTTATTTGAAGAAATACTTTCCTGGGCCGTATACTCTTCTTTTGAGAAAGAGAAAATTGAGTTTTATGGACTGGATATCTCCTAATGATCGGATGGGCGTTAGAATTCCTAAGTTTGTGTCTGGCGATGGGTATATTATGGATGCCATTGAGAGTTCTCAAGTTCCTATTGTTACAACTTCTGTTAATTTGTCTGGAGAAAAACCGGCACTACGCATTGTGGACATATATGAAGATATAATTAAGAAGGTTGATTTTTTTATAGAGTCTAAGAACGAAAGGAAACTTTCTGGTAAACCTCCCACGCTTGTGATTGATGGAAAGGAGATTGGGAGAAAATAAGGTTTATCTAATTCTTTGCTATAAACTTCTGACCGAAAACCTTAAATATGTGTAAACACATAAATAAGTATGGTAAATATAACCTCAAATCACACACCAAGTCAAGCAAAAGATGCAGAAGTCATATCTTTTTTGCAGTCTTGTGGCAAAAAATTTCTAAAATCGTTAGATTCCATAATCCGTGCCGACAATTATCAT
>CAIKMX010000029.1 GCA_903828655.1 uncultured archaeon | reverse complement strand
CTCTTGTAGTGTAAAGCGCGCTAAGCGCTTGCTGCCCACTCCAAGAGCAAATTCGAGATACAGGAATGCTCTTGTAGTGTAGAGGCCAAGCATACTGCCCTTTCACGGCAGTGACCCGGGTTCGAATCCCGGCGGGAGCATGCCTATAAAATGAGGATTTCGTGGGACTCTTTTTTGGTAGGAATTTATCCAAGTTATTTATATTTAGGCTTGAATTGGAGGAACTATGAAAATAGACCCTTATCAGCATAAAGAGAGATATTTAGCATGGAAGCAAAGTCTTAATGGACGACAAATTCCTAGGCTTAGCAAAGAGAACTCGGATATTATTCTTAGTTATTTAGAAGACATGGAAAACGGGCTTAATGTAGCAAGTGGCAGTAAAAAGGGTTCTAGAAGTTTTATAAGGCTAAATACCCTCAAAACAAGGCTAATCTTCTTATCTAATAAATTTCAAGAACGATATGGGGTTTCTATACTTGAGCTAAGCGAGAGACAGTTGCATAGTTTTTTTACAGAAATGAAGAATGGCACGATAACAAGACAAGATGGTAAAACTTACCAGTCCGTTGTCGATTATGTTAAAATCTTTAAGTCGCTATGGCACTGGCATCAAAAAACTAATCGAAAGGAGGGCATCGCCATCAGGGATATAACTACAGATTTAGATACGAGTCATGAAAAACCCGACTGGGTTTATCTAACGGAGGAACAAGTCAAAAAGTTATGTGATAGTGCTAAATATGAATATAAAGTTTTGATGTGGTTCTTATTTGATACGGGAATAAGGGCACCTACTGAATTGGTTAATATTAAGGTCTCAGATATTTACAACAATTATAAGGAATTGAATATCCGAGATGAAATAAGCAAGACGTTCGGCAGGAAAATAAAACTTATGATCTGCCCAAAAATCCTAAAAGAATATGTTGAGTTAAAACAACTTAGACCTGAAGATGCTTTATTTCCAGTAAATCCTAAAAGCATTAATAATTATCTTAAACGGCTCGCAAAAAGAACTCTTGGAGATACAAAGAGCCCTGCAGGACAGAAATATTCTGATCTTACTATGTATGATTTTAGGCATTGCTCTTGCTGTTATTGGCTTCCTCGTTACAAATCCGAATCCGCATTGAAATTCAGATTCGGATGGAAGAAGTCAGACAAGATTCATTATTACAGCGAGATGCTTGGAATGAGGGATACTATCTCCGAAGAAGATTTGTTGATGGATTTAACAAAAACTGAGATTGAAAAGAGACTAGTAAAATCCGAGAATGAAAAGGAAATGCTACAAGAGAGGTTGCAGATTTTAGAGGTCCAGATGCAAAAGATACTGCAGATGGTGAATAATAGTTGCTTTGTTGTGAGGAATTAAAAAATCATGTGACAAAGATTACATTCTTCTTTATGTTCATATCTTTAGATTCTATAAAAAGTACTGCTTCTTTTCTAATCTTGTTCCGAGAGGGTTTTAAATCCAGGAAAAAGTTTATTCTATTCTTTGGTCTGAGATGAAATTCTCTTGAAAATAGGTTGTTTCCATCTTTTTTTTGGAGTGTGATGTTTTCTGGAAGAACGAGTTTTAATTGTAGATCTTGGCTTATCGGCAAAATATTCTGAATGTT
>CAIKMX010000028.1 GCA_903828655.1 uncultured archaeon | reverse complement strand
TATCACTGTATATGAACATATCGTCTAGAAGGAATACATCGTTTGATATATCTTTCTTCTCTAGTATTATTTCCAATTCGCCTACCATAGGAACTCTAATATCAATAGGATACGAGCCAGTATAGCCTTCGTAATACTCTGGAAAATGCGCGTCCAACCACCAAAAAGTATTCCCAAGATCATATTCCATTATTAACTTAAGGTCTGGATTAAAATAATCTACCCAGTAGCCGAGGTCTTCTATATAGTGTTCTCCACCTCCATAAACCGCATATTTACCTTTTGTATTATGTTCTTCATCAAAAGATTTAAAAAATTCGCAGGCTTCAAGATTATAATTTGGATGTGAAATACCATAATTTTTTTCTATTCTTTCAATAGTCTTTACTCGCATCTTTTTACAGGTCTCATCAACATGGTGTTTATTAAACATGGGATTGTTTTTCCCGCTTACATCGGCATGGTTGGCTTTTATCTTTTCTACTGTTTCTGAAGGACGGTGTTTTCCAAAATTCCAGTGATTCTTTCCCATTATCGATTTACTTTGTTTTTTCTTACTCTTCTCTGAACGTTTCCTACCAAAAAGAGAACTGTTTGCACCTCTTTTTTGAGATTCGCTTCTTGTTCTAGTCTGAATACCGTTTTTACGAAGTTTTTTAAAAATACAAGAAGAATTTACATCAAACATTTTTGCAATTTCTATTGTGGTTTTATTTTCATCCTCATAGTATCTTTTTAATAAGCATCTATCAATGTGTTTTTTTAGAGGCATTTTATTAAAATGCTCCTTTTTTAGGTATCAATTTACCCGAAATGTCTGCTTGCGAATCTTTGTTATTCCAAAACTCGGATTTTACCCAAGCATACATTGTAGGCATTTTCTTCATTAAATGTTTACCCTGCCAAATAAAACTTGCCATTATTTCCGCAAAATCTTCGGAGGGTTGCTTGCTGGCATACCCAGATATAAAATATAATTTACGAGGGTAACTCCACTTTTCATTAGTTTTAGAAACTGTGTAATCATTAGCTTTAGGTGAATTCTTTATAGAATCTGTAAGCTCCCATCCACGAAGCTTCATAAATTTCTTTGTCAACCCTCGGTCTTTGGCTATGGATTTAAAAACACTATGCGAAATTTCATGCAGTAAAATTTCCGCTAGACCAATAACATCTGGAATTCTAAATGCCTTATCCATAAACGTGAATGCCTTGTCAAATATATACACGCCTTTGTTGTCCGACCAAGATGCTGAGAATCCTTTGATTTCTTTGTCTAATTTTAAGCTTTTCCCTAAATGCAGTTCATCTAGGTAGTTATTGTATTTTAATAGTTTTTCTGGAAGATTTGCCTTCATCAGTATTTCATAAACCAAAGCAATGTCACTATCGGAACGGTTTCCTCTATCTAAATTCTTAATATTAAAATTATGTGAAAAAACCTTCCCCCAATCCTTCTCAACTGGGACTTCTGTCCTATTATCCAATTCTTTTTTAAGTTGTTTCTCTGCCACTGCAGGGTCTTCAGGTAAAGTCTTTAATATATGATAAACCTCAATAATCCCCTTCTTTACCTGAGACATTGGAGAAAATGGTCTCTCAAGCCCTTCTGGATGCTCCGCTCGTGGAACGTCTGGTTTGTCTCCAGCGGGTGGATGGACGTCTCCGTAAGGCTTCACCAAACTTTGTAACATCTTCTTCCTCAATGCTATGAACTTTGGGTCAAAGAAGAATTTCTTTTCTTTTTTAGTCTCTATAGTTTTAAGTGCTTTTGCTATCCTATTTTTAGCGTTTGGGTTTAATTGGAATGTCAAGATGTGTTTCCCTTTCGTTTTCGTAATAATCTGGTAATGGAGGCATTCCACTTGAAAGTGCGTCTATTATCTTTTTGTCATTGTCGAATTGATGACTAATCCATTCCATCGTCTCCACTTCCGAGCCAACAAAACCTTCAATATCTCCAAGTCCTACAAGTACACCTGGACGAACTCTAAAAAAAGCTAATCCATAAGAAAAATCGAGGTGATTAAATCTAAGTGGATTTTCATTTTCCTTTGATATTCTCATAACATTTCTCCTATTAACATTTTATTTTCTGTAGACTTCTGTATTTTTATTTTGGGTTTAGCGTGTTCTTTTTTGTGGCATTTTTTACATAAAGTCTGACCTAAATCCATATCCCACAATTCTTTGCAATCTAAAGCTTTTTCAATAGAATCCACATGATTTTCTAATAATATATTACTAAACCCTTTCAAATGATGATGAGCTTCTATATACACACCACGCTTGCCACAACATTGGCAGGTATAGTCATCTCTTTTAAATATCGCTATGCGCCATTGTGCATATTTAAATGAATGCCTTATCCTTTCACATATTTTCGTTATTCCGCCTTTCCATTGAGGAGCCCTTTCTCCTATTCTCCCAAACATAGGGTTTTTTTCACCTTTAAATAAACCCTTATTAGCAGCACTCTGTTTTTTTCTTATTTTGTCAGTTCTTGTATATTTACCAGCAAATTCATTTTTCAATCGCATATCAATTTCTTTAGTTAAGCCTTTATTCCAAGGAATTTGTCTCTTATTAGAAACACTATTCTTTTTCCTTATTTCTTCAGTCCGTACATATATACCCCTTGACATCTCTATATCTCCAACTGCTTATTAGGCAATACTTCTTTAATTAAATCTACTAATTGTTTATAAGATTCCTCTACACTATCCACTTTCAAATCCACATCATTTACTTTCTGACCAACTACACCCATAATGTCATTTTTTAGCATTTCAAAAGCCTCTTTTATTGCAACGTCTTTCTGCCCAATAGCAGAAAGTACTTCTTGACGAAGTTTCCCAAAAGCCTGTTGTACTTCTGATGAAGCTGTATTCATGTCCATATCGGCTGTGGGAGGTGCTCCTTCTGGTACTCCTGCTGGAGGTATTTCGGCCCCTGCAGGTGCTCCAGTTGGAGGAGCCCCTGGTGTTCCTGGAGGCATTCCGCCCGCCTGTACTCCTGATGGCATCCCAGGCATTGCTGGTTGAGCTTGAGGAGGCATCGGGTCAAGGTTATCTTCTTTTCTTAATTCATCTGCTGTCCTTAATTGAGATGAAATCAATAGCTGATGAATCCTAGCCTTTTGTTCTTTTTCTGCCAAAGAACTTTCCTGTATAAATTCAAACATCAAGTCTTCCGCACCAAATTCCATTAACACTAATTCTTGAGTGAGATAAAAAGCCATTTTATCCATAAGTGGATATATTGCTTTATTTTTAAACGCATCCGACTGTATCAACTGTCCTGTAGCAGGTGCTCTGGAAATATCCTCTGTCCAGCCTGCTTCTGTAGGAGAAACAGAAAATGCCATCAATATTATTTTCATCAGCCAATTCAAATAGTTCATCAAATCCATGTCTTTTGGATTCATTGCCACAGGAACCCACTTTATTCCCGATGTTGAACCACCCACAACCATTGTTCTATGTGGCTGCTGTACGTTTTCTGCCTGCCAAAAAGAACGGAATCTATCTAGCTGATGTTCCTGTATATGAACGCCTAAGTCCAAAATTCCTCGTGGAGTTGAAGAATTTTCGAAATATTTTATGTTGTTAGATTCTGCATACAAGTAAGCCGTGATTGTTTGGTGAAGTATCTCTAATATTGATACCCCATATAACGACTCTGACCTTGGATTTTGTATAAGATATATCAAATCTTTTGAATCAAATTCTACAGGAGGGACTCCCTCTCCTTGAATCTCTTGGAAGTATCCTTTAATCCTACCGTGCTCATCCGCATCTATCTTGATAGTAGCGGCATCTATGGCAAATATCTCGCAGAGTGTTTTTCCATCCGCATCCGACCTTCCTTTTTCAATAGCTCCACAACCCAATATGAAGACATCCTTTAAGACCTTTTCAAATATTATCCTCAATGATTCTTTGTTCTTATTAGGAACATAAAGAAAATCTTTTATCTCTTTAACTTTAGTCTTCTGCCCAGCAGTGAGTTTCTGTTCTTTATCTTTAGTTACAATATCCCATTTCGCCGAAACCACAATATTAATAATTGCATTAATAGCAGAAAATACTACTGGATTGTAGTGATACATCCTCCTAAGTGTCTGCGTCGGAAGAAGCCTGTCGACAAACCCTTTAGGTTGACCGCGTTTTTCCCCCTTCTTGAAACCAGGGATGAAAGCCCGTTGGGATTTCTCTATCTCATTCTCATAGCTGAGAGAATCTGAAGAGGAGAAAATAAACGCACTCTTCTCGATACTGGACATTAATGGCGAGGTTTGCACACCAGCAGGTGTTAATAACTCAGAAACCTTAGAATTAAAGGACTTAAACGCCATATACTGCTCCTCCATTCCCCTCATTTTCTTTTATTCTTTGAAATTCAAAATCTGGATATAAAGCTTGAATTTCTGCTTGTCTTCTAACATCCCTTGGTTTAAGATTTCCATTCTTATCAAAATGTTTACGGTCGTCATATTCCATAATAAGTTTGAGCTCTGGATTAAAATAATCTGGCCAATAACCTAATTCTTCTATATAATACTCCCCACCTCCATAAACAGCATAGTTACCTTTAGTTTTGTGCTTTTCATCAAAAGACTTAAAAAACTCACAAGCTTCTTTACTGTAATTTGGCCAAAGAATACCATAATTTTTTTTAATTCTCTTAATAGTAGCTATACGCATCTTTTTTAATGACTCAGTACGATGGTGCTTATTGAACAAAGGATGTTTCTCTCCGCTCATAGAAACACTTTTCTTTTTTATAGCTTTCTTAGCTTTTTCTTCTCCATAAAGTTCTTCATAAGACTTACCAGTTTTAAAATTATCCCAACACTCAGGTCTACAAAACCTTACTTTATCTTTTTTGCCGTATTCCACATAAAAATCACTGCCACAATGCAAACATTTTTTTATTATACCTGATTTTTTGAATTTTTTTCCAACCCTATCCTCACCATAACATGCTTTAGAACAAAACTTTCTTTTTGCAACATCATGCCCCCATGCACTATATTCTTTACCACAATGCAAACATTTCTTTTTAAATGCCATTGGTTATCTCCTCTGGAATGTTTGAAAAAGCGTTATAATGAGTATTGCAATTATTGCAAGTAAGTAAGATTTCAAAGGTGAATAAACAACTACAAGATAAGCCGATAAGAAAATCACAAAGTAGGTCAAAAACTGCCTAATTACTGCCATTATGTCGTATTGCCAAAAAGACCAGAATTTGAGCCAGTAGACTAAAAGCCAAGCTAGGACATCAGTTATCTTGTCCCAAATGTCTGAACCTGTTATACCTATCTGCATCATTGTCTTTTTGAAAAAAGATACAGAATTTACCGCAGAAGCCTTGGTGTCCTTACAAGCAGGACAAACTAAATTCAAAATCTTCGTCTCTTTATCCGCCGTTTTCTGAGCCTCTTCAAAATCCTTTTTACTAACATTGTACAACTTGGAACACATCAAACACTTGACATTTTTCTTAAACATACTGTAACTCCTTTTTTTCAATTACTTTGACTCACTATCCCAAAATTGCGGGTATCTCGTAGAATTTGCCCTTTTTATCATTTCATCAAGTTCAGCCATTGAACGGTCATAAATACCTTGACATTCTTCTATCTGCCTAGATTTATCAAACTCATCAATTGTTGTATCCTTCTCTATTTCAAGTGCCTTGTTGGTCGCGAAGGTAGCACGTCCAACACTTCGCTGGGCTCCGAATGTATCGGCATTGAAGAGGTTCTCTACTTCTTTAAAAGACCTGCCAATAAACACATCTGAACCCCTAATTATTACCCCATCCTTACCAACGAAAACCTTCTCACCGTGGATTTGTTTCCAATCTCCATCTCCATTCATAACCTTAAGGTTCTTCTCCATCACATCCGTGTTATCCACCTCTGTGTAAGTCTTTATTAAATTTAAAGCTTGGCGTTCTTCCACAACTCTCGTACCCTGCATAGAATTTAACGCTTGGATAGCTTCACTTTTTGAAAACGATGTGAATATGTAATCCACTTCATTTTCTTTGTTGCCAGAAACTCCTCTAAGAGTTCTAAAAACCCTATATTCTGTATTTGGGTCATCTTCGCTTTTTCCAATACTTCCCAAGCAATAACTATAACCGTCGGGACCTCGGAAAAAATCTATCTTTTTACAATTGTATGCAAATGCTTTTTTAAGTTCCACTAATTTCTCATCACCAGTTAAGTTTCTGTATTCGTATCTTGGCATTGTTGCTGATGAATTGGCTTCATAACTAATAGTCATCCTATTTCGCCTCCTTCTTTTTACTTACTTTTTCAGGAAGTTTATCGCCCTTAACTTCTTCAAGATGTCTTTTCGCTTCTTTCTTTGTCAATCCTGGAGCAGCTTTTGCATTTCCACTTAACACAGCTCCAAATAACCTTCTTTGAGCGTCGGAAACAATAGGAGTGTGCTTTCTTCCGCCTTCACATTTGGCAATGGCTGATTTAAACATATGTACTCCAAGAGCAATTGTTGCATCGTGGATAGCTTTTTTAACCCTTTTTCTTACAGATGGATAACTCCCTTGCCCTATTGTGCAAACTCCAGCTCCCCTTCCACCTTCAGACATTCCTGCACCAGCTCCACCGCCCATTAAATCCAATTCCATTTCATAACCACCAAAAACTTTCTTACCCTTCCCATCATGCTGTTCCCATTTATAGCTAGGTTTTTTCATTTTCTTCGGTGCCATATCCGTCTGCGGTGTTTTCAATGTATTCATGTTCTTTTTCCATTCGCCTGTAACAGGTTTAGGTGTTGCAGGTTTTGGAGACATAGAACCGAGTGTTTTCATATTACCTTTCCATTGATTGGAAGGAGGTGTTGCAGCATTCAAATCTACATCCGCACCTGTAGGAAGCGGTCTTCCTATCTCTTTGTAAAGTCTTTTCTGTCCAGCAACAGCACCTTTTATATTTGGCGCAGACAAGGGTTTAGAAATAGAAGAACCCCAATTTCCACCTGTAGAAGGAGCTTTTGAAGGTTTGGTAGAAAAAGGAGTAGAATATTTAGGAGTTCTGAACATATCGACACTCTTTCCTACTAAAGCATTTTCCAACTCTTCCTTATGTTCTTTCTCTTCACCTTTTATATGTGAAAATAATTTCTTTACCTTAGGGTCTTTCGCCTTTTCCTCATCTTCATCATATGCACTTATAGCCTTAACTTCATCCCGAAGATTCGCATCAACAGACTCATGGTCTTTAACAGATTTGTCTAGATTTGTTAAAGATTTTGATATATTTTCATCAATCCTATAACCTTTTATACTCATTCTTCTACCCTCCCTCTTTTATTTTTTTATCTTTTCTTACCTTTTATTCTAGGTGGTAATCCAACACGCCCGCCAAATTGTTTTTGTGAATATCCGCCTGGTCTTGAACCTAAATATTGTTTTCCAGCTCCTTTTACCTGAGAACGAACTTTTCCTGTGTACTGTTTCTGATGTATAGGGTGTTTCCCACCTTTACCACGAGTTATTACAGGAGCATTGCCGCCATATTGTTTTAACTCCTCCATGCCCATCACGGCACTAAGCCCTTGTCTAGCAACGTTTACACCAGCTTCTTGTAGTATCCATCCACACAATTTTTCTGCCTGTTCGCTATTTGGGACATATCCCTTTGACTGAGCTTCCCTAACACAGCCTTCAAAGCCATGGGTAAATAATCCACTACCAGTTATATCAAAATCATGAGTTTCTGTAGTTTTTTTACCATTCACAACACGCTCAATTACATACCTATCAAATGCTCTGCCGTTTTTCTTAAATCTTTGAGTCATTTGAATTTTTGAAGCAAATCTTTGATTTTTAGAATTTATTCCTTGAGTAATTGCACCTGTTCTCCCAGTAGCTTTGTTATATATCCTATTCCAACCTTTTCCTTTACTAGTCATACCCCTCAAAGCTTTAATTACATTAAAACCATCCATCAACTTTTTAGCTTCTCTACCCTGTTTTTTCAACATTTTTTCTAAAGCTTTTTTTAGTTCCCTCTGAGGCTTTGTTCTGCCTTCTAAAAAGTATTTCCGTCTGCGAGCCTCTTCAGCCAACTTCCTATGTTCCTCGACATAAACCATATCTACATCTTTATTCTGCAAAGTCCACTCCGCTGAAGACTTTTGCAAAAGCGTAGGCAGTTTTTTCATGGACTTAATTATCGACGGTAGGTTCTTACAGCTCTTGGCTTCAGTGTCCAATGAAAGCTGTTGAGCCATTTTCTTATCTAATTCGGGTATTTTTCCTGTAGCCATAGCTGTGCAAACCTCCTTAATATTTTTATCTATTAAATTTCTCGTGTATTGTATGACTTTTTCATAATCTTTTGTGCTTTTCTTATTCCGTCCAACCATTTCTGCTGTAGAAATAAGCTTTATATAGGGATTTCTAAATCTGTCATCCACCATATTGCTTATTGCTTTTTCATCTTCTACCGAGAGGTTTCTAAATTTGAAAGCGTGAAGATAGTCTTTTTTGAAAATATCCGTAAAATTATTTACAATACCTTGCGCTCGTTTTGGGTCTTTTAATGCAATGCCTGCCAAATCATTGTAAACATCTTTACGGGCTGCTGTCGGACGCTTTGTCGGGACTACTCCTTTAGCCTGAACAATAATAGTCTTGCCAGTCCTTGGGTCATGCCTTGTATATTCCCTATGCCCAAGAGGAAGTCTATGAGTTCCCCCTCTATAGGTCATCGTAAAAAGACACTTCCCGTGCAGAAGGAAATCTTCTTTTAGCTATTAAATCAGTTGCTTTTATTAACCCTAAAACTACACCTTGGAAATACTTTTTCTGCTCTTCATTACCCTCAAAAGAAATTTTATTCTGGAATTCTTGGCTTTTATTTCTTAAAGATTCTACAACCTTAGCTACAGGGAATCTATTGTCTATAGCCGTCATTGCAGATTCGTACGCAAACATCCTACCTTTGTCGATACTTTTTTCAACTTTGCTACCCAAATCGTCTTTTAAAGATTTTATTTGAGCTAGCAATCTCGTACGGTTTGGTTCATCTACATTCGTAAATTCGTCTTGATTTGTAGTAACTCCAATTATATCGTCGGATGGTTGTTGTGACCATATTCGCATTTTTTACTCCTTATCCTCTCGGATGTGTACGTTTTTCCCAATCCCGTTGCATCTCATTCTTTACATCTTCTTCTGGGGTGTCTATAGAGAAATCTGAGTCTCTTTTTCTGCTTCCGACAAATTTCTTTATTCGAGCCCTTTCTTTTTCTTCTTTTTTTCGTTTCAATAATTCCGCTTTTTCTACTTTGTCTTCATCCAAACTAAACCTATGTAAAACCATTTTTCTTCTCCCTAGTATTTGAGCTTCATTAAATTTTGCTGTTTAAGTCCTAAGAGGAACGACCCTCTTATCTCTTGCCCATTTGCTGTTGTTGGAATTGCTGCGCTGTGTTCTTTAACTATAGCCTCTGATAAAGTTCCATCTGGATTTCTTAAGAAGTCATATCCAAGATAGGGTTCCGTGATAACTTCACGTCCTGTTGTCATCGGATATGGGATTATTGTTTCATTGTGTCCATAACTATTAATTCTTTCTGTATTTGGTCCTTTATCTATTCCTTTTTTTATCAACCCTCTCGCTACTTCATTCTTTAATGTAGAACCTTGAGACGACTGTGCAGGACTTGTGTGTTGTATTTCCTGAACCTGCTGTACACGGTCATATGTTAAAGCTATGTGCAATAAATCGTTGCCCTTTGGGGTCTTAACATAGTTTGTGAGCACAGGCGACACAGCTGGCAAAAAGGGAGTACCAAAACTTGTAATACCCTGGTTTACTGCTGTGTGATTCAGAAAAGCCATTTTTTACCTACTTCTTTCCTCCAGCTATCTTCGCCAATCTTTCTCTTTCCCTGTATTCTGCAATCGGGTCTTTAGACATAGCAGAAATTGTTCCCAAACCTATTCCAATTAATGTAGGCCAAAACGTTGCAACCAACTCCTCCACCATAGAAAAATCTAAATCTGGTCGATGCTTAGCCATTCTTTTACAAACTTTACTGAAATCTAAATCGATATTCAGCGGTTTGTTGCCCAGTTTTCTGGGCCCTTTAAAAACTTTGGGTTTTACAGGCGCAATAACCGCCTTTTGAACCTCCTTAGGACCGACCTCCACACCTTTTTTATTATACGAATTATCTATTGTAGGAGCTTTTTTAGGTTTTGAAGTATTCCAATACTCTCTCGGATGTTCTCCTTTTTTTCCTGAACTAGGTTTCTTCTTTTGTCCAATCTTATTTGCGGGAAAAATACGTTCTCCCTCTAGTTCGTCTTCCTTGTAGCAAGGTTGCGTCTTGGAGATTTTCTCAACATTGTCTATCTCCCCTAATGAAATAAATTGTTTTAATACCATTTTTATTTCCCTCTCTTAAGCGGACTTCATTATTGGAGCTTTGAAAGTTCCTATACTTTTATGCATTTTTTTCCTTTTACCAGCTGCTGACATCATCGCAAACTTTTTAGGTCCGTATTTCTTGCGACCAATACTTGCTGCAACTGCTTTTGGGTCAAAAACTTTAGAAGACTTAGAAACCAGAGCTTTTTCCAATAAGAATTCTATTTGTTTAGAAAAATCTAAAGACTTCTTAGCAGCTAATTTCTTCACCAATTTTTTAAACCCTATATACCTACCAGCTTCCTTTTCTCCTGACCTTGTCGGTTTACCCATTTTCTACCCTCCTTTATTTTGAATATCCCAAATCTCGTAATACTCGCCTTCCAAGTCCCGTTAAAGAGAACTCAAAAATCTTCTCATCCGCCAAATAACTTCTCTTTATAAGCCCGTTCTGTTCTAATCTCTCTGTATCTAAAGTTTCACCTCTACTACCAAGGTCTTCTAGAACACTTTTATTTATCAATACCCTGTCTTTTGCCAACGAAACTAAATTCTCCATTTCTACGTCGGACAGAGAACACAAGAAGCGTTTGAACTCTTTTTGTTGTTCCTGTTCCCTTTGAGCCTTCTCCATAGCCCGTTTTTCTGGGTACATCTCATAAGAAGGAGCATCCACAACATTGCTTTGAACAGGAGCAATAGGCATAGATTTTGTATAACAAGAAGCTACATCACGTTGAACCGTTCCACCATCAGCATCATACTTTTGGAAGACATTAGCGAAAAACGCTGAAACATCCTTTTGCTTAGCCATTATAAGCCCTCCTATTTAACCAACCCACGCTTTTTTTGTTCTGAATAATAACTCGTTTGCCGTAACCACGGAACACCAACATTTGCATCTTCAGGCGGATATTTTTCCTTATAAGGACTTACAAAATTCTGACCATGTTCGGTTACCATTCCGCCAGCATCTATCTTTCCACCTCTACCTAAATAACTGAACTGTAAATTATCGGCTATCTTTGTTACTTCCGTCTTTTGCCACATAATACCCGTGCTGTCCGTAAACATATCAGGAAGAATACCAGTTAAACCTAGACTTACAGGAAAAACCTCATACCCATGCAGCCATGTCATTATATCTCTGGTTGGATTTCTTCCAAACTTTGTGTTTTTTGACCCACTGAGGTCGAAATTTCCAGAATATTGGTCTGCCCCTGATTTTCCAATACATTTATAGACAGTTGGCATTTATTTTGTTCCGCCTTTAATGTTTTATCTCTATAATACTTTGTCCAATTATTCCTATCAAAATTTGTTTTTCCATGACAACTTTTACACAAAGATGTCATATTTAGTGGGTCATTGTTATGCTTATCAT
This sequence comes from uncultured archaeon, assembly GCA_903828655.1. GTDB lineage: Archaea > Nanobdellota > Nanobdellia > Pacearchaeales > GW2011-AR1 > CAIKMX01. Next base: position 8,532 of record CAIKMX010000028.1, on the reverse strand, counting down.
AATCAGCATGATGACAAGTTAACCTGTAACCCAACTGCTCTTCTGTATAACCACATTCCTGGCAAGTATATCCATCTCTTTTTCGAACCATCTCTTTAAAAGCCTTATTAAATTCTTTTGGATACTCTTCAAAAGATTTTCCACCTTGCCAATTTGGATTCTTTTCCATAGCATATTTACCCAGTGTTGATTCTCTCATCTTCCTAATTGCTTCTTCTGAATGCTTTTTATTAAACATACCATTCTTATCGCCTTTACTTGCAATTCTCATAATTTGCCGTGCCTCTTCGGAAGCATGGGTTCCTGTTCTGGCTAACCTTATTTTTTCTCTTGTTTCTTCAGAACGCTTTTTGCCTTTAGTTTTCAACCTTATTTTTTCTTTCTGTTCTTCAGGAAGGTGACCACCAAAATTCCAATGTTTTTCACCTTTTTGAGATTCACTATTTTTTCTATTGGATTCTTCGGTCTGGTGTCTATTCCACATTGGATGATTTTCTCCACCATATTTACCGATACGTGAATTCCCTATCTTGTTAGATATACTTTCAGCTTTTTCTTTCCCATATAAGTCTTCGTATGTTTTACCTTTTCTATAAAGATGAAGACATAAAAGACAGCAGAATTTCTTCTGATTTCCTTTAAGTTCTTTACCACAATTTGCACATTCAAGCATTCTTTTCTTCCTTTGCCCAAATATTCCCCCAACCATCAATGAAAAATTTAGGGGGATTTTCCTTACTCATTTTTCCAATAAGCACAGTTTCTGCAGAAGCTAAATGCCCAATCGGAAAAAGATGGGTATCTACATCCTGCCCTTTACTGCGTAAATTCATTATTTTACTGTCATCTCTTCCAACTGTTTTATACAAAAAATTCAAATCAGCAATGGTCTTTGTTGAGGGTTGGTTTATTAAATCCAAAGAACCTATGATTCTGTTCTTGAATGTTTCAGCCCCCTCATTATCTTCACGAGAATCCCCAACAAAATCTGCCCACTTTTCCACATTTTCTGCTTTTCTAAATCCAGATATAGGCATATGAACTACCCCTCCTGTAAAAGTTTGACCGCTTGAGCTATTTTTTCCTTCATGTACTTTGTTACAAACAAAATGTGACCTGCGACAGCGTTCTTCAGAGGAATCAGTCTAGAATCTTCTATTGGCAGTGTTTGTTCTATTGTTGCCAATATTCGTCCTTTAAGCTTACTGAACACTTTTAAAGAAAGTTCATCTAACACCTGAACCGCATCTTCTTTCGTTGTCATAGGCACTTCAGGTACATACTGTTTACGTTCTTCTACCATTGCTTTAAACCTCCTGACTGCTTGAGTGAGGGCGGATGAGCCTAATGCTTGTCCGCCCTCCCAAATTTTAAAATTTGTACTACACCAACTTATATAATCTCGTAATCAAAAGTAGTTGCTTTCTGAACCGCATTACTCATGTTTATAGTAAAACCTACTCCAGCACTCTTTGTTATAGACTCAACCAACGCACCACCAGCATCCGACGCTGGGTCTGAAGTTAATACTACAATCACAATAGAATCTGCTGCTGTCCCAGAAGCTGTTACCACACACGTCTTTGCTCCCTGTGTAATTGTACCTGTCCCTGTACGACTCATAATTTAACACCTCCTTTATTGTATTTAAAACGATGAAAAGAAAAATGGGGAATTTGAACACTCGGCAACTGCATGAAAACAACATGAAGCAAGCGCATCGCTACAATCTTTTGAGCCATCTTTTGGATGGTCAATACGTTTGTTACTTATAAGCACTAATTCCTTGAGCTCTTTAATGAGAACAGCATGGTTGTAATAATCAATCCTGTCTTCAATAATTAAACTCTTGAGCACTTCATAAGCCTGCATGTTCCTGTCAACACTATAAACCTCACATTCCAACCCCATTTCCGTCAACGACTGAACAAAATTCAAACTTTGAAAGGAATCCGTTGTAACCAATTTTATAAAAAATCCTCTATTTTGAAGTTCTTTTATAAAGAATATTATGTCACTAAACCTAACTTCTGCTTCTTTCAAGGGGACAAATCTATGGACTAAATCCACAATAATCCTGTTCCCTTCAGGATGAACCAAGACTAAACCTGTCGCATCAGACTTTATCCCAAGGTCTATGGCTAAATAATAGCTGAACCCCATGGGTCTAAACCAAAGCGCAAAAGAGCCCATCTCATCTATAGGAGATTTTCGTTCTCTATTACACCTTCTCTCAACAATTTCAGGGTCTGAAAAGTATGCGTTGTAAGAAGCTACAGGTCTTGCCCCAAAATCTCTTGCTGCTGTAACATAATCCTTTTCAAATGCCTTTTGGAATTGTTCAAACGGTGTCTTTGGATTGCTGAACCAACTTGGAGCTTGAACCGCTATTTCCCTATCTGTTTTGTATAATTCAACTGGGAAATCCTCGGATTTAAATTCCAGCGACATTTACGCTCTCCCTTAACTGAAACGGCTGTCCATTCTTTTTCACATCATTTATCCATTCAATCATGACATCCCCAGGGTCAAGCGGTGAACTTATGACCACCAACTTATAATCATGAGGAAATCTTGTTAGCATTGAACCTTTAATAGCATCTAGCAATTCCTGTGCTACACATCTATATGCATTGTCTAAAAAGTGCGAGGCTTCATCCAAAACACCTGAAACTATGTTGTACCCTAAAAAAGCTCTGGAACTCGAATGCCCCGAAAGTGCCGTAATGTTTTTAGGAAATTCCACATCAAACACACGAGCTTTGTATTTCTTTTCAAACCATTTGCTACCATTGAGTCTTTCTACTAACTCACTAAATATAACTTTCTTAGCCTGCTCCTGGTTTACGCTTAAATTTATAGCGTAAATAGGAGAACCAGGTGATAAACGAAGGTACTGTTGTGGATTTCTTAAACACATTAAACGATAAACAGACCTTGCTAAAAGAATGCTACAGAAGTAGGATTTACCACTTCCGCGACCCATACAAAGGTAGGCTTCTCTGATATTTGGCTGGTCTATTTCCCAAAGTATATCCTTTATTTTTGGATATATACCGCTGTCAACGTTAGGTCCAAAAGTTTTAAGGTTGAGATAATCCTTGCTGGAAATGAACTCATCCATATCCACAGGCATTTCCTCATATACGGCATTAACCAAATGCTTAAACGTATCCTGCGAACCATGATTTTGTTCGTAAAGTATCTTGTCTAAGTATTTCTGTTCCTGCTCGTTGAGGTTAGTTATTGGAAGGATTGGGTTTGTTGGCATTGTTACTTTCTTCTGGGGCTACAAATTTCAAGACTTCGGTCTTCGGCATAGACTTTAGCACTTCCATAATTCTTTCCACATTCTTAGGAGTTATTCCCTCTGGCAATTCCCTTGGTTGCCAGAATTTATGTTCAACTTCAATAGGGGCTGTCTTAACAGCACCAGTCTTTTGCTTGGCTTCAAGCAGGTCTTTATACATCTTAAATAAGGTTTCCAACTCACCTTTGGCTGAACTGTTAGGGTCTGTGGCTTCCCGTGTAAGAGCAACTTTTACCCGTTTTGCCTGTACATTGACCAACTCAGCCAGTCCCTTCAATTCATCCAAATCAAAACCACCAGTATTTTCCACATTTTCCAGTAAATCTGAATTCAGAATGTAATGAGTAGGTATATACCGCTTTATATAAGCTTTTATTGATTCTATAGAAGGTGGTTCATTGACATTATCCCGAAGCCATTTCATGATAGCCCTCGTACGCCATCCCGATAGGACTTTGTCTATAAAAGACTCAAAGACCTCCTTCGGCAATGTAGTTACAGCCGAATCACCCTTCGGTGAATAGAGGTCAAGAAAATCATCTGGTCTATCGGTATTCTTTTGACTGAATTCTAAATGTGAAAAAGGTTCAGACATTTTAGTATCTCCTAAACTTGTTCTTAAGATTTTCAAGTCTTCCTGCAAATATTTTAGCCATAAGCTTTCTATACGCCTTGCTTTTTGGCAGTTTATCAAAAAACTCCTGTTTTAATGCCGTCTTAACGTTTTCTTCACTAGGTTGAGATTTACTCATATCCATTTCCATAGTTTCTTCGCTTCCTCTTAATATTTCCTGCAAACTATTCAATGCTGATACAACGGAATCTCTGTCTGCACTGTATTTAATGTACGACTGCATTTGCACCCCAGCTTTTTTGAATTGTTCCTGGAGTTCTTTGGGATTAGCCTTAGGTGAACCTTTAAAACTATTGAGAATCTGATAGACTTTTCCTACATAGGATATTTGTTCTGGTTTTACACCTAAAGAGGACACAACGTGTGAAACTTTAGGATTTGTCAACATTTTCAAGCCTTTTTTAACATCTGATACTACCCTCAAGTCTAAATCTGCAATTCCATCCAGTTCTTTCCTGTCAGAATCAGATAACTCCGTCATCTTCCTATCTATTTCTTCAGAATCATCTACAACACCCGCTATATTCTCGAATTGTTCCGCCTCCATGCTTGAATCACTTATCGGTGCAAAAATATCACTAAGGGCATCTCTAGTGTTCTTGTCCAGCGAACAATTCTTAGCTAGCAAAGTCATTCTTTTACCGCCCGCTGTCCACGGCGTGAATAATACCCTTCTGACAGTTTTGCCTCCAAGATGTTGCATAATATCATTTTTATGGGATGCAAAAAACTCTGGGGTGAACAATCTCTTTACACTATTTACATCCCAACCCGCCACAGTAAGGATAGGTTTGTTCTCTCCTTTTAAAACTTCCCATTCTTTCAACTTTCCACCAGTGTTGCTTTTCCCATCATTCTTATCACTAGGGGTTCTTTGGTCTATAAAGAACTGATATCTAAAAGAATTTATGATTTGTCCGAATTTTTCGTCAGGAGTTTGAATTGTAAGCTTGTCTGCTGGGTTTTTAACGCTATCATTGTAAGTAAAAACACTTTTCATAGCAGGTTTTATCTTATTCTGGTATTCCTGACCAAAATTGTGTGTTTCCCCATCGTCAGGGTCTACATAGGTTATAGCACGTTCTAGGTCGTAGTTATAGAATGGGGGTGTATAAAATTCAGACAATGTCCCCTTTGAAGGGTCGTAATTGCTCAACCTTGCCTTAATCTCTTCCAAAGAATTGTATATTAAGTCATCGACAGAAGGTGGTTTTAATGCGGCACCAGCTAAAACCAGCTCTATTTTATCTCTAATCTCATACCTTTTTACAGCAGCTCCAGTTTCACTTTTGATAGACTCATACTTCTCTTCCCAAAAATTCCTCAACGCTATATCACAATCATGATATATTTCCTTAAATACATCATCGCTATGCATCCTGAACTTTTTAGGAACAGCCCTGTAATTGAACTTTTCTTTAGGTTTTTTGCCAGCAGATGCTAAATATGTGTTATTTTCTTTCCAAACTGCTGTTGAAAAAGCAGAAACAATCTTGCTTGCTTTAGGAGATATGTATAAAAAGTTCAATAAATCAAATTTCCCGACATTTTTCTGACCTGGAGCTCCAAATAGCTTATATCGGGAAAATTGAGTCTTTTCCGAAGAGCTTTCTCTAGGCTCTCTATCTTCTTTAAATTTTGAAGGTTTTTCTTTGGCTACAGGTGCGGAAGCAGGAAGGGGTGCATTTTTAATAGAAGGTTGATTTGAAATCTGTTTTTGTGCTTCAACTTTCTTCTGCCCTTTACCCTGTTTCTGCTCTTTAACCCGTGAAATATCGGCAACTTTGGTTCCTGAAGGAGAAATACCAGCAGTTCTCTTGAATTCTGCCTCTTCTTGGGGGGTACTTCTCATCCAACGTCTCTTGCCACTAGGTCCTTGTTTAAACACATGTTTGCCGTCAACACTGAATTTAAACCCCTTTGGCACATCAAAGTCCAATTCAGGTAGAGATTTAATGACAGATTCGGCAATGCGTCCGTATGCTAAAGAATAGGAAATTAGGGTCATTTTAACAAAATACCTCCCTTCGGGTGGAGTTTTTATTTTTCACATGATACACCATACAATAATAATACACTCGCGAAGTGGAAAAATGTCGGAAGTTAGCCAAAAATGTGAAGTTTTTACAAAATTTTGCCTTCTTTTATCCTTCTGAACTCAAAATCTGGGTGTAAAGCTTGGATTTCTGCCTGTCTTTGAACATCTTTTGGCTTAAGATTGCCTTTATGGTCATAGTGCTTAGGCTCATCATATTCAATTATAAGTTTAAGTTCTGGATTAAAATAATCCAACCAATAGCCTAATTCCTTAACAAAATGCTCTCCACCACCATAAACGGCATATTCGCCTTTTGTATTAAGTCTTTCGTCGTGAGATTTGAAAAGTTCACAAGCTTTTAAATTAAAATTGGGATGGGCTACTCCAAAATGTTTTTCAATTCTCTTCATAGCCCCTATTCTTAAATTTTTTCTTGTCTCTTCAGAACGCTTGCTGCCAAAATTAGGGCTATCTTCTCCTCTTTTACCAAACATATGGTTATTTATTCCTATAAACTTCTGCCTAATAATTTCAGCTCTTTCTTCACCGTAAATCTGTTTATAAATTTTACCCTTTCTCTTCAAACTCATGGCTTTTCTTTCTGCTTCGGTTCGTTTACTACCATACCAGGAGCATTCTTCCCCCCTTTTACCAAAATTAGGATTTTTTTCACCTCTCCATGCATCACTCTTCTTTTTTCTCAATATTTCAGCAGTTTCTTTCCCATAGAATTCTTCCCAAGATATGCCCTTATTCCAAGATGGTTTTGTCCTTTTATATATCCCAGTTGGCATAAATAATAAACTCCTTTCTTTTTATAGTATACCCCTACAGTATATAATACACTAAGAAAGTGATAAAATGGGTAAAAGTGGACATTTTACACCCCTCTAATATATAATACACTCACGAAGGGTGAAAATGAGGAAAGTAAACAAAAACGGTAGGTTTTTATCGGTATAATAACGCCAAAAAGTGGTTGTTAACTAGAGTTCTCTGGGCAAAAGGAAACCTGCTTAACCTGTCCATAAGTACATAAATCCCGTCAATCATGCTAATCAACTCCTTCTCATCCCATACAGACACAAATACAGAAATGTCAATGCCAGACTGAACCATTAATTTGTGCTTTGCCAACAGAATATTTCTAAAAAAGTAAGTTAAATGCTCCAGAAACCACATGTAACTAATATTTTTTTGCTCTATCTTAAGCAAAATTCTAACTATACCCTCCAAATCCTTATTTTTTAAGGAATTTAGTAAGTCTTCAAACACACTGTCTTGTAAAATACCCAAAATTTCCTTTAGTTTAGACAAATTTAAAGGATTACCCTCGTCTGTATACAATACCATTTGTTCCAGCGACATTACCGCATCCCTTAATGACCCTTCTGATTTCTTGGAAATCAATTCCAAAACACCCTTTTCACAAGAAATTCCCTCTTTTTCACAAATTTGACTTAATCTTGATAAAATATTGGCATTTGATACCTTTCCAAAGTTGAGATTTATGCACCTACTAGTTATAGTTTCAAGAATTTTATCAAATTCTGTAGTTATCAATACAAAAACCACATTTTTTGGTGTTTCTTCCAATATTTTAAGCAGTGCTCCCCCACCTTCTTTACTCATACTTTGGGCTTCATCCAACACAATCACTTTGTATTTAGAAATTAAATTTTGATACTGAACACTTTCTTTCAACGACCTCATGTGTTCTACAAGTCCAAAACTAGCGCAATCTAATTCTTGCACATCTACGGAATTTCCAGAATCTATCCCAACACAACTTGTGCATTTATTACAAGGTTCCCCATCTTTAGAATCCAAACAATTTATAGCTTTTGCAAATATACGAGACGCTGATGTTTTCCCCGTCCCTCGTGAGCCAAACAGCAAATATGCATTCCTAATATCACCAGATAGGGTTATATTTTTAAGAACTTTAGCCACATACTCTTGCCCAGCCAAATCCAAAAATTGCTTGGGACGATACTTCAACGCTAAATTTTGAGTAAAGTTCGCCATATTATATAAGTCTCCCTATGTATTCCCAAAGTTCGAGCTCTATCTGTATCATACCGCAAATTCCTATTGACATATCGAATAGCCCTCTTCAAAGATTCCATTAAATTCAAGTCTTCTGACTTATCATACCATTTCTGAGACACCTGTAACATTAATGGTGAGAAAGCATCTTTGCATTTTCTCGAACAATATTTTTCACACCCCCCTGCATTCTCTTTTTTTGTGCGTGAAAATATTAACTTTCCACATAATGGATTTGCACATCGAACTATACCCACTTCACTCCATCTCCTGAACTTGCGAATATCCATTTGCATCCAACGAAACTCCATATTGGACATCACCACACTCCGCTATCGTAGGAAGATGTGTAACAATAACATGTTGGATGCCCGTCTTTTCGCTTAATTTAAGAAGCAACCCCTTCATATTCTCTTGATACTCCTGAGACAACATGCTGAAAGGTTCGTCTAATAGTAGAATCTTATTCAGCGGAGGCTTAATCATAAGCAACATTAGAAC
>CAIKMX010000027.1 GCA_903828655.1 uncultured archaeon | reverse complement strand
TGAAAAAAGAATTTGTTAAGAAACCTATTTTGAAAGAGAAATTATCTAAAGAGCTTGACAAGGAAAAAGAATTTAGTGATTGGGCAGTTAGAGTTGTAAGAAATGGAAGGAAGTGTTAAGGTTTTATCTACTGAAGAATTTGTTGATTTTATGTTTTGATAAGTTTATTGAAGAAATAGTTGAGAAGATTAAGAAGAGAAATTAATCTTGTTTTTGATTATTTTGAAGAGTTTTATCTTTTTTCCTTTCGGCCTAAGGCTTCATAAGTTCCTTGGTTGTGCGCGTTTCGGTGATGCATTAGTTCTGATTTGTAAGTTGTGGGAGGCAGTCTATGGGGGTCTTCTGCTCTTACTGTTCTTGCTCCTTGGGATGTTAGGGTATATAGTTCTCCATCTAGTGTTACTAGTCCTGCGTCTACTACTCCCTGGTATTCTGCTCTTAATTTATCGAGATATTCTTGACTAGGATTGGTTATTTTATAGCATACTCTTGCTATTTGTTCGATTGTTACCGGTTGCCATTTATTTCTTCTTGAAGCTACAGCTATGTGATCTGCTCTTGCTAGTACATCTTGATCAATTATTGGTCTTTTGCTGAATCTTCTTCTTTCGAATGGCATCTTATGAAACCAAGGTTTTTGACTTGCAAGCTCTCTTGAGCACCATGACGGTTCACCTTCCTTCTCAGGAGGGCTTCCAGAGTCAGCCTTGCATATTCTCGTTCAAGATTTAGAGTTTTTAAAGATAATGTTTGGTAGTTCTTGATTATTTCCATATTAGAACATTTTAATCATTTAACAATAATGCAAAGAAAATTCTTATTCTCGAGAACATAAATATATTTAAATGGGTAAAAGCTATTTGAAAGATGGCCGTAAAATTAACAAGGCGGATTGCACTTTCTGGACATTTGGCAGGACTGGAGGAAGATTTTAAGGCTCAGGGGCTTGATGAGAAAAATGTTCTGGGCAGAGTTTTTTATCTGGCTGATTGTTTAAATTGTAATCGTTTAAGACTCGCCAGCGGGAGATATGTAACGCGAGACGGGTTAAGAGATTTGTCTCCAGAAAATCTCAATGAGGTTTACAGGAAACTTTATGCACAACGCTCCAGATTAAAGATAGAATCTCTGTAGAATTGCTATTCAGACGGAGTTTGTTATTTGTATATCTTTGTTTAACTGTGCTTTGTAAAAATGTTACCTAACCCTTTAGATGTTATGTTACCAAATTCATTTCTCTACAATAATATTAATATTTCTTTCTTCCCAGCTTCTTAGAACTTTGAAGCCGACGGATTCGGCTTGCTCTTTTAGCTCGTTTCTTTTGTTTGGTGAATCTTCACTGTCGTAAATGTAAGTGTATCTTTGTTCTTTGCTTATATGCTCTTCGCGTTTTATTGTCCAGGGGACAAAACATTCTTTTGGTTTGTTTCTTAGTCTTGGCGAGGTTCTGCCCCATACACTGATTAATACCTTTGATTTTGGTTTCATTACCCTGTATAATTCTTTCATTAGTTTTATTTGGTTTTTTGGTTCTACGCAGTGCAAGACCGCTACGCATATTGCAGCATCGAAGAAGTTGTCTTCAAATGGAATTTTTTCTTTTTCTATAAGTTTTGTTTCTACATTTATTTTCTTTTTTTGTGCGCTAGCTTTTGCATGTTTGAGCATTTCTTTTGAGAAATCTAATCCATAAATTGTATATTTTTTACTTCCTGGCTTTACAAAGTTTCTACCTGAACCGCAGCCAAGGTCTAGAATCTCTGCATTTTCTTTCTTTATTGTGTTGAGAAATTTGATTACTGTCGGGCTCGGAACCTCACGGTATTCTTTCCATTTTTTTGCAATGTTATCCCAAGTGGCTTGCTGGTTTGGAATCTTTTCTTTCATTGAATGTTAAAGAAAAGATTATTTATAACTATAACTGTTTAGAATATTAAACGTCTAATTATTTGTTAGGATTTACTGGCTGAAAGTTTCCGAAAGCTGCAGTATCAATAAGTCTGTAGGTTCTAGCAGCTAGTTCCTTATCTGCGTCAGATAATTTTCTGTCAGGTTTCCAACCCATTTCTTTGTAGAATATTTCTTTATCAAGGGCACCGTAACCCCATATCTTTGCTTCATTCTTTTTATAAAATTCTATGTTGTCGCTTCTTGAGTGTTGTGATGGGTAACTGTCTATTTGTTTCTGCATAGGTGTTCTGCCATCAGTGCAACCTACAGGTGTTAACGCTGCTGCGCCTGCAAGAACTAGTGCCATTGCGCTTTCCTTTAAGCTTCTTTTTACCATAAAATATTCTATAAAATTAGGTTTATAAATATGATTATTCTCGAGTGTATATGAAAAAAATAACCAATAAAACTAATAAAAAGGGGACTATACAAAAAAGAGTGAACCTAAAGGTTCCCACTACGCAAAAAATGAGTTATTTGCGTAAGCCGGTAAAAACAATATCTGGAGTTGCTCCTCTTGCTGTGATGTTGCCGCCTCGTAAATGTGATCATGGGGCTTGTTTGTATTGCCCTTCACTGAATGCACCACAATCTTATACGCCAAAGAGTCCTGCTGTTCTGCGTGCGGCTTCACTTGATTATGATCCGGTTAGACAAGTTAAGACTAGATTAAAGATGTTTGAGGGGATGCGACATCCTACAGATAAGATTGAGTTAATTATAATGGGGGGAACTTTTTTGCAGTACGATTCAAAATTTCAATATGATTCTATAAAAAAATGTTATGATGCTTTTAATGGAAAGAAAAGTAAAAATCTTGAAGATGCAAAGAGAATGAATGAAACTGCTAAACATAGATGTGTTGCTTTGTGTATTGAAACCCGTCCGGATAAATGTTCTGATTCTGATATTAAAAGAATATTGGAGTTTGGGGCTACTCGTGTTGAGCTTGGCGTTCAGGCAGTTGATGATGAGATTTATTCTAAAATAAATAGAGGGCATAGTGTGAAAGATGTTGTTGATGCTACTTCTCGATTAAAAAAAGCAGGATTTAAGATCGGATATCATCTAATGCCTGGTTTGCCTGGTTCTAATGTTAAAAAAGATATAAAGATGTTTAAGAAGATTTTTAGTGACGAAAGATTTAAGCCAGACCAGATTAAAATTTATCCTTGTCAGGTGTTAAAGGGGGCTAAACTTGAGGATTTGTATTATTCTGGTGGCTACGTGCCGTATGATAAAGAGACAGTTAAGGGGTTGCTTATCAAATTTTTGAGATTAACACCCCGGTATTGTAGAATTATGAGGATTATGAGGGAGATTCCACAAAGTTTTTTGATTGCGGGTGTGGTGAATATTGATTTGAGGAAAGATGTTGAGGATGAAGTCCGTTTGACTCGTGCTATGAAGAAGATTAAGGAGATCAGATTCCGAGAAATTGGTTTTGCTTTACAGAGTGGGATTAAGATAGATAATAAGATTAAGCTTAAGATGACGTCTTACAAGGCTTCTGGAGGAAAAGAAATTTTTATTGAGGCAGTAAATAAAGATGATATCTTGTTTGGATTGTTGAGATTGAGGATTGATAAGGATGGGAAAAAAGAATTCAATGCGATGGTTAGAGAGTTACATGTGTATGGGCCTGCATTGAATTTGGGAGAAAATGGGGGAGTTAATAGTATGAATCACATCCAACATAAAGGATTAGGCAAGGAAATGCTGCAATTCGCGGAGCAAATGGCTATTAAGAATAAATGTAAGACTATGAGAATTATATCTGGAGTGGGGGTTAGAGAGTATTATAAAAAATTAGGGTTTTCACTGGATAATGAAAAAATCTACATGGAGAGGCATTTTATTTAAGCTCTAAATTGGCGTGTTTAAATTGTTACCCTAGAGAGATGAAATGGGTGTTTTATCGTATGTAATAATTTCTCAAAATACCTTGTTTTCCTGTGGAACTATATTCTCTAATATATATTTTTTATTGCAAAAGTGTTTAAATAGAAACTATATTCAACAATTCAGTATGGTTTCACAAAAAGGGAGTATATCTGAAGGGATGATGACTCAAGTTGATTACAAATTAATCACACTTGTATCTAATATTATACTTTATAAGTTGAAAGGGGGTTTTTTAAAATGAACAATAAATTAGGTATATTACTAGTTGCTTTGGTAGCACTTTCAATACCTGCAGTTTTGGCTGTAGATGTTGGTCAGGGTGTTGGTATATCCATCACTACTGAAAAATTTGCTCCTAAGATCTGGATGTGTGACAACAGAGTTCTTGCTGACGATAATGTAGAGAATGGAGCTAATGGCTTATCTTTACAAGAAAGAAAGAATAACTATGCTTTCGAAGGAGAGTCAATCTCTTGGAGAGTATTAGTTATGGACAAGAACAAAATTGAAGAAGTTCAAGAAGTTGTTGGAACAATAGGCCAGACACAAGGAACTGGAAATGATGTTGAAGTTGAATGTGTACGAACAGCAGATACAGTTAGCCCTATCAATGATTGCAATGCAAGAATCTTAGAGGAGAACTTAACTGTTTTCAAGCCTTCTATTATGGCAGTTTATGACTGCTCTTTAACTGTTGAGACTTCAAATTCTATGCATGGTGAATATTTCATCACAGTAGAAGCAAAGTCTGTTGACGGAGAGGCTATAATGGATGAGAATGAGTATTTCTTCCTTAATCCTACAATTGCTTTAAGCATTGATGGAGATTTAACATTTGAAGATGTTAGACCTGGAACAACTGCATATTCTCAAACAATGCTTATTGGAAACGATGCTGAAGCTGGTTCAGGAGTTATGCTAGGTATGTATATATCTGGTACAGACTTCTATGACCCTGCATCAAGTGGAGCAAGATGCTCTCTTGACGCTAATGGTATCGCAACAAACAAGTTAGCTTTGACTGCATTCAGTTATTTCGCTACAAACGGATACTACAGCACAGCTACGGCTGGTGGAGCTGATTCTGAAGGTTATCTTGGTATAGCTTATGGTGACAAAATCACTCAAGCTCAAGAGATAATTGATGGAGATGCTTACGGTGCTGGTGTTTCTGAATATGATTGGAATACAGGAAATGCTTTGACACCAGGCGCTGAAATGGCAATAACTTTCAAGTTAACTATGCCAGAGCCATGTGTTGGAGACTTCTCTGAAGGACAATTGTACTTCTGGGGCGAGGCTATCTAAACATCATTATTTTTTTTATTTGCTTGCTTTCTATTTTTGCAAGCTTTTTTATTTTTCCCGAGGGGGAAAATGGGGCGACGAGAAACGAATAGGTAACAGTACGGCTAAGGTATTGTTAGGGTAGGAGATTGGGGTTTGTCATGGAGACATTCATATTCACAATAAAATAATCTAAAAAACAAAAATAAAAAAGTAAATAAAAAACAATGGTAAATAAAACTAAAACAAGTGGAAAGGGAATGATTATAATACTAGCGTTTGCAGTTATAATGACTATAAGTTTGATTAGTGTTGTAAGTGCTCTTGAATATGTTAATATGTGTTTGGGGGATAATCAAGGGATAACTATAAATTCTCCGGATTATAGTTCGACTTCTCCTGATGGAAGAATGATTTGTGGAAGTGGACGATGCACTGCTCATTTAAAATCGGGAAGTGGGTATGTAAGCATTTGTGTTCAGAAGATGTCTGACAATCTTTATTCTCCTCCAACTCTTCCAAGCAGATGTTCGGGGGGATGTAGTTTTATTGGGGGCGGTTCAGCACAGGCTAATTTGACTATGGATGTGACTCTTCCATTTTCTAATGGGGGAGTTTATAATAAACAGTCTTTTAATCTTATTATTACTACAAATAAAATTGCAAGTATAGCTTTGATAGACAATGTCGCAGTTAAAGAAAAGAATTTATGTCCTAACTGTAAATCTTATAAAAGATCACAATATGTTAAAGAAGGGTTTAATGATTTCACCCTAAGGGCCGTTATTGGAGACCAGATTGTTGAGAAACATATTACATTTACAATAGATAGTAAGAAGCCGGTTATTTCTAAGGTTTTACCTTTGGCTAATAGTTTTGCTAGTGGGGATTTTAGTATCCTCTATAGTGAGATGAATTTGAAGAAGGTTACACTTTATTACGGAATTCTTAATCAAACAATGAAAAATATTTCTAAGACCGATTGTCCTTCTGGTGTGAAACAGCAGTGTGATTTAAGTGTCAACTTGTCCATGTTTGAAGGAAAGGAGATTGTATATTGGTTTAACATTACTGATATAGCTAATACTATGATTGCTTCAAAGGCAGTTAAGATTAAGGTGGATAATACTGCCCCCGTAATTAACTATCTTAACTACTCTGTTAATGGAAAATATGTTACAATAAATATGAGCGTGACTGAATTGAATTTCAAGAATGTGCAGTTCTATGATAGCTTTGATTCTAATCCTAAATGGAAGATAATCTGTTCAAGTTTAAAGAACGGATATTGTACAAAGAAGCTTACACTTAAAGATGGCGAACACGCGATTGATTTACAGGTTAATGATAAGGCTGGAAACGCCGTTGGACGAAGTATTAATGTTATGATTGGCGCTTAATAATTTCTATTAAATGTATTTAGAAAAAGAGGTGAGTTATTGTCTTGGGTTACCTCCTGTTGATACAGGTTCATTTTCCTGAAGAAAAACGAAGAGGTGATTATTATCACCTCCTGTTGATACAGGTTCATTTTCCTGAAGAAAAACGAAGAGGTGATGATTTTTGTGAGGTTTTTTAATAAAGTTTTTTTGAGTTGCCAAGTCTTAAATTTTGTTTAACCTTGCCAAAATGAAATGATGATACTAAAAAGCGAGCGAAGATTAAAATAACCGAAAGTATTTTATAGAAGGTTTCTCTTGTATTTTGATGGACAGAAAAGTAAGTGATAGGACCCTCTTAGACGAATTTGCAGAGGATTTTGCAGGAGTTGTTGAAAGGTTTTGTAAGTATATCATAGTATCTGGGTTTGTGGCGATTGCTCATGGTAGGACCCGTGGTACGGAGGATATTGATATGATTATTGAACATATTTCTCGAGACAAGTTTGTTAAATTGCATGACTCTCTTGTTGTTGAGGGGTTTGAGTGTCATCAATCTGCTCAAGGTGGAGTTGTTTATGATAACTACCTGGCTAGGGGAACTAG
Source organism: uncultured archaeon (assembly GCA_903828655.1). Classification (GTDB taxonomy): domain Archaea; phylum Nanobdellota; class Nanobdellia; order Pacearchaeales; family GW2011-AR1; genus CAIKMX01. The sequence goes on along the minus strand of CAIKMX010000027.1, from coordinate 7,377 downwards.
TGTTCGTTATGTTCGTAAGGGAAATTTCATTCCTGAGATGGAACTAAAGTTGGCTAAAGATGAACTTGATAACTATCAGATTTTGACAAGAAAAAAAATGCTTCTTACAGGTCTTGATGTTTGGTTTTCTAGTGTTGAGATGAATATTGCTTTTAAGGAAGAGTATTTAAAATCCGAAAAAGACATGGAAGATGCAAGGTACCTTAGAATAGTCTACAAAGATGAGATAAGTGAGAAAGAGATAAATAAAATAAAAGGGGATATAAGGAGAATAAGGTTTGAATAAAATGAGAGATAAAACACATGGTGAGCAAATAGAAAGATGGGCGGAGTATGTTAGAACTCATAGCGTTAGCGAGTGGAAAGCACATCTGAAGCCTTTCTTAGATGGTCAGATAATTATGGCTAATAGATTTTATAAGAAACTTGCTGAAACTGCTGAAGGAAGGAAGAAGATTGAAGAATTGAGGAAGATTTAGTTTTTTGTATTTTGTTAGGAGCAGTTTTATTTTGTTTTTCAAAGAATTTATAAACTTCATTTAGGTTTATAGATTATGAGAAAGAGTGTGAGTGCGATACGTTCTAGGATGTCTGGGATGAAGCATAAAGAGGAGCATTCTAGATTTGGGGCGTTATTTAAGGAATTTATTTTAGGAGGCCAGGATGGGCTTGTAAACGTTCTTGGGGTCGTTTTGGGAGTTGCTGTTGGAACTTCTGAATTAAAAGTTATTATTATCGCGGGGCTTGCTGCGGCTTTTGCTGAGAGCTTCTCTATGGCTGCTGTTGCATATACCTCTGCTAAGGCTGAAGAGGATTATTATAACAGCGAGCTTGCTCGTGAGAAGTTTGAAGTTAAAAATGTTCCAAAGATTGAGAGAAAGGAGATTTATGATTTATATTATAAGAAGGGATTTAGGGGTAAGCTGTTGAACCAAATTGTTGATGAGATTTGTTCTAACAATAAAAGATGGATTAGCGTGATGATGAAAGAAGAGCTTGATTTAACTAATGAATTCATAAAACCTTATCGGTCTGCTTTTATTGTTGGTTTAGCTGCTTTAATTGGAAGTTTTATTCCTCTTACTGCATTCTTCTTTGTGCCAATACATACAGCAATATATGTTTCTGTGATAGTATCTGCGATTGCCTTGTTTATTACAGGGATATTTGAGGCGAAAATTAATCTTGCTAGTTGGTGGAAGAAAGGTTTAGAGTTAATGGTAATTGGAATGTCTGCTGCGGCGATAGGATTTGCTGTGGGTAAGATATTCGGCGGTTAGATAGGTTTTTATACAGAAATTATGGGTTTTTATTATGGGTAAAGGAAAATATGAGCCGAAGTTCAGAGGAAGGGATAGCCACGAGGCTCATAATGCGGAGGGAAGATTTATTGGAGAGAAATCTTTTGAGGAGGTGTATGGAAGAAAACCTACAGAAGAAGAAAGAAGAGAGCATCATAGAAAACTTACAAAACATCATCGACAGTCAATTAGCGTGGTTATGGAGGGTGTTGAACAAGTAGATCCCATGGAAAAGTATCTTGATCAGCCTGTTTTTGTTCCTAGAGGACTTGCTCTAAGGTTTTACCCTCAGAAATCTCCTATCTTTATGAAAGATGGGAGACAGATCACATATAGAGAACATGCAGATAATCTTTATGACTCATTATTTTTATTTGCTGAGACTAGAAGAAACTTTTTGTATGAGTTTGATCCTAGTGCTGATTGTGTTTTTCCTGCGGGGAGGAGTTTTCACTTGAATGGAAATGAACTATTTCAGAGAGTTACAATGAATATCCGAAGAGGCAGTGGTGAAGAAGCATTTCATGATATTTTTATTCCTTTGGGTATTGTTGAGCTTTCGGATGGTGAAGGACAGAATTAGTTCTTTATTTTTTAGAAGTAATAATGGTACACTAAATATGCTGCGGTTCCTATTGTTGCTGCAAGTCCTGCAGCGATTCCTATTGCTGGTCTAGGATTTTCTTTTATTAAATCAAAAAGCATAGTTCTGTATGGATGGGGGTTGTTAAAGCATTTTTTCATTTCTTCTCTTGTTCTCCTACGGGTTTCTCTTAATTCTAATGAGGCGTCATCATTTAAAACATCTTTTAAACTTTTTTTTAGTGGGCCGGAGTCATTTGATTCTTCCGTTCCTTGAGGTTCCCGTGTATTTGATTCTTGTTGTCCTATTGTTCTTGTTTGTGTTTGTTGAGGTTCCATTGAGAGAAGTCTGAATTTGGGCTTTTAAAGATTGCTGTGATGAAAAAAAGAACTTTCTACAAACTCATATGGATTGGGCCGGCTCTAGTTGCTCTTAGTTTTTTTCCCTGTTCGCTGAATTTTCCTTCATAGCACGACCTTATTAGAAGACTTGTAACATGGGCTAATTCATCAACACTCGTTTTGAATTTCTCAAGCCCACATGGAATTACTGAGGGTTTCTTAGCGTTTGGGTCTTGTATCATTAAGGGTCTTTGTGTTGCTCCAGATGTTCCGATGCTTATCTTTCTGCACATTCTATCGTGTTCTTGGCATTCTTCTCTTGATATTGTAATAATCCTTTCTCCCTGAGCATCTAAAATGTATCCTAATCCATGATCCGAGGTGAGGTGCCATCTAAAATCCTCTCTTAAACCTGATGTTTGCAGAACTCTTGATATTTCTCTAAAAACCTCGGGTCTTTCTGGGCAGATATAAACCTCAAAATAATAGAGATGCCCTTTTTTTCCCACTTTTGCATAGGCGTGATCTAAAGGAAAGTGAAGAGGCGCATCAGAATAACAAATTTCTCCGGGTTTTTTTTGAGCTAAAATGTCACTGTAAACTATGCTAAGATTTTCTAATCTTATGTTCATCTTAGTTTGATATTAAACTTCCTTTTTAAGAATTGTTGTGGTTAAGTTTTAAACAGGTTTTAGATGATTTTTACAGCTTCTTGCTATTGCAGGAATGAAACTGAATCCCTAAATCAACATATATATTCTACAATAATAATCTATAAAAAGAGAGTTTTTGATTGTTATTAATGGGAAATACAGAGGCGTTCTTTGGTCATTTTCATGGTAATTTTGAAGCTTTGACTTTTGATGATGTGTCTCTTGCGCCTAATAGAAGTTCTGTTGTTCCGAGAGATGTTAGTCTTGAGACATTTTTAACTCCTGAAGTTCCATTGCATATTCCTCTTTTAAGTGCAGATATGGATACTGTTACGGAGCCTGCGCTTGCGATTGAGATGGCTAAGCAGGGAGGGATGGGGTTTTTATGGAAGCATCCAGATTCTGATGTTCAAAAATCGTGGGTTCATACGGTGAAATATGAATGTAATGGGATGGTTCGTAAGCCTATTACAATCTATGAACATCAGACAGTTGACGAGGCTCAGAGAATTCTTGATAGCTTTGAGAACAGATTTTCTACACTAGTTGTTGTAAATAACTGTGGTATGATTACTGGATTACTTACTGGAGATAAGATGCAGTTTGCTGAGCCTGGAGATGTTGTTGGGGATTTTATGGTAAAAAATCCTATAACTACGGATAAGCTGATGGATGTTAAGGAGGCTTACAAATTCATGGAAGAGAAGAGAGTGCCAAAACTAATTGTTGTTTCAGCTAAGCAAGAGCCTATTGGAATGTTCTGCTATCCCGAGGTTAGAGATAATGTTATGGGATTGACATCTCTTTATAACCGAGATAATCGAGGAAGTTTAAGAGTCGGAGCAAATGTTGGAGTATTCACTAAGGGAGATAAAAAATCTGAGGAGGAATTTGAGAGAAGAGTTAGTGGTTTGCTTGAAGCAGAGTGTGATGTTCTTCTTGTTGGGACTGCTCATGGAGATTCTGACAATGTTCTAGGTTCTGTTAGGAGATTAAAAGAATTAAAAGGAAAATATAATTTTGGAATTGTTGCTGGAAATGTTGCGACCTATTCTGGGGCGATTGATCTCTTTGATGCTGGGGCGGATACTGTAAAGGTAGGAATTGGTGCTGGAGCAATTTGTACAACAAGAGTTAAAACTGGCGTTGGGATTCCTCAGCTTAGTGCTGTTTATGATGCTGTTACGGCGGCTAAAGGGTTTAATGGAAGAGTTATATCTGATGGAGGTATAAGAGACTCTGGCGATATTGTGAAGGCACTTGCTGTTGGGGCTAATTCAGTTATGGTTGGTGGTCTTCTCGCTGCAGCTAATGAGTCTGCGGGAGAGATTGTTATTAGTCCTAGTGGAGAGAGAAGAAAGAGGTACAGGGGTATGGGTTCATTAAGTGCTATGGTTGAGAATAGCGGCGCAGAGAGATATGGACAAAAGGGAGCGGAAAAATTGGTTCCTGAGGGAGTTGATTCGGTAACTTACATTGAAGGTCCTGCTGCTGGAATTTTGTTTAGATTGATGGGAGGACTTAGATCTGGAATGGGATATAATGGTGCTAGAACATTAGGCGATTTGAGGGCCGGCGCTACTTTTGTTAAAGTAACCTCTGCAGGCGATAGAGAGGCTCATCCTCATGATGTAACTGTTGTTCCTGATACAATTAATTATTCTGGAAGGTCTGGAGGAAAACAATGAAGGATATAGAGAGATTAACTAACGGAGTGAGAGTTGCTGCTGTTGTTTGTAATCAGTGGGGAGATTCTGGAAAGGGAAAATTAGTTGATTGGCTTGCTTCTGAGTGGGCAGATGTTGTTGTTCGTGGAACTGGAGGTGGGAACGCAGGGCATACAATTAAGGTTGGAGATTTAGTTCATATTGCTCATACTGTTCCTTGCGGAATTTTGAACCCTGCTGTTATGAATATCATTGGAAATGGTGTTGCATTTGATCCTCGGGGGGTTTGTGAGGAGTTAGAGGAATTGAGAGCGAAGGGTATCAAATATTCTGGGAATCTTTTAATTTCTCATAATGCCAAGTTGATTTTGCCTCAGCATTTGGTTATGGATAGAATAAGAGAAGCAGCTGCTTCTGGAGGAGAGAAAATTGGAACTACAGGAAGAGGGATTGGGCCTGCCTATACAGATCATTATGCTCGTGTTGGATTAACTGTTAATGATATGCAGAACAAAGATGTTTTTGCAAGAAAGTTGAGAAGAAATTTGAAGGATAAACTTGTTTTGCTTGAAAAATTTGATAGAGGGGTTGTCGAAAAAGTAATGCAGCATCCTCATCTTGAAGGGGGAATGTTTTTCAGTCGCGAGGGTATTTTTGATGTTGATGCTATTGTTGAAAGATATATGGAATACGGAAGAATGTTGGGTGGAACTATTACAGATACTGATAAGGAAGTTAGAGATAGAATTGATAATGGAGAGAATGTTTTACTTGAGGGTGCGCAGGGACATATGTTAAGTATTGATTATGGAAGTTATCCTTATGTTACAAGTTCTGATTGTTCAATACAGGGGCTGGCAAAGGGCGCAGGTTTAGAGGATATAGATGTTCAGTTAATTTTAGGTGTTGTTAAGGCTCCTTACATGACAAGAGTTGGAGAGGGGCCGTTCCCTACAGAGATGGGAGGAGAGGCTTCTGCTAAGTGGTGTTCGACTCATACAAGAAAAGAGGAAGAAGAAGATTATCCTAATGCTCTTATTGATGACTCAAATGAATTTGTTCAGGGTGTTGCTGTGAGGAGAGCTGGAGGTGAGTATGGGGCAACAACAGGAAGGCCGAGGAGAACTGGATGGCTTGATTTGCCCTTGCTAAGATATGCAATGAGAACTAATGGCTCTGAACTTGCACTTACAAAGTTGCAAGTGTTTGATGATGTTCCAGAAGTCAAGATTTGTACTAGTTATGTTTATCAGGGTCCTGAATATCTTTGTGGAGGAAGAACACTTCATTGTGGGGATATTCTGGATACTGCGACTCCAGATATAGACGTTATGAAACATTGTAAACCTAATTATGTGACCATGCCTGGATGGAAAGGGCCTACTGCAGATATTAAAGATTATAGAGACTTGCCGGAGAATTTACAAAAGTATGTTCATGCTATACGTTCAGCTACTAATGCAAGTATAAGAGTTTTATCTATGGGGCCTGAAAGAAATCAGACTATTGTTGTTTAATCTTTTTTAATAATTAGCATTTCTTTTTTCTTCCGGTATTTTTTCTAGAAAATAATGAGATTAAAGTGTCGTCGAGTTTTTCGTCGTAACCAAGCTTTTTGTTTTTTATTCCTAAACAGCTTCTTCTTAGAACATCTTCGATTTGTTCTGGGAGTGTGAGCATGTTCTTCCTTGCTCTTTTTTCTAACATTTTAATTACTTCTTCGTCTAAAAAAATACAAATTTGGTTCTTAAGCTTGAACTTTGGTTGGAGATAACTAAATGCCTTTTCAATTTCTTCTTTAGGCCAGTTGTTTTTTAGGAGAGGTTCTTTTATTTCCATATCCGTGAAACCTCTATTTCTGGCTTCCTGGATAAACTCCAGGAGTTTTTTATTTGGTTCATTCATTTTATCTTCTTCTCTTTGGTTTTGATTTTGCTCTTGGTGCTGATTGCGTTTTGCATTTGCTGCAAGATTTTACAATCCAAGCTGCTATAACTCCAACTACAAATCCAATGATAATTGCTCCGGCATATACACCGCTAGTTTTCAAAGTCAGTGAGCCGAATATCATGAATATTGGCTTTGTAAGCTGAGCAAGAAGTTGCATTTTTACATTTTGTGATAATAAAACTATCGCTAAGTAAATTGCCGCTCCTATCAATCCTCCTTTTACTAGTTTCTTCATTTTTTACCTCCTATTTTTTAGTTGATGTTGATTTAGATACTGAGCTTGTTGCTCCGACGTAAACTTTTTGGGTTGCAAATGATTTGTATATCCCTTCTATTATATCTGTGCCTGCGTAGCCTGCAAGTAATGAAAGACGCCAGTCAAAATTAAAAATTAAACCGGTGAATACTCCAATAATTATTGCTACTGATACTGTAATAAGATAATAGCCCCATAAAATTCTTCGTCTTAAGCTTAGAGCTTTTAATAAACCAATAACTCCTCTTGTTAAACCTCCAATACCGCCTAGCAGGCCTGGGAGAAATAACTCTGAGTATAAAGTTGGATTCATCATTGCCTCTCTTTTATTCTTCTTTTAGGCGTTGGTTGTTTTTAAAGATGTTGGTTTATAGCGTTGGGATATTTTTTTGGGCTTTTTATCGTTTCTAGTGAGTGACGATTTTTCAGGAAGAGAATTATCGATAAAGATATATAATCGAATTTCTTGAAAATAATATGAATGATGAACTAATAATCAAGGTTTTTGAATCGGTTGGAATACCCAAAATGCAGACTACAATCTACTTGGATCTTCTTAAGGGTGGGGAGTCTAGTGCGACGCAGGTTTCAAAGAGAACGGGGATGCATAGGGCTAATGTATATGA
>CAIKMX010000026.1 GCA_903828655.1 uncultured archaeon | reverse complement strand
AAATCAGACAGGTTCGAGATTCCAAAAGCAGAAGGATTTCTGGAAGGGAATAAAACAGTTATCTCAAATTTTCAGCAGATTGCTTCGTATATAAGGCGAGCACCAGAACATCTTGCAAAATTTCTTCTAAAAGAACTTGCAACATCAGGAGCAGTTGAAGGTGAAAGACTAGTCTTGCAAACAAAAGTTCCAAGCTCAAAAATTAATGAAAAAATCTTATTATACACCAAGGAATTTGTAATCTGCAAGCAATGTGGAAAACCAGATACAACACTTGAAACTCAGGGAAATATCACTTTATTCCACTGCCTTGCCTGTGGTGCAAAACACACTACTGCTAAGATTTAATTTTAATTTAACTCCTTTCAAGTAAAATCCCTCTATAGATATCTTTATAAAAGCCAATTTTCTACCAATAACACTAAAAGTCAAAGGAGGAAATAAAATGACACAAGGATACTGCGTTAAATGCAAAGGAAAAGTTGAAATGAAGGATGCAAAAGAATCGCAAACTTCAAGAGGCACAACAATGATGAAGGGAAAATGCCCTAAGTGCGGAACAACTGTCTGTTGCATGGTTGGAAAAAAGAAGTAATTTTTTTACTAAAATTTTATTTTTTGAATTTATTTAGAAATCTATATAAATCCAGAGTATTATTATTTGAAATGTTAATAAAAGTTCATCAATCATACAGAACTGTTGTTGCTGTCTGTGACTCTGAACTTCTAGGGAAAAACTTTGAAGAAGATAAGAAGATTCTTGATGTAAGAGAAAGTTTCTATAAAGGCGAGGAGTTGGAAGATAAAGAACTTATAGAAAAACTCATAGACTTAGCAAAAGAAGATGCAACATTTAATATTATAGGGAGAAAATCAGTTCAATGTGCTCTAAGAGCAGGTATAATCCAAGAGTCAGGAATAAAGGTCATCCAAAAAGTTCCCTATGCTTTAGTTCTGTTATAAAAAAGATTAATCTTAGCTTTCTAGCACAATAATCTTTAAAAATGTCTAAATAAGAGATAAGTTATGCCAATAATAAACAAAGACGAAGCAATAAAACAATTACTTGCAGCTTGGAAAGATGCTGAAGAATTAAGAGGACAAAACACAAACTTAGCTAACTTGCTTCGCGGAACATTAGACCCTAACCCTGAAAATTTTCATTACTACCCATTTGAAAATGGCGCAGTTGTTTCACGAAACCTTCTCCAAGGATTGCCAAAAAATCCAACTATAGGTCTAATTTTTCCAGGGAGATATAACTTTAGTATGAAAGACTACGCAGAAGCAATGTATATTTTAAAAGGATCTTTGTATGGTCAAGTCAATGACAGACCCAGAGAGTTTTTACCAAAAGGTGGCCTTATAATAGCACCAATAGGAACAACCTTGAAATTAGAAACAGAAAGATTAGCAGGTTATCTATGCAGATATACTCCTAAAGCTTAATTCTAAACTAAATAGTAACCCTATGCCCTTCTTCAGCTCTAGAATTCAGAATAGCTAATTCCTCATCCCCGCGATTCCTAGCAGATTCAGGATTATGGGTAACCCACATAACTCTATCAGATAATCTTTCAAAAAAGTTAGTTAACACAGAAACATGATTAAGATGGCTTTGAGGAGATTCTGAAACTAACTTGATTAACCTTGCCATGACCTTATAAGGTTCTGAATAATCATACCCTTTAACTCCTATTGAAGTTAGTGGAAAACCATCAAGTACATCACAAATAGGGTCAACAGAATGATGATAACTTAATCCTTCTTGCTCCAAAACTTCAGGCATATCTTCTCTAAAAAATCTCTCTAGATTCCCCAAGGATTTCCTCATTTTGTCCGAAAGCGGTTTTCCACTCATAACCCCTACTAATTCCTCACTTATTTCCTGAGCATAAATTCCCAATGTAAAACTCATAGTATCAAAAGAATTTAACTATTTTTAACCTTTTATGTCGTCTATCATATATATTTATAAACTAAAATTTCTAATCCTAATGATGGCAGAAGAAGCAAAAGACGAGTTTGGAGAACAAGAGGAAGAACAGATTAATGAGAACTCTCAAAACCCTGGTCAACCCCCAATTTTTACAAGAGTCAGACTTCCAAGAACTGCAGATGAAGTAATAGGAGTAATAGACCAACGAGTGGGCGGCATAAGGATGATGGTTAGATGTACAGATGGAAAAACAAGAAATTGTCGAGTTAAAGGAAAACTAAAGAAGAGTTTATGGTTAAGACCAGGAGACGTTGTTCTTGTTGAGTTATGGGAATTTGATAAAGATAGAGGAGATATAATCTTTAAGTATAATCCTTCAGCAATCCAGTGGCTTAAAAATAAAGGATATTTGAAATCTGTAGAAGCGGAATTTTAGCATGGCAAAACTTGGTCTATTTATTCAAGGGCTGTTAATTTTATTAGTTCTAAGCTCCCCTTTTTGGCTAGATTGGAAATTGATAGTCGCCGGAATTATCCTTT
>CAIKMX010000025.1 GCA_903828655.1 uncultured archaeon | reverse complement strand
TAAAAGTAAAGAATTAATAAAACAACTTCAAATTTTACTCTTAAGGTTTGGAATAGATAGTTTTAGAAGAACGGATAAGTTTAAGGAAGTGGATAAACTTTATTTAAGAGGTAAGAGAAATGTTCTTAGATTTTATAAAGGAATAAATTTTGCTTGTGAGAGAAAGATAAAAAAACTTGAACTAGTGTTGTTAAATTACAAGAAAGAATCTACAGCTACAGATTTTGTACCCTTCATATCTGACTTCGTAAGAAAACTTGATGATACAACCTCCGGATTTATTGCAAGAAACAATTTTGATAGATATGAAAATATGAGAAATAATTATCAAAATGTTGCTAGTATCTTGGTTCAAAAGACAGGCATAGATTATTCGTCTCTTTTTGAATATTTTTTAACTTATAACTATTTGTTTGAACCTATTGTTAAAGTTGGAAGTGCAGGGATAAGAAAAGTTTATTCACTAAAAGTTGAGAGTGATTGTCATACTTTTATCTCAAATGGTTTCATAAGCCATAATACAGAGGCAAAGATGGAAAAGATTTCCGACGAATTATTGCAAGATATTGATAAAGAAACTGTAAAGATGCTTCCTAATTTCGATAACTCTTTAGAAGAACCAGAGATTATGCCGGGCAAACTTCCTAATTTACTTTTGAATGGTTCTTCTGGTATTGCGGTAGGTATGACTACAAATATGCCCCCTCATAATGTAAATAATACTTGTGATGCGATTTTGAAATTTATTGATAAACCTGGATGTGAAGTTGATGAATTGATTGAATCAATACAGGCACCAGATTTCCCAACAGGAGGATATGTTTCTGGAGAGATAAAGAGAATATATACTGAAGGAAGGGGAAAGATGACTCTTCGAGGAAGAACGAAGATTGAAGAGCCAAAAACTGGTGCTGGAAAGACAAGGATTGTTGTAACTGAAATTCCTTATCAGGTTAACAAGTCTACACTTGTGCAGGAGATTGCACAGCTTGTGAAGGATAAAAAACTTCCGGATATTGTAGATATAAGGGATGAATCTGCAAAAGGAAAAGTTAGAATTGTTATGGAGTTAAGAAAGGGCGCGGATTCTAAGTTTACACTTAATAGATTATTCAAGTATACAAAATTACAGATTAGCTTTGATGCGATAATGCTTGCTCTTGTTAATGGACAGCCAAAACAATTGAACTTGAAGCAGATTATTGAAGTTTATGTAAAACATCGACAGAAGATGATAAGAAGAAGAACTCAGTTTGATTTAGATAAAGCGGAAAAGAGACTTCATATTGTTGAAGGTCTTTTAATTGCACAGAAGAATATTGATGAGGTTGTAAGATTGATTAGAAAGTCTAAGTTAGTTTCTGAAGCTTCTGAACTTCTACAAAAGACCTTTGGATTAACACCTAAGCAGACTCAAGCAATATTAGAAATGAAGCTGTCTTCATTAACATCTTTAGAATTTGATAAGCTAAAGGGTGAAGAAAAAGAACTTACCGAATTCATCGCTGCTTTGAAGAAGATACTTGGAGATGAGAATGAGATATTCAAGATAATCAAAAAAGAACTTAACGAGCTAAAGAAAGCTTATGGCGACGAAAGAAAGACAACCATATTACAAAATGTAAAAGAGTTTGAAGAAAAAGATCTTGTAAGCAAAAAGGAAGTTGTTGTTACAGTAACGGATAAAGGATATATCAAAAGAATTGATTTACAACAATACAAGGAACAGAAAAGAGGCGGAAAGGGAGTAATTGGAAGTGATTTGGCAACTGGTGATTTCGTTAAACAACTTATGACCTGTTCAACACATGATTACCTTTTATTCTTTACAACAAAGGGAAAGGTTCACTGGTTGAAGGCTTACGAAGTTCCAGAGATTGCAAAATACGGCAAAGGTAAGGCTTTGATAAATATGCTTGAACTTAAAGACGAAGATGTTTCATCTGTAATTGCTGTAAAGAAGTTTGAAGATTATCTAATAATGGCTACAAGAAATGGAATTGTAAAGAAAATTGAATTGAAACAATTCGACTCTCCAAGAAAGGGAGGAATAAAGGCAATTAATCTTGATGGAAAGGATGATGTTTTAATTGATGTAATGCTAATAAACAGCAAACAGGAAGTTTTACTTGTAACAAAGAAGGGACAGGCGATTAGATTTAACTCTGATGAGGTTCGTCCAATTGGAAGAGCAGGATATGGAGTTACTGGAATAAAACTTGGAAAGGGAGATGCTGTTGTGTCTTTAGAAGTTTTGGCTATTGAAAATCAGGATAAATATTCAATAATGACTATAACAAAGAAGGGTTATGGAAAGAGAACAAAGATTTCAGATTATAGATTGACTGGAAGAGCAGGAAAGGGAGTTATTAACATCAAAGTTTCAGATAAGAACGGAGAGGTAATAACTTCACAATCTGTTACGGACAAAGATGGAATAATTGTTACAACGGAAAAAGGAATTGTAATCCGTTCGCCCGTGAAGGGAATAAGAGTAATGGGTCGTGCGACAAGAGGAGTTAGGATTGTAAAACTTCAAGCAGGAGATTCAGTTTCAGATCTAGTTAAAGTTCCAACGCACGAAGACGAAGTCTTCGAGGCTGATGAAGCAGAGAACGCGGATATGCTTGATACAAGTGCCGAGCCAGATGCCGATGATGTTTCTGACGAAGTTGAGGAAGAAGACGATGACGAAGTTGCGGAAGATCCTAAAGAATAAAGTTGTTTCTAATTTGCCAAATTTTTAAATTTAACATTGCCAAACCCTTTAGCATTAGAGTTACCAAAAAGCGAGCTCATGGGTTTGTGAACATGAGTTACTCGCAATTTGCATTTTCGCTAATTAGTGTTAATAGGGATATCGTGAAAAAGCGAATTGCTCGGAGGCGTCGTTGTGTTAGGAGCAGTTTGTTTTTGGCTTGGCTAAGTTTTTCTTTTTTATTTAATATTCAATTGGCATAACTTACCTGAATCTTTCTCTTTTTTTTAATCTTTTCAGGAGTATCTAAATAATTTTCATCGGTTACAACAGATGCTCCAGTTTCTTGCTCCAACTTTATTCTTGCAATCTTTGCAACATTTCCACCCTTATTTGAAATCTCTAAATGTTCTTCAAAAGTATTCGGATCTTGAGCCTTTTCAATCTCAGACGTAGAGGCTTCTCCAAGCATATTAAATATCAATTCTATATCTGTCATGTGATCTCTTAAGTTCTCATTTCTTAGTCCTTTAAATTTTTTATATTCTGTGGGAGTCATGCCAAAAGTAGCTTTTGATATTTCTGCTGTTAAAATAGCAAAATCAGTTTCTTGTTCAACTCCCCTATTCTTCCATTCTTCCGTTAAGTTTTGTCTTATTGCTATTCCTCTTAGTCTTTTATCAATCCAATCTTTAGAATATCCTTTTAATCCATAGAGTTTCTTCATTCTTTCTTGTGCTAACTCTGGATTTTCTATCTCTTGTACTCTTTCATAACCTACTCTTGCCAGCCATCTCTTGAAGGGCTCTGCTTTCTTTGAAGGAATTGACTGAATTACTCTGAAAATGCCTTCTGTGTCTGCACAATCAGTTTCTCTTAATTTGTCATCTTCGGCTATCAATTTCAACTGTACGATTTTATCGTACGCTTCAAAGCCTTCTTCTTCTAATCTTGTTTTTAAGTCAGCCCAGTATCTTTTAGGGATAGTACTATCCGTTAAAGCTCCAACGACGTCTATAATAGAAAAGAACCATTTATCTTCGACAAGCTTTCTTCTTATAGCCTTACCTTTGAATAAAGCTATATGTGTGTTGCCATCCTCTTTTTCCATAATTATTCTATCTAATCAAAGTTTAAATTTATTTGCATTGGTTACTGAAAGGCCGCTAAGTCAATAGAACTAAAGTGAGAATAATGCCCGGTATTGCCCGAAGACCATACCGGGGAACATATTAGGATTGTATAATTTCTGAAGTTTAAAAAACCTTCGTTTATGCAGTTACCAAAAAGCGCACTTGTTTAGTAATGTTCCAATCCGTTCACATCCTTTTTAGGAGCAATTTTATGCTGTTAAGCATTTTACTTACAATAATCTTTAACTTTGCCAAGGGTGAAATGGAGTTACTGAGAAGCGAGCGAACGAAGTGAAGCGAGCGGCAACCATCATATTTAAAAAGTTCAAATTTGTTAGATTTTCACCTTAGGGAAGAAGAGTTCTGATAAAATATAAAATGGCAAAACGAGAAATTAATAAACAAATAAATCAAAGAGCATTAGAAGAAAGCGCAGATCTGACGGAGTTATTTATAACTACTCTATCAGTAAGGGACGGAAAAGTGAACCTGGGTCTTATTGGAGATGCACTTGTGCGTTATAGTCCTAGGGGAGATTTAGTTATACATGTACGTCCTAACGGAGAACCTGTAGATTCATATACATTTAGTGTCTACGCAAGTAAGAAGTAATCTGATTTCTCTTAATCGTTATCTTTAAAAACCCCAATTCCAGTATAATTCTATAGTTATAAGCTGAGGGGAAGCTACAATGCTTGGGATCCTCGGAAACTTACACACAAACAAAAACATACAAGGCTGACAAAGGAAGCCCTCCTGAGAAGGAAGGTGAACTTGAGGAAACCTTGGTTTCATAAGATGGCATTTAAAATAAACGTATCACATGCAGGAAAGACTTACAAAGCTGAAGTTGAAGGCGAAGATTTAGTAGGAACTATGATTGGTGATAAAATTGAAGGAAGTTTAATTTCTGGAGATCTTGCAGGATATGAAATTGAGATTACTGGAACTTCAGATAAAGCAGGATTTCCTGGCTTGCCTGATGTAAAAGGGCCTCAGTTGAAGAGAGTTTTGCTTTCTTATGGAAGAGGAATGCACAAGAAGCCTAAAAAGGAAGGAAGAAAACCTGTTGCAACTCCAAGAGGATTGAGATTAAGAAAAACTGTTAGAGGAAATGAAATTTCTGCTAATACCGTTCAGATTAATTCAAAGGTTATAAAAGAAGGACATAAAAAGTTCCATGATCTTTTGCCTAAGAAAGAAGCTGCGGCTGAAACACCTAAGGTTGCTTAAGAATTTTAGTTTTTGGTTAAATGTTAAATGCTTACAGTGCATAAAAATTAAGTTTAACCTAACCCTTTCATTGTTGTTACCAAACTTCGCTCCGCACTTGACTTCGTCTAAGTGCTCCGCTCTTTTGCTTTTTTATGAATGTGGTAATTTCTGTACATCTTTTTTAAAGGGTTTTTGTTTTGGGATTGCCAGTGCTTAACATTTTGAATGGCTTCTAACCTTCGAAGTTAATGTTACCTAGAAACGTTATAATAGGTAATGTATCTGATGAGGGATGGTTGGGAGCAATTTATTTTTTATTAAGCATTTTATTAACAAACAATTTTGAGTTGCACTAGACCTTAGACATTGATGATACCAAATGGTTTAGTAATGTCTCAATCCTGTTCACAAAATGCATCTCACAATTATTTAAATGAGCTATTTATTGTTCGAAGCGTTTTGCTCATTGACATCTTTTGTAGGAGCTTTTATTTTTTATTTTGTGAACTCTTTTACATACAAATAATGTTGAACTTTTCCAAGATGAAATGGAGATACCAAACTCGTTCTAATTTTTTCATTTAAAAGAATTATAAGAAACCTTATAAATCTCGGTTGAGTTAGTTGTTGAGAAAGATGGTGGCTGAAAATGTGATTAGTTTTTTTGATGATGTAGCTAAGGCTTTCTCAGGAGAGATTAGCCCCCTGACTACTATTCTTTTTTTCACGATAGTTATTATTGTTTATACTCTTTTTGTTTTTGTTTTTTCTAAGTTCATGGCTAGAAAGAATATATTTCATTTTAATCTTTATCAGTATAACAAATCAGAACATCCTTTTTGGGTTAAGTTTTTTTCAGTTTCTCTTTATATTTTAGAATATCTTATACTTGTGCCACTGCTTAGCTTTTTGTTCTTTGCAGTTCTATCCTTACTTTTGCTTTTACTTGTAAATAAACTTGATGTGGCTACTGCACTTCTTATATGTGCGGCGGTTGTTGCGGCTATAAGGGCAACGTCTTATGTCTCTCATAATATGGCTACTGATTTAGCAAAATTGGTTCCCTTTAACCTTTTGGCGTTGGCTTTAACACAACCCGAGTTTTTCTCAATAAAGGTTTTCTTTTCGAGAATTGCGGAAATTCCCTCATTTTTGTATGTGATTCCTGAATATTTGCTCCTTATTGTTTCTATTGAAATTCTGATGAGAGGACTTGAGTTTCTTTCAGGTTTTATTGTTTCTAAGAGTCAATAATTTTGTGTAACTAGAGTATAATAATTCTTATAAACCTCCAGATAGTTTAACATTTATGGCAAATGAAAGACAAAGATTGACTCCTGCACAAATTGAATATTTCTTTGGAAGACAAAATGGGCATGGGGGACAGAGAGGATTAATGAGGATACAGACTCTTATTGAGGATGCTCGTAATATCCCTGATGTTCCTTATACTAGAAGGTGGGAGATGCTTGATGAAGCAAGAAGGCTTGCAGAGGCTATACCTCAAGCGAATGTAAGCGAAACATACTCTGGTCTTGTTTCTGTGGCTGAAAAGGATGTTGACAAAAAATATGCTCAACCAGTGGATATGCCCCCTGCTGGTGCTAGAAGATAAAATTTCTTTGGTAATATGTATTGCGAAGGTTGTGTTGGGAGCATTTATTGTGGTTAAGTTGCCAATGCTTGATATTTAAATGGACAGTGCGATTCCTCTACACATGTTACCTAAAAGCGAGCGAAGCGAGCGACTATACGTTTGGTATCTCTTGTGGAGACACTCTTTTTCTTTAGAAAAGAAAAATTGGTGTTTCAAAAAGAAACTAAGATGGTGAAGTTGTTGGTTTAGGGCATTTTTTAGGTTTTAGTTGCCAAGTCTTAAATTTTTATTAACTTTACCCAGACGAAATTGAGATACTAAAATATCCTAAATGAACAACTTTAAAAACAGAATTCTTCATCTAGTTTTATGACTAATAAGCAAAAGGACGATTTAAAATATGAAGAAGATATATCTAAACTTGATACAATAAATGTAGGGATAGTTGGGCATATAGATCATGGTAAAACTACTCTTTTGTATAAACTTACTGGAATATGGGCAGATACTCATTCTGAAGAGCTTAAAAGAGGAATTACAATCAAATTAGGTTATGCTGATGCTATAATCAGGAATGAGGGCACTTCGGACAAACCCAAATTAACGATTAATAAAGAATCTAAGGGAAAACCTGTAAAGTATATTACATTTGTTGATGCTCCGGGACATGAGATGCTTATGGCTACAATGCTTTCTGGAGCTGCAATAATCGATGCTGCAATACTTGTTATTGCTGCAAATGAAGGGATAAAGCCACAGACACAGGAACATCTTGTTGCATTAAAGGCTAAAAAAATAAAACATGTTGTGATTGTTCAGAATAAAATAGACTTAGTTTCAAAGGAACAGGCTATTGCAAGTTATAAAACAATAAAAGAATTTGTTAAGGGAACTATTGCTGAGAACGCGCCGATAATCCCCGTATCTGCACAACAGGAGATAAATATTGATAAGATTCTTGAAGAGTTAGTTAAGATTAAAATTGACAGACATGAAAGTGAAAAAGAGAAGCCAATATTTCTTATTGCTAGAAGTTTTGATATAAATAAGCCTGGAACTGAACTTGCAAAATTGCATGGGGGTGTTCTTGGCGGGGCATTAAAACAAGGAACTTTGAAGGTTGGAGATGAAATTGAGATTAAACCAGGATATTCATATAAAAAACAAAATCAGTTTTTTTATCAGACTGTTAAGTCAAAGATTGTTTCAATGCAAAAAGGGCATTATAAAATAACTGAGGCAATTCCTGGTGGAAGTCTTGCTATAGAAACTGAATTAGACCCTAGTTTAACAAAGGCAGATTCACTTTCTGGATGTATTGCTTCTAAAGTTGGAAGCTTACCTGAAATAACTTCAACAATGAAGATGAAGTATGAATTGTTCAAGGAAGTTTTTGGAACTGGAAAACATGAGGCTGTGGAGGATATTAAAACCCCTGAATTGCTGATGTTGAGTATTAACACTTCTATAACTGTTGGGCAGGTTTTGAAGGTTGATAAAAAGACAAAGGTTGCTGAATTATCTTTAAAGATTCCAATTGTTCCTATTAAAGGTGAGTCAGTTGGAATTGCAAGAAATCTTTTGGGTCACTGGAGATTGGTTGGTTTTGGGGAAATAATTTGAGAACAATTTTTGGTAATGTGTATTGCGAAGGTTGTGTTAGGACATTTTCTTTATGTTGTTATGTTGCCCGGTCTTAAAAAAATAAATTTGCCATAACCTTTAGCATTTGAGATACTGAGAAGCGAGAGTTTATCTTAATATACAAGGACCAGTCATATTTCCAAAATTGTCTTTCAATACTCCGAAATCCTCTAGGTTGACGCATCCGTCACCATTTAAATCCCCGTGATTATGAGTTATGGGGATATCTCCGAGATTGCATCCCGTCCCAAAATAATCTTTGAGTGTTCCAAAATCTTCCAAATTAACATTTCCATCTAAATTGATGTCTGCAGGATTGCAATAAATAATATTACAAACTCCCTCTGAACATCCGGATGTACAAATGTTCGCTACTCTTAAATCTGTAGAATTTGAACATGAGCTATTTGCAGTTGAAGGGTTAAGACAACTGAATGTTTGGAAGAATCTTAATGAAGAATTTCCGCCATCAGAACAGAAATAATTTCCAATGAATCCATCAGTGCCGCATTCCGAATTATCATGGCAGTTGAATGTAACACATTCTGCATTGGAGCAGGCATCTGAACAAGTTTGAATAATTGTTGATAGAGTATTGTTTTCACAGGAGTTTGAAACACAGGAGGGTATGATACTGATATTTTCAATATCATTCTCATTGCAAGTTGTTGAGCTAGATTGCTGGCCGCAGTCTGAATCTACAATGCATTCTGGCACAACACATTGACCATTTGAACATCCAAACTCACAAACCTGAATAGTTTCAGTTGCATTGTTTATGCTGCAAGTTCCTTCAATAGAGCAAGCGGGGGTTACATGGTATCTTGTTACATTTTCTGAAACACAAAAGTTATCAGAATATAATTCGCTACCACATCTTGACAACTCATTAGATCTACACTGAGGAAGACATTTTCCTGCAGAACATCCATAAATACAAGATTCTATTAGTTCTATAGAATTTTTAGTTCCACAAGTGCCACCAATTGAACATGTATAGGTTTTATGATTTCTCATAGAATTTCCTTCGTCACAGTATTTTTCAGAATAAGTTTCATTTCCACATTGGATGCTGCTATTACATTCTTTATAATTTGGAATCCATGCCAAAGAATTATTAAAAATTCTTAGCGTATCTTGAGTCCAGTATGCTGCGTTAGGGTATCCAAAGTAAACTTGATTTATGCCACTTGAATTTGAATATGCAATTATAGCATTACCGAAGCTTGCTGCTCCTGTAGAATATGCAACCGTTTTAACTGAAGGAGGTTTGACACCTAGATAATAGACTGGCTGAGTAGAAGTATAAGCCATAAAGTCTATTTCATCAAATCCTACGGTAAATGGTGTTCCCAAACTGTATAGTCTTGAATAAACTGCCGCTGAAGATCCTGTTGAAGCTAATGGCCATACTATCGGAATAATATTTTTGTCTAGGAATATGGAATTCTTTGTTGTTAGGGGTAAAAAACCTCGGTTGATTGTGCTAAGAGTATCTTGTACCAGGAGAATCTTGTAATTTGAAAAATTGGTCATTGGAATTGAATTCTCGCTAATAACATCATAACTGTATCCTGAATTTACTAAAAGTGAATATATTTCTGGATTTGGAGCAGATTTAACTATAAAGGCGATATCTTTAGCGCTTGCAAAAACTGCCAGAGTTGAGATAAATAACATCATAGAGAGAACTAAAAGAATCTTGTTTTTCAAGCACCCCGAACCAAATGACATATCTCAATCATTTGGTTTGCCTATTTAAAGTTTTCCATTAGGTATTACTTTAAAATGACAACACTAAACTCCCCAAACATTGTTGGATTTTCTCTTAATTTCTGCTATATCCATGAGGACTTTCTTTTCTGCCTCCGTGAGGAGATCTTTGTTATCTTTGAACTTTCTGAATTGACTCTCTGCGAGGTTGCTGAATAGGTGCTCTCCGACTTCTAGCTGACGCTCGAAGTTTACGCCGGGAATTGAAATTGCTACTTCTTGGCCTTGTTCGGCTTTTTTAACATTTTCTTTTTCATGTTGTATTGCCTTAACATGGCCGATTCTTTCGTCTTTTTTGTTTATTAGATTGATATCGTGTTTTAGAATTCCCCCTTCTACTACCACACCAAAGATTGCTGGATTGCTGTTCCTGAATACAAAATCTAAGATTTTTATTTTTACTAAGGCTGGAAGTTCCTCTAACTTCTTTCTTTCTATCTCCATCTGCTTCTTTTTTCTGTATTCTTCATAATCTTCTATGATTCTATAAACAACTTCATTTGTAAGAATTAAAACGTCCTTCAATTCTCTTTCTTTTGTTTCTTCCTTTATATCTTCTGCTAGCTGAACATTAAAACCGAGTATGACCTTATTTCCTTCTTCTAATGAGGCTGCGATGTAAACATCTTTCTTTGTTATATCTCCAATTCCCGCTTTAAGCACACGAATCTGTTTTTGCTTTAATAAAACAAGAAGGGCTTCTAAACTCCCTAAAGAATCCGCTTTAACCATAATTCCCTCTCCATCTGTTTGAATTTCTTGAGAGATCTCTTTTTTGAACTGCTTCTTTATTTCTTCTAGTTCTTTTTCTGTTTTGAAAACTTGGAAGGGCATACCTGGAAGAATTTCTTGACCTTCTTTGCTTTCTTTATTTATCAACTGAAGCCTCATTCCTGATGCGGCCTCAACTTCTTTTTCTGTTTTGTAGCCTTTATTTAATGGCAAGGCTTGTTGAATGTTTCTTATTTTTGTTATTATTACATCATCAAAACTCGCAATTGCAATTTCATCATTTTCTTTTAAAACACCATCGTATAATATAGACTCCATGAAATTAATTGTTTTTTCTTTTTTAACTTCTAAAATTACTCCCTTTCCAACTGCATTGTCTGCGATGGATATTCTTTCTTTCAAGAATCTTTGTGACAAAGCACAAAGCATTGCGATTATTTCATTTATTCCTTCTCCAGTTCTTGCAGAACATGGAACAATTGCAACTTGTTTAGTGAAATCTTTTATTTTAGTATAAACTTCTGCATCAATTTTGTATGCATTTAAAGCCCCAATTAAAGTATAAAACTTTTCCTCATAATTTTGGCTGACATTTATTGCTTGTTTGTCTAGAGATTCAAAGACAAAACCAGATTCAGCCTTTTTCCATCCAGAAATATTATCTATTTTGTTTAAAGCAATAATAAATGGAGTTTTATTTGCTTTTAGAATTTGAAGAACTTCAGCAGTTTGTGGTTTAACTCCTTCGTTTATATCTATTACTAGAACTGCAATGTCTGCTAAACTGCCGCCTCGCTTTCTTAGATTTGTAAATGCTGCGTGACCTGGTGTGTCAATGAATAAAAAACCTGGAATTTCTAAAGGAATGTTGAATTTTTCTAAAACTATGCCTGCTCTTTTGACTATTACATCTTTTGGCATTGTAGTAAAAGAAATCTTTTGAGTTATTCCGCCTGCCTCTCCCTCTTGAATAGAGGTGCCTCTAATTCTATCTAAGATAGATGTCTTTCCGTGGTCTACATGTCCTGCGACCGTTACGATGGGTTGTCTTATTCTTGCCATGAATATAACAGAAGATATAGATTTAAAAAGTTGATTGAATTAATAGAATAATGAAAAAGGGTGTTCTGATTGCCATTATTGTTATTTTGTGTATTGTAGCTATCATTGCCTGTGTAATTTATAGATCTCCCAATAAAAATAGTGTTGCAAACTTAACTCTTTCTGAAAAAATACAAAATTGCCCATCAGACCCTGAAGGAAGCTTAACAAAAAATGCAGGATGTATCACTCAGTTAGCGATTGAATATAAAAATGATAGTCTTTGTGAATTGATTAGTCCCTCTGGAGGATCACTGGGATGGGGTCCTGCTCATGAATGTGTTTTAAGGGCCTTTGTTTCTATGGGAAATCCTTCAAATTGTGGGAGATTAAGATATTATTCAAGCCAATGTGAAGATGCGATAGTGAATGGTACTCCGTTGAATATAAGTTAGAAGATATTATTCAAACTCTACAAATTCATTAATGATTTTATCTGCACTTTCCTTCTTAACAATTTCCCAAGCTAGTTTGTAATCTGGGCTGTGGTTTATTCTCATTTCCTCTTCAAGTTCTTCTTTAGTGAAGACTTTTTCTAAAATTGCATGAACTACTAAATGCGCTGCGCACTGTCTGTTGCATTCGTATTTTTTTCTAGTTTCTTTGATGTATTCTTCATATTTTTCTGGGAGCATAACATTTTGGTGAACTAGTTCATGAATAATTATCCTTTTAACTTCGGTAAGGCTTCTTTCTTTTGGAATGTTATCTTTTATCATTCTAAAGAATATAGTAACAGGGTCTGAAAAACCGCCCAGTCTAATTGCTCTGTGGGGGTCTGGAAGTAAATAAACTTTTATTCCGGTCTGTTTCCATTTTACTCCAGATAATTTAGATATATTCGTCAGGATATCTTCTCCTTTTTGACTCCACCACTTTTCAATTTCATTGATTATTTTAGTGGAAAGTTTCTTTCTTTCAACAAAATATTCATCTTCAAAAAGTTTTACCTCTCCTTTAACAAATTGATATATAGTAGTATCATAAATTCCTGCGTATTTGAAAAATATTTTTGGATTCATTATACTTACAGACATTTCTTGCTTAAAAATCTTGACCTTTATTCGTATCTCAACGCATCAACGGGATTGAGTCTTGATGCCCTGTAGGCGGGAATTGCTCCGGCAACCATACCAATTACAACTGCGAATAGAAGTGCTCCGATTATTAGGGGGAAACTTATGACGGATGATGAAGTTAAAAATGAAAGCCCGCCGCCCCCCCGAACATTTGTTGAACTTGTAGGGCTGATTCCGGACATACTACTTATTAGTGCTGAAGCTATAGTGCCTATTACTACCCCTCCAATTCCTCCAACTAAACCAATAAGCCCAGAATTTAATAGAAATATAGCCATTATATCTTTGTTTTGAGTTCCTATTGCTTTCATAATCCCAATTTCTTTTGTTTTTTCTAAAACTGAAGTAAACATTGTGTTTGCTATTCCTATTCCGCCAACAAATAGAGAAACTGCTGCAATTGCTGCCAGGAAAAATGTTAGTGTACTCAAAGTGCTTTGTATTGTTTGTTGCATTGCTGCTGGGTTGCTTACAGAAAAGTCTGCTTTGCTTGCCTGAAGAATTCCTCTGGACATCATTAATTTTTTAGTAATCGCAGTAATTGTTTCATTTGATAATGTCACATCAACTATCTTTACAGATATTGAGCCCAAATCAGTGCTTCCCGCCTTGTCTATTGCAACTCTTGCTTGTGATAAGGGCATGTATATTGCTCTTCCTCCACTTATGATCCCCACAACATTAAATGATACCCCTTCAATACTTATTTTTGTGTTTAGGGGAATTTCTTTACCAAAAACTGAATTGGCGACATTATCTCCTATGACTACGGAATATGCATCTGAACCATCTAAAAATCTTCCAGAACTTAGAGTTTCAGTAGTAATGTATTTCCATATACTGGTATCAACTCCTCTGATGCTGAGAGAACTTGTTTTGCTGGAGTATACAACATCTGCTTGACCCGATACCTGCCCCATAACGTATTTTACATTAGGGACACTTTTTATTACAATTACATCTTTCGCAGTAAGATTTTTTTGAGTTGATGAACTGGTTATTTGATCTCCTCTTGGTCCATCACCACCAAATCCTCCTCCAAATGCTCTTTGTGCACCTGGGCTAATTGTCAGAACATCCGCGCCAAGACTTCCGAGTCTTTGTTCTATCTGTTGCTGTGCGCCAAGACTCATAGAAACAATACCTACGACTGCGGCTATACCTACAACAATACCTATAATAGTTAGCCAGCTTCTTAGTTTACTATGAACAAAAATGTTAACTGCGAGCTGGAAAGATTTTTTTAATTTCATCTTTCAAATAGAAATTACTTCTTCTCCTTGTCTTTTGCATTCTTAACCCAACCGGGTACACCGTCTGAATGCTTTTTTTGATCTCCTTTAAAAAGATTGTCAACTTTTCCTGGGTACTTCTTGTAAACTATATATCCTATTACGACTAATCCTAAAAAGATAAGGAATGCTGTCCAGTTAAATCCGGTGCTTTGACTGGTTGTTCTTGTTCCGCTCCTTGATGCGAATCCTCCCATCATCGAAGAGTTTCCAAGATTAAGTGGAAGTTGCATGTTTACAATTCTTCTTTCTCCGATATTATCTGTATAATAAATATCAAACTTAAGGTTATTTGAAATTGCTGAAACATTTTGGGGATAATTTCCAGACTCTGAAGAATTGGTTGGGGGTCTTACGCCGTTTCGTGAAAAGTTTCCTGCTCTAGCTCTTTGGGATACTGTAAAACTAACTATAGTATAATCTCCACTTGCAAGATTTCCAACCATTTGGCCATTAGTTCCAGTTACAGCAAAAGACTCTTGCTCAGGTATTCTAACAATTACTGAATTAGCGGCATATTTTCCTGTGTTTGCTAGTGCAATAGATACTCCCGAACTGCTCGCTTCTTGTATAACTGCATCAAATGCAGTTTGAGAGTCCGTTACGGTAATTGTAAAACTCTTTTGGATTGAGATAGCATTTGAACTTTGACCAGCATAATACTTTAAATCTAAATTGTAGTCGCCATTTAGCGCATCTGGAGAAACTTTTAGTTTATAGGGGATATTCCATGCCCCACTGTATCCTGGAGCAAATGTTGTGCCTCCCAGCGTTTGAACTGTACTATCATTCGTGTCGAGAGAAAGGGGATAGTCTGGTTGCAATTCTACTTTAAGTCCTTTACAATACTGATTTATGCCAGATACTTGGAAGAGAACTTTAACATAATCTCCTGGAACTGCCGGGCTTGGGTCCTGATTAACTAGTGTGATTTGTGGAGCGCATGAAATTGCGCTTGTGTCAGAAGATGAAACAAAATTAATGCAAAGTAAAATTAAGAGTACCCTAGGCAATACAAAGAATATATTTGATTTTGTTTTCATTTTTTTCCTCTTTTTTTATTTTTACTAATGTTTGCTTGTCTTTCTATCATTCCATCCTTTATATGGATTACTCTTTTTGCGTAAGTAACTAAATCTAAATCGTGAGTAATCAAAACCACTGTTCTTCCTTCTTTGTTTAATTTTCCTAGAAAGTCCATAACAAATTTTCCGGTTTTACTATCTAGATTACCTGTAGGTTCATCAGCGAGTATTACTTCAGGGTTATTTGAGAGTGCACGGGCAATTGCAACTCTTTGTTGCTGCCCTCCCGAAAGCTGATTCGGTTTGTGATTCATTCTGTCGTCCAGACCAAGAGAAATAAGAAGTTTTTCTGCTCTCTCCTTAGCTTCATGCTCAGGAGTATCTATAGCCTCCATTGGAAGCATAACATTTTGCAAGGCAGTTAAATTTTTTAATAAATTAAATTGTTGAAAAATAAATCCAATAGTTTTTCCTCTCAATATTGCTAAGTTAGATTCGCTCATCGATGAGATGTCTTTCCCATCAAGGTAAACTTTTCCCCAGGATGGTCTGTCTAAAGCACCAACAATATTTAGCATTGTACTTTTTCCACTACCTGAAGGACCAGTAATTGCAACAAATTCTCCGCGATTTATATTGAGACTGATTTCCTTAAGAACAATAAGCGGTTCTGCTTCTCCCATTTCGTACTTTTTCCATACATCATCTATTTTTATGACTGATTGTTGTTTCATCTTCTTGTATACATGCCTCGGCTCATGTTCATAACCTGATTGCACATAACATTTTCTGGATTGATTGTTCTGCAATAGTATTGGCAGTTCATAGGATTCTGCTGGCAATAAGAAATTATATCTGTTTGATTATTTTCAAAAGTGGATGTTAATTCTGCCTTCTCTTCATCTGTTAATTGCACTTCTCCAAGTTTTGCAAAATTGCCCCTCCCCGGATTGTTTATTTTATTCAAGCAGAAATATCCTACAACTCCTCCGATAATTAAACCAATAATTATTCCAACAATAAGCCAGGTAATCTTTGTGTTCATTTTTATCCTCTAGTTCAACTGAAATATTTTTTCTTTATAAACAATGTGGATTTCAAGTCCACTTCTCTTATAAATGTTTAAATACAAGTTTTACTGAGGAGATAAGTAATATGAGACCACCAATAGAATTTTTATTTCCGCCAGAACTGGCCTCCCAGTTGATTTATTCATTTGTAATTATAATATGCAGTCTGATGATTTATTACTCAACTAGGGAAATGTATGAACTGAGTTCGTATAAGGGTATAAAATATTTTAGATTGGCCTTTTTGTTTTTTGCTATTGCATATTTCTTTAGATATTTTGTTATGTTTTTCTTAACTTTAGTTAATGATCTTATTGCAATCTCTCCTGAGTTAATATTTCCGGTTTCCTTGTTTATATTTATGTATTCAAGTTCTATGGCAGTATTCTATTTGCTTTATAGTGTTATGTGGAAGAGATGGAACAATGAAGTTGGAAGAATGTACTTTTTTAATGCCCTTGCTTTAATAATTGCATTTTTAGGCATCCTCTTTAGGGAAAGATGGATATCCTTGCTTCTGAATGTTATATTCTTTTTATTCGCTGCATTCATTCTCTTTGTGGCCTATAAAGATTCTAAGAAAAATCGGGGAAGGGGTTTGCTCGGAGTTTATCTCCTATTGTTTATATTCTTCTTTCTAAACATTATTGACACACTTATTCCTAAATTTTGGCAACCTTATAGTGTTGGAATTTATATTATATCCATACTGCTTTTCATGGCAATTCTCTATAGAGTTCTAAGAAAAGTTGGCAACTGACTATGGTAAAAAGAGGAAAGTTGGAGATTATGAAAGATATTCTTAGATTAGTACAAGAAAATCATAATTCGGTTAGGCCTACTCCCCTACTTAGGAAGTGCGGACTGTCTTCTGCAAGTTTTAAAGAATATTATACTCTCCTTGTTGAAAGAGGTTTAGTTAGGGAAATAGGAGAAGATAAAGGAGACAAGAAGATTAGTTTGACTGATAAGGGATTTAGATTTCTTGAAAGATACCGAGCTATAGTAAGTTTTATTGATGAATTTGATCTTTAATCTTGGTCTACCGATAAGGCTGTCTTCCTCTTCTTAAAACTTCTTTTCCAACTTTGCTTATGTCTATCTTTCTTTGAACGAGTATGTTCTCTAGGGCACGAGGTAGCCTAATAAGGAATTCTCTAGTAGCTACAGCCAATTCTTTAGGATCTTTTGAGTTGGGAATTATTTCTGCAGTGTATCTTGTCTTTCCCTTCATCTTCCCCTCAAGAGTTTTTATTCCGATAAATCTTATACTTGCTGGAACATTAATAACTCCACTAGGATTTATCTGTTCATTTATTACTTCTTCAAGTCCTGGTCCAAGTTCAAAATCTCCTATAAATTCTATTGATGCATAAACAACTTGGTGATCAGGATGACCGGTGGTATAGAACTCTCCACTGTAAACCTTTGCTTGTCCTAGACGATTAAGGTAGGCTAAAGTTCTTTTTAATGCATCTTTCATAAGATTTATAACCTTAAATTTGATTTATAAGATTATATGGGCTCGGATTCCACATCGAAAAGATTTGATTTGAAAGATTTGCAAGAAAGATATGAACTTGAGTTAGATAGGATTGTAAATGAAATTAGTTCAACTGATGCTAAATCCGTATTGCTACAGCTTCCTGATGGCTTAAAGCCATATTCTTTATCTATTACAAACTCCCTTCAAGAAAAATTCCCGAAGGTTGTGTTCAAAACCTGGCTTGGAAGCTGCTTTGGAGCGTGCGACACGCCGGAAATTGAGAGTGACTCTGATTTGATCATTCAGTTTGGGCATGCGCGGTGGAAATAAGTTTTTGTGTAACTTATCTCTAGTCTTCCAATATAACAAAATGATAACAGTCAGGGCAGTATTGCTTGCTTCCTATCTGGTATCTCTTATCAACTTTGGCTATAACTTCACACCCCGGATTTACACATGGTGTTCTCGCCGGAATTGCTGGTGCTGTCGGAACTGTTGAGCCTGTTGGTTGAGCAGTTTGAGCTGCTTGTTCTAGTGTATTTACCATAATAGAACCTCTTTAACTTTGCTTTTATCAATTGTCCATTGTGAATATATGGGACTATATATAACACTGACTTCACTATGGAGAATATTGATAATAATTAAATCCTTAGAAATTAAACATTTTGGGTTTTGGTTTTGATGCGTGTTCATCAATCCAATCTCTAATTTCTGCTGTTTTTCCTGCTCTTCTCATCTTTTCTAATCTTTCAAAAAGTCTATTGGTCTCGTGAGACTTGCAGGCAGGGGGGCAGATATTACACTTTCTTGAATTAACATGCTCAAGAACAGATTTTCTTTCTTCTCCATTCCATATCTCTTCAAGCGTCTGTTTGGTTAGATCTCCAATGATATACCCCCGATTAAAGTTTCTGTCACAGCAAAGACATAACTTCCCACTTGGAGTCACCTCAACATATAATCCTGTGCTTCGGCATTCCTTATAGTCTCTTGTATTCTCTTTTAATGCTTCATATCTGCAATGGACGTTAGCTACTTTTATTCCAGCTTCTTGTAGAATTTTTCTTACCGGACCTTCCACTGTTTCGTGGGCGGCGTCTAGAAGAGCTGCTGGAAGTTGATTGCTTGAATAATAATCAAATGCGGGCCTAAATGTAACGAAGTTAATACCTCCCTTCGTCTTATCTGAGATTTCTCTTATCTTTTCAGCAGTTTCAACTAGATGGTCTTTATTAATCCTATTTATAACCACTCCGATACCTAAAGTCATATCTGGATTTCTAAGCGAACCTCTTGCTAATTCCTCAATTGTTCCAATTGCCCTTTGAAGCGCCCCTCTTGGATTTAGAGGTTTATGGAATTCAATATACCCTTGTTCGTTTGCATCACTTAGACTTACTCTTGCAAGTTTTAGTCCGCCCTCTATTGCCTTTCTTACTCTTTCAGGAGAGGGGAAGTTTCCATTTGTGTATAGAACGGAATCTCCTCCACGTTGTTTGACATGGGCGATAAGAGTCTCTAAACCCGAAAACATGAAAGGCTCTCCTCCTCCGGTAAATATTATTCCATTAACTCCTCCGTCGATAATCTTATCAAGAAGGCCTAATGCGAATTCAGTACTAGGCATGTGGCAGTAGGGATTTCTGAAATCATTTCTTTCCTGAACTCCTTCAACAACTTTTATTGGTTGGTATGCACAGGGAATTTGACATCGGTTCGTACAGTTTAGAGTAGTTACGAATTCTGCGGAGTAGGGCATTATCTTTTGATATTCTCCGGTCTTGACCCTGTCTGCAATATGTCCATGAAATACCCAGTTCTCAGGGGATAGAAACTTTAAATCGTCTTGATTATCCTGTTTATCTTGATTCATTAAATCATGAACTTTGATGAGGATTTATTAATAGTCAATATATTTCTCTACTGACATACTGCTCAATATCTTAACAGAGTGAGGGATATTTTGAGAGGGTTCCCCTTATGAATATATAGGACTATATAGGACCCTAATTTCACTAGTGAGTATAGTGCAAAAACCTTTAAATATAGTGAAATATGGTTACATCAATGAGAAGGAAGATAATCAAGCAGGGGCACAATACCCTAACTATAACTCTGCCTAGTGAGTGGACTAAAAGATTTAATCTCGAAGCTGGAAAGGAAGTTGATCTTATTGAGAAAGAGAATGGGCTGTTTATTTCAACTTATCGAAATGGCGAAACCAAAAAAACAGAGTTTGATATAACTGGGATGGATATACCTACTATCTGGAAATACTTCATGGGAGTCTATAGGGAGGGATATGATGAAGTCGTTGTGAAGTTCAATCCTGAAAGCAGCTTAGAGAGCCCTTACAAATTTCTTACTCATCATAAGTATGATCCAAAATACAAGAAGGAAGGGAAGAAGGTTAAGATTATAGAAGTACTTCATGGTTTTGTTGATAGATTCATTGGGTTTGAAATAATCGAGCACGGAAAAGACTACATAAGGATAAAGGAGATGGGAGAGCTTACAAGTAAGGAGTTTGATAATTCTCTAAGAAGAGTTTTTCTTTTAATACAACAGATGGCAGAGGAAACGCTTGAAGCTATAAATACAAATGATCCTTCTCTTCTTAACCATATGCACGAGGTAGATATTAATCTTGATAAGTTCCATGATTATTGCATAAGAATCCTTAACAAAATAGCAAATAAAGAGTCTCATAAAACAAGTCTTCTTTTTGCAAATCTTTATCTTCTTGAGTTAATTGGGGATGAGTTCAAGAATATCGCTCATGATCTTACTGCAGGGTTTTCAAGCTCAAATTTAAAGAACATCAAAGAGATTGCTTCTTTGGTTAAAGATCAGCTAGATCTTTATTATGAATTATTCTACAAATTTGATAGAGCGAAGATAGACCAACTTTCAGAAATAGACAAGAAGACTTATCTTAATTTCTTCAACTTCTATAAGAAAGCGGGGGACGATGAAAGAGAGATTTTCCATCATTTGAGAATTATTGGAAGATATATTAATGCCCTTCTTGAGTTAAGGATTGAAATGGAGTTTTAGCGAGAAATCAGTTGTACCCTAATCTTTATAAAACGATTTTTCCTTGAGATTTTATGAAGAAAGTCTTATATCGGGTTTTACCTGCGGTTATTTTGATGTTTGTACTGGCAAGTTTTTTTGTCTCTGCAGCCAATGTTGTGGGCTCTGCGGAAATGCAAACTGTAAAAGACACAAATATCTATTACTTTTGGAGACCTGGATGTATTCATTGTGCAAATGTTGAGTCTTCTGGAATTTTAGAGAAGATGGAAAATGATACAAGTGTTTCTCTTCAGAGATTTAGTATTGCTGATGCTGATGGAAGAGACAAATTTAACTATTATACCTCTGGATTTAGTATTCCTATTGATGCTCGAGGAACGCCATTTTTAGTTATTGAGAGATTAAATGGAACCGGAAAACAGTATTCTTATCTTGAGGGAGATAAGGGAGGAAATTTAACTATTATTGAAAATTTAGAGAGTGCTGTAAAGAACTTTAAGCCGGTTAGTTTTGTTGATGAGGCGAGTAATAAACAAAAATTGACAATGGGGACAATAGTTGTTTCTGCACTTATAGACTCAATAAATCCTTGTGCTTTTGGGGTTTTGATATTCCTTATGATTAGTTTGCTTAAGATTGGTTCTTCACAAAGAGCGTTGCGTGCCGGATTACTTTATAGCTTTGTTGTTTTTGTTACCTATTTTCTTGCAGGTTTTGGAATATTCCAAGTAATACAGTCTTTTACCTCAATAACTCATTTTATCTATTTGTTTGCTGGAGTTTTAGTATTAGTTTTAGGTTTATGGCAATTCAAGGATGTTTTAATGCCTCATATTGGACCCCAGCTTGTAATTTCACCTAAAGCTAAACCTCTAATGGAAAAAATAATGCAACGAGGAACGATTCCAGCAATTATGCTTTTAGGGGTTGTTGTAAGTTTGTTTGAATTGCCTTGTACTGGAGGAATTTATGTTGCTATTTTGACTATGATGTCAATAAATAAGACATTTGCGCTTTCTTATTTACTTATATATAATTTAATATTTATCTTGCCACTTTTGATAATAACTCTGGTGATATACAAGGGGGCAAGTCCTGAGAAACTTCAAAAGTGGACATCTACAGAGAGAGTTTGGATGAAAGTCGCTTCTGGGGCGGTTATGATAGGTTTGGGGTTGTATATCCTTCTGGCATAATTAGTAGTCTATAACAATTAATCTTAAATATCACTGATTTATAGCAATAACATGGGAATATTATCTGTTTTGGGCATTGGAGGAAAGACTTTGTACTATCCGGGATGCTTGACAAAGGGGGTTCTGAAGACTGAGATGGAGAACTATAAGACTATATTTAATAAGTTGGGGATAGATTTCTTAATGCTTCCTGCTGATGAAGTATGCTGTGGTTTGCCTGTTTTAAATGCGGGATATAAGAAGGATGTTAAGAAGCTTGCTCAAAAGAATCTCGAGTTGTTTAAATCTAGGGGGATTAAGAAAATTGTTACTAACTGTCCTTCATGCTATCACACTTTCAAACATGTTTATCCTGATTTAACTCCTGGATGGAAAGAGGCAGATATTGAAGTTGAGCATGCTACGGTTACGATATTAAATGCATTAAAGAAAAAAGGAATTGATTATTCTTCTAATTCTGAAAAAGAAAAGGAATTGATTGCTTATCATGATCCATGTCATCTTGGACGTTATAGTCAAATATACGATCAACCAAGAGAGGTTATTAAGAGACTTGGAGGAATTATTTTAGAATCTCCTCTTTCAAGAGAAAATGCTTTTTGTTGCGGGGCTGGAGGAGGAATGAGGGCAAACTATCCTGAGATTGCAAGGGCTGCTGCTAAGAAAAAATCAAAGTATACTACTCCTAAAGCGGAGAAAATAATTTCTCCTTGTGGTTTATGCTATTCAAATATACAGACTGCTGATGCAAGAAGCGAGGAGTTTTCTTCATTTGTTTTGAGAAAATTAAATTCTAATGGGATGAGGAAATGATGGAAATAACAAAAAATGAATTTGAAGTTTTGTATGGTATAGAGTTTTGGAATAAGGGAGATCCACAAGGCATAGCCAATGTAACAAATATATCTGAGAAGGATGCAGAGACATTACTAAAAAGTCTTGAGGAAAAAGGATTAATTAAAATTGAAATTAGAGACGGTAAAATCTATGGTGCTCAATTAACCTCTAAGGGAAGTGAAATTTATGAAGATGATAAATATCTAAATTGGAAACTTGAATGGGGATACTAACATGAAAACTAAAACAACAAAGTCAAAACACTCTTTTCTTTTTAGAAAAAAGAAAATTGGTGGTTCAAAAGAAAAACTACAATGGCAACAATGAAAAACATAAAACATAAATCAATAAGCAAGCCAGTATTTTCACCATATGAGATAGACGCGTCGCAACTTAAAGGAAAGGCGACGAATGTTATTTTTCCTAAAACAATCTCTGATGTTAAAGCTGCTGCGGCGCTTAACAGCAGAATAACTATTCGTGGCGGCGGGACTGGATTGGTTGGAGGGGCGGTACCACAGAATGATGTTGTACTTGATTTGTCAAAGATGGATAAAATAACAAACTTAGATATTGAGAGAAGGGCGGTTGATGTTGAGGCTGGCGTTGTGCTTGATGAACTGCAAGCTTATTTGATGCCTTATGGATTGGAATTTCCAGTAAATCCTTCCTCACACTCTGTTTGTACTATTGGGGGGATGATTGCAACAAATGCTGTTGGAAGTCGCGCAATCAAATATGGAGATACTTCGAGATGGATAAACTGGATTGAAGTTGTTGATTCTTATGGGGCATTATCTAAAAAAGGAGCTACTGAAATTTCAGATTATGTTGGAATGGAGGGTACTAGTGGAGTGATTGTTCGTGCGAGTTTAAAACTTGTTCATCGTAAAGAGAGAACTGCAAGATTGATTCCTTGTGATTCTATTGAGCAGGTTGCTGAATTTACTAGAGAATTGAAAAGAGAAAAAGAGGTGAGCATGATTGAGTTTTTGGATAAACAAATATCTTCTTGGCTTGATTTGGATAACCAATATCACCTTATTGTAGAGTTTGAGTCTGAAGATGGTGATTTGAAGGATGTTGAGTATGAAGAATTGATGGATAAAAGAGATAAAGTTTATCCTATACTTGCACAAAAGGGTTATGTAAGAATTGAAGATCCTCAGATGATGCTTGATAGATTTGAAAGAATGATGCCTTGGTTTGAGCACAATCAGATTCCCGTTTTTGCTCATGTTTCCGTCGGGATATTACATCCTTGCTTTTCAAAAGAACAGGAAAAATTAATTCCTGAAATGATGAAGATTGTAAAAAAACTTGGCGGGAAGATTTCTGGCGAACATGGAATTGGGCTTTTGAAGAAAGATTTTATTGAACCTAACGATAGAAAGATTTTGATAAATATTAAAAAAAGATGCGATACTCAAAATAAATTCAATATGGGGAAGGTTGTATGATGGCAGAAGAAAAAAAGGTTAAGAAAAAAGTAAAAAAGGATATTAACAAAATGATTAAGGCAAAGAAAAAAGTTAAAAGAATTGAAACTGAAGAGGATATTGTTGAGGTTAAGAATTTACTTGAAGAGATAACTGATATTCTTGGACCTTGTGTAAAATGTGGAATGTGCAAATCTCTTTGCCCGGTATTTAAGGTTTTGAAAGAAGAAGCTGTTTCTCCGCGTGGAAAGGCAATTGTTCTTTCTGACAGAGTTATTGATAAAATTGTATTTCAGTGTACTCTTTGCAAGGCTTGTGAAAAGAAATGCCCCCTTAACATTAAAGTATGCGATGCAATAAGAAAGAGTCGTGAGATACTTGTTCTGAAGGGAAAGGAATTGCCTGGAAATCAGGAGATGATGGAGAATATAAGAAAATCTGGAAATCCTTTTGGAGATTATTCACATTTAGATAAAGATAAACTTTATTGCTGTTAGTCTCTACCTTCTTTTTCATTTCTAGAAAGATATTTTAGGACAGGTGTGATTGCAAAGAATCCTGCTGCCATACCGGCTATGCCCGCACCAACCATATAAAGTCCTTGGTAGGCACTATTCCTTGAAGACCATGCTGCAGCAAATATTGAACCGGCACAAACTGCCGGAGTTAAAAAATTTGCAACTAGTCCTTTTAGAGTTGATGAACTATCTTGATTATTCTGCCTATTTATTCTAGCTATTTCAAGTTCTTCAAGTGTTCTATATCTTACCATAAAAACCTTGAAGAGATTTAGTTTTTAAACTTTCTGATAACTGTTTGGTAAAACCGGTGGAGGGATGTTTGGTAATGTATTCATCCGTTGAAATCTTTGTCCATTTTAATTTTAAGCATTGGCAAATCAAAACATAATGACCAGATTATCTCATAAGCCTTATATATTCAGAATTCTTATGTAAAACATGAACACGCTGTTGATTATACTAGCTATTGTGACATTTGTTTCAACAATCATTGGTGGTTTGGTTATAATAAAACTTAGAAAGTTCTTGCCTTATTTCTTTGCATTTGCTGCAGGAAGTTTGGTTGCAGTTTCATTCCTCGAAATTCTGCCAGAAAGTCTTTCTATTGCAGGGGGTGTCGGCTTTCCAACAAGATATATTTTTCTTATAGTAGTTTTATCTTTCTTTGTTTATAGTCTGCTTGAGAAGTTTTTCCTTACACACCATCATGATTTGGAAGATTCCGATTGTAAGCATGAATGTAAAAAACATCATGAGGAGGATTCACATGGGCATATAATGGGCCCTATAGGTGCTGGGAGCCTTGTATTGCATAGTTTCTTGGACGGGGCAGCAATTGGGGCAGCGTTTCAGGTAAATGCTGCAACAGGATTGATTGTAGCTCTTGCAGTTATATTTCATGATTTTACTGATGGAATAAATACAGTAATAATGATGCTTAAGAACAAACAGAATATGAAGAGCACAATTACATTCCTTATACTTGATGCTCTTGCTCCTGTTGCAGGAGTTTTGGCCACAAATCTTGTCGCAATCCCCCAAAAGGCTCTTGCGATAATACTTGCAGTTTTTGTTGGAGAATTCATATATATTGGTGCATCTAATTTCTTGCCAGAAGCTCGTGAGCACACTTCAAAATGGATAATTGCAGCTTTGGCATTGGGAATACTTCTTATAACTGTGCTTACGATGATTGTTTAAACTTTATTTGGTAACAATTGTGGAGGAATCGTTGTGTTGGGAGC
The DNA here is from genome assembly GCA_903828655.1 of uncultured archaeon. Classification (GTDB taxonomy): domain Archaea; phylum Nanobdellota; class Nanobdellia; order Pacearchaeales; family GW2011-AR1; genus CAIKMX01. The sequence goes on along the minus strand of CAIKMX010000025.1, from coordinate 5,830 downwards.
TTTTGTTTTTTATGTTGCCTAAGATGTAAATTGATAACATTGCCAAAACCTTAGAATGTGTTGATACCTAAAAGCGAGCCCGAAGGGCGAGCGATAATAGGTAATGTGTATTGCTAAGGGGTTGTTAGGAGCAATTTTATGTTAGTTTGTTAAGAATACTTTTTTAGTAGTGATTTATCTTCTTGAAGAACCATTCTCCAATCTTGAATGTGCCGTAGGTTATGAAAAACGCACTAAGAACATCAATGGAATAGTGAACGTGCATCAATAAGACTACTGCAGCCATAACTATTGATGAGACAAGGAAAAAGTATTTTATCTTTTTATCTTTGAACAATAGAAAACCTAAAAATGCTACTGATACGTGCCCGGAGAAAAATAAATCGTTTTTAAAACTGATATACGAAATTATGTGGGGGATATCAAATACAAGCGCTTCTTGGGGAATACCAATATGGGTGAGGCATATAAAAGCAGATCTAACTGCTACCAACAGACTGAATTGGCCAATGACTTTGTGGAGATCTTTTACATTAAAGAACAATGGATAAAAGAAAATTATCGCGATTATAGAAATGAATCCATATACGAATATAAAATCTAAATCTAGTGTCGGTAGATGATCAAGTATCAAATCCGGAACTGGAACAGCAGGGATTTTTGTTACATAAATGCCCGCATAATAATCCAAGATAATTGCTAGGATTAAAAAGAAGATTGATAGAAGGAGCATATACTTATGCTCTGCAATTTCATTTTTCCAGTCTTTTATTTTTCCCATCTTTTTTTATTGTTTCGGTTAATTTTAATTTAAATAGCTTTTTAATCTTATGACTTCCTTTTTTTATATCCATCTATTTTAGAGAATTTGTAGATCACAATTACAATAATTAAGGCAATTAGGATATAGAGTATATATTTTTCAATTTTAGGCAAAAACAAGTTATATGAGAAACCGAAAAGATAACCTACAATCATAAACTCCCCGATGCCAACTATAACTCCGGGGATATTGTACTTCAGGAAATCTTTATACTTCACATGTAATGTTCCTGCCAGGAAAGGTGTTATCCAAGAAAGGGGACCGAGTAATCTTGCAAAGAAGATTGATTTTTTTCCATGTCTCTGAAAAAATATTTTTGCTTTAGTATAATTTTTCAATGTTAGATACTTGTTCTTCTTATGAAGGAAATGGCTTACAAACCCCTTTCCATATTTTATCCCAATAAAATAACTTGCGCTGTCTCCAAGAAAACCTCCAGTAATACATGCAAGCGCAACTAACCAGATGTTAAGAACTCCAGTACCTCCCAATATCGCTCCTGCCAAGAAGATAAACTCCCCATAAATAAAAAATCCTGGTCCTATTAACGTTTCAAAAAAAGACCCTAAAAATAAGAAAAGATAAGCTAAATAGTAATGAACTGCAAGAAAACCTGTCAAACCTCCTATGATACTCATCTTATAACCTCATACTCCTTTTCACGTTTAGACTGTTCGTTCATTATTAAAGATTCGTGTAGCCACTTAAATAAAAGTTTTATCCATCCAATTTTTTCAAATCTCCTGGTAGAGGTTTCCACCTGATCAGTGTTTAAAAATAGGAATTTCCCATACTTCCGCAAATCGTTTATAAGTTTGAGATCCTCAGTAAAAGTCAGACTCTCATCATATTTTACAAGAAGGAATAATTTTTTGTCTGCCATTTGTATAGCAAAAGAGCTCTTTGTTATTTTGTGCATTAAATTGTAAACGGAGAACCAAAATCTTGCAGTTGGGCCCCTGTTACTTGGCATAACTTTTGTAGTCCCCACAGAATAACCTTTATTTTTAAACAAATAATCATTCAACTCATTCAGAAAATTTTCTTTTATTATTGTATCTGCGTCTAGAAAAATAATCCATTCACTTTTTTTAGAAGTTTTTGCGGCTCCAAAATTTCTCGCTTTGGAAACCCCTTTTTCTTTTGATGTGTAAACTTTAACTAAACTAGACTGAAACTTACTTGAGACCTCATAGGTTTTATCAGTAGATCCATTCTCTATGACAATTACTTCAAAAGATCTTTTTGGATAGTCTATTTTTTTAAGATATTCAAGTGTCTTACTAATATAGTGTTCTTCATTATGTGCCGGAATAACTATAGAAAAAAAGTGTTTAATCATCCTCAATCACCTCAATAAACCTCTTGATTGAATCTTTTGTCTTCCATAAAGGAGCGTATCCCGTAAACTTTTTCGCTTTTTCAATGTCTTTTACTAAATTCATTTTATTTTGGTGGACATGATGAAAATATCCTTTTTTTTCATATAAATCTGCTAAATACTCTTGTTCAGTTTGGCCGGGAGTAGGGATGAACAGAACATTTTTTTTATTGAGTTCTGCAATTTCCATAACGGTTGTATAGCCGGATCTTGTAACAATAAACTTTGCGCGATTCATCATTTTTTCTTGTTCCTTGGAGTTAAGAAATCCGCAAATAGTTATCTTTCTATTAGAGGACACCTGACAGCTTTCTTCTGGTTTGCCCAATGTTACAAATATTTTGCCATCTAGAAGAGGCAGAATTGGAAGAATATGTTCTTCAAGGATTGTTCTCTGCGGTTCTGGTCCGGAAATAGTGATAAAATAATCTATATCTTCCTTTACTTTCTTCTTCTTTACATGAGATAGGATTCCGATATATTTTATTTTATTTTTGTCTAGATATCTCAGGTTATGGCTCAGCGCACCACTTAAACTATTATTTTCAAAATCTGGGACTATTACATACTTGTATTTGCTCATTATTGATTTAAGCCATCTTTCTATAGCGTGCTCCGCAATAGGAGGGGCTTTAAATCTAAGTTGATGGTTTATCATATAAGAATTGTCGACACGATCATACACATCATATCGGCAATCCGAGATAACCGTGTCATAATTTCCCTTAGAGATTATCTTCTCAGAAATCTTTCTCGCTGCTTTTATTGTTGAAAGCATCTTGGGGGTATTAATCACAAAGCTAAAAGCAAAGAATCGATGTTTTGGGTAGGGGACATATATACTCGATACGTCAAAATACTTGCATCTTTTTCTAAAACGGGCCTTCAGAAGATTCATAGCTCTGCCTGTTGAAATGATATCAACGCTATGGCCTCTTTTCAAAAGCTCTTCTATGATTGGGCTATCCCTTGTGGCGTGTCCTAGTCCCCAATCAAATACCCCGAACAGTACTTTCATGTATATGTGATGCTTTAGAGGTTTAAAACACTTTTGAAATTGTCTTCTGTAGATTTTAATTCCATCAAGCTTTTATAGTTCATTTTGATTAGATAATTATGGTAGGCAAAGAGAGGGTGAAGAGAATTATACTTTATATGGCTTTACTTCTTAGTTTAGTACTTCTTGCGTTTGTACTTTCTAAAAGTGCGGTTAATCACTATCATTCTTTTAAAGATCAGCAGAGAGAGATTAAAAATGCAAACTTTACACAAATAGAATCTTGGATGACTCCAAGAACAATAATACGCAGATTTAACCTTTCTGAAAGTGACTTGGTGAATGAATTGAAAACAAACTCTAACAAGACAAATTTTAGAGTTCCTCTAGACAGTATATGCAAGAAAAATAAACTGAATTGCTCCTTAGTTGTTGAAGAATTAAATAAGAAGATTGTTTAATATGGCGATCATACTTTCGACAATTCTGACAAGTGTCCTTGGATATTATACCTTGTTTTTTATAATCGTTGCAGGTTCTTTTGCGATTATCCCGGGTATGACTCTGTTAATCTCTTCGTATGCTTCTGTTTTGACTACGGTTCCAAGATTGTTTTTGTTTATTCTTTTGGTTTTTGCTGCAAGTATTATTGGAGATATCGGAACCTATTTTATTGCGAAAAGATTCTCAGTTTCTGTAATAAACTATCTTAAAAGATATAAATGGTTTGCAAAGAACGAAGGTAAGGCGAGATCATCAGTAAGGAATTATGGTTTTTATTTTGTTTTTGTTACTAGATTTATTTCTGGAGGTTTGGGGCCTGTTGTAAATTATATAAGTGGTTTTGAAAGATTAAATTCAAAAAAATTTATTCTTGCTGTTTTATTGGGAGAGGCAGTTTATGCCCTTCTTTTCTGTTCAATTGGTTACATCTTCAAAGACACTTGGGCTGAGCTTGTAAGTTTCTTGCAGTATTCTTTTGTTGCTATTTTACTTATTGTTATCGCTCTTTATGTAGGGTATAGAATAACTAAGTTTTATAGAAGAAAATAAACGTTTTAATCTTTGGCTTTTTCTAAAGGGTATGCGCCTTCAATTGTTTCTTTCAATGAAGTGTATCTTTTTAATTGTTCTGCGGGAACAATTCTTGCTCTAACCGGAATTTTATTAAGGTCCTTATTTTTAAAATCTTCCCCGCTTGAAATATATTTTTCGATTAACTCTTTGTCTTCGGAATTTTCTATTCTTCGTGGATTTATTTCTCTTCTTATCCAACCAACATTTTCCTTAAAGGTATAAGTGATATTTACATTCTGACTAGTTAAACCGATTTTTTTGCCTGAACAGGTAAGAATAAAAATCCTGGCAATTTCTTTCTTCGCTTCTGCGATGCTCTCTTCGTTGGGAGCTATGTCCTTTCTCAGATTGGTATTTTCATATCCTATAGCAAGATCTCCCTTAGGAAATCTAATAATAAAATTACCATTGCCACCGTAAGCATTTCCAACCACGACTAGTGAAGGTTCATGATACATAACTAATCCGTTGGGGAACTTATCCATTCTTGCATTTTTGTCATGAAGAGACTCCCCAACTCTCTTTGCAAGTTCAAAAATTCTCTCTTCTTCTTTAATAAACAGATCATCAATAGAGATTTGAGTGATATTTGTTTTGCTATCTTTAACATTCCCATAGTTAGTCATAAATCTCCCAATTATTTCATTATACTTTCTTATTTTTGACTCATCTGCTTTTTTAGTTCTTACAGGAATTTTTGACAAATCATCATTTTTCTTTCTTTCTCCGGAGGATATAGATGTAAATGTTTTCGCATAATCAACTGCTGTTTTGAATCTTCCTAAATGAGTTTCTGTGACCCACCATTGAGAGCCTTCGGTGAAATAATCAAAGTCTGCCTGTCTTGTTGCTGGTTTGATTGTTTCTGTATCTTTAAGGAACACAAAATTCCAAACTCTTCCCGCTGCTTCTCCTTCTATAAAAATACCCTTCTCTCTTCCTGGATAGGTGTAGTCAAAAAATCCTGTATACAAATCCTTTCCGCCCCTTATGATAACGGTCCTTCCCTTACCGCTCATCTGGGGGATTCCTCCCTCTCCGACCACATTTCCTATCGTTAGCTCCTTATCTTTGTAGATGACATAATTGTCTCGTGTTTCTCTTTCAAACTCTTTTGGAATTGTCTTGCTTAAATCTTCTGCATTCCTTAAGACTTTCTCCTCTTCCGAAACCAGGAGGTTATCGAGAGTTTTGCCTTCTTTTGATTGGACTCTTGCATTTACTGTTGTCTCCTGGGCTAAAGAAGTATTTTGCTGTGGAGATAAAACTGAAAGCGCTCCTGCTGTGATAAATGTAAGATTTCTCAACCATCGCCCAAATATATTTCCAGTTTTCATGAGAAATTAGATGTTAATGAATTTTTAAAGATTATCGTGGTGGAGTTCAATTCCGGGGGATATGCTATCGAAGGTAGCATTAAACGCCCGCGCCAAACTCATCAGAAAAGGCATTTTCTTTTATTGCTGATAACTTCTTTAATTTTTGTAACAAGAAGTTTTAACCATTATATTCAAAACCATTTAAGCAAGGGGGGAAATAATTTCATATACCC